>NZ_KV799225.1:0-1499 GCF_001809885.1 Corynebacterium sp. HMSC058E07
TGGCGATGTTTCATTCCTTCAACGAGGTTGATGTTGATCTGGCCACCTGGTGGCCTGTGGCTCAACGTGATTGGCAGCGGCACGCTGAAGAGGAATTCACCGTCATGGGCCGTGTAAAACTCCGCAACGTTATCGGCTGTGACCGTGGAGTAGAGCCTGCGGTTTTTAAACCTCAGCCCAATGTAGAGACCGAAGCCGCACACGCGTACAACGCCATCTTTGCTCACGCAGAGCTGGTCTGGGATGCCCCAATGGTTTGTTGAATTTGTCGTCGGCACCGTTAGTGTGGGGGTATCGGTGGAAGGTATGCCCTGCTGAGCTGCCATGTCATCGGTGCTGGCCTCGTGTGAAGTTGCCGCTTCCGCGGGGCCGTTTAGCATTTCGGGTACAGCGTGCGGATTGTGCGCCTGGTTGTAGGCGACTACGCGGGCCCAGACCTGCTCAGGATCGAGTGGATGCGTAGGCGGCGGTGCCTTGGGGAAGGTATCGAAAGCCTGGCGTGGTGTGATGTGCATTTTGCCGACCAGCAGTGATTGATGCCGTCGTCGCTCGTTGTACACCTGGCGATATTCAGCCAGATAGGCGTTGACCTCAGCAAGGCTAACTGGGTGGCGTGCATCGAGGAACTGGGTCAACGTGCGGTGAGAGCGCTCGTCTTTTCCCTGGGTTGTCGGGGCGAAACCAGCAATAGCAAGAACGCCTTGGCTGGCGAGCCAAGTTTCAGTAGCAGAGAGAAAACCACGGTGATAGGTGGCAAACGCATCGCCATTGTCGGAAAGGATTTCTTGGGGCTTGCCGTAGGCGGCGAACGCTGCGGCCAGCACAGCGCGCGCATCAGTACCGTTTTCTGGCAGAGCGAACGCTGTGGTTCCGACATCGAACCTGCTGGCATCATCGATAACCTGGTAAATCGTGACATGTGTGTGGGCGTGGTCAAAGAGGCGATAGACCAGTCCATCGATCTGCCAGAGTTCACCGACGAGATCACGGGCGAAGCGCTTATAGGAGCTGCGTGGCCGTTTGCGGGCGTTGGCATCAACGAATCCCAGCTCATGAAGCCACGAGGCGATTGTAGAACGCGACGGTGTGGAATCTGGACCTACAGTGTCGAACAAGAAGTAGTAGATCGACCAAGGCCCATAATCCAAGCCTTGCTCCATCAACTCCTGCCTGGCGTGGACGACTGCGATTTTGTCGGCCTCGTGGAATTTCTTAACCGGATTCTTCGGGGCAGTCGAATCCGGCACAATGCCTGCGCGACCCTTCTGCGCTATCCGGCTTTTGATGTTGTGGTACGTCTGCCGCGAGATTCCCAATTCTTTGCAAAACTGTGTGACCGTCTTGCCGTCACGAACGGGATCGAAATCTGCGACCTTTCTACGCTTATGCAATGGAATAGCCATCCGGCTATTCCACCGCCGCAAACGTCCAAAAAGCCACTAGACATCCCGTCCAAAAACATCCTGGACTCCGTGTCCAAAATGTCGCTAGACATCACA
>NZ_KV799226.1:0-276 GCF_001809885.1 Corynebacterium sp. HMSC058E07
CAACCCCGTATTCGGCGCCGCAGACGGTGTCAGCCTGGGCGGAGAGGATCTGGTTGATAAACCCTTGCAGCATCTGGCGCATCAAATCCGGAGACGCTTGGGCCAGCAAATCATCCAGATAGGTTGTCGGGTCGATAGAATACGGTGCAGCGGTCATCGTCATAGGCCTTTCGGTGAGATGTGGTAGTTGAGTTGAAAGGCTAACTGGCGGTGGCCGCCCACTACTTTCCGGGATCCACCATCAGCAAGCGTTACACCACACTAAGGGACGCAACC
>NZ_KV799228.1:0-43675 GCF_001809885.1 Corynebacterium sp. HMSC058E07
CTCCGTGTCCAAAATGTCGCTAGACATCACAAGTGAGACCCAGAAAGTGAACCTAGAAAGTGAACACTAGTAGATGTAGATCCGGTCGCCGACGTTCAGCGCGTTGAAGAAGTTCTGAGCGTGCGGGGCTGCCAGGTGGATGCAGCCGTGGGACATCACGTAGGGGGAACCCTGGTGGAAGGCGTGACCGTTGTTGGTGAAGTACACGGAGTACGGCATCGGAGCGTTGCCGTAGGTACGGGAGACCTCGTTCTTCACCTTGCGGGTGATGACGTGCCAGCCCTTCGGGGTCTCGTAGCCACGCTTACCGGTGGAGACCTTCACCGGGCCGTAGCTGGTCTTGCCGCCGCGCTGCAGCCAAGCGGTCTGGTCGCGCAGGCTCACGCAACCGCGGGCGTTAGCTGGGCAGGGGTTGTTGCGAGGAGCCGGTGCGGGGCGCTTCTTCGGCGGAGCTGGACGGGGAGCGGGCTTGTTTGCGCGCTCGCGGGCTGCCAGAGCGCCGGGAGCCAGGAAGTTGGTAGCGTCATCCGCTGCGCGGTTGATGGAGCCACGGATGGGCTCAGGCAGGCCGCGGGTTCCGTTGTGAATGTTGTCGTGTGCGCCCAGTACGACCCTGTTGATGTCCTGCTGGGAGGAGCCGAGCGGGGCAGCGGAGGCAGCGCCGGTGCCCAGGGAAGCGGCCATCATGGTTGCAGCGCCGAGCGCGACGAAGCGACGGCGAAGAGAGCGAGAGTGAGAATTAGAGTTCGTCATACGCACAGCTTAATGGGTGTAAAGCAAAAATGGTGCACTGAGTCACGATTTAATTCGCATGTCGCATTGCACACTGACACGTTGGATTCCTGTTGAGGGCTTGTTGCGGTAGCGGCAATCCTCGAGGGGGTTCACAGCTAACACCCAGCTATCATGCAGATAGACGCCAACACTATGCAGCACAATGAGGTGCATGACCATGCCAAATGCCCAACCGGTGAAGGTACTCGTTGTTGATGACGAGGCCAATATCTCAGACCTCCTTAAAGTCAGCCTGAAGTTCCAAGGTTTCGACGTTGAAACGGCAGACAACGGCCAGGACGCGCTGGCTCTGGCAGATACCTACAAGCCGGATGCTTTCATCCTGGACGTCATGATGCCCAGCATGGACGGCTTCACCCTGCTAAATAAGCTCCGCGCCGCTGGGCACGAGGCGCCAGTTCTCTTCCTGACCGCCAAGGACGGCGTGGAGGATCGCATTCACGGACTGACCATCGGTGCCGATGATTATGTGACGAAGCCCTTTAGCCTGGAGGAAGTTATTACCCGCCTGCGGGTAATCCTGCGCCGCGTTACCCCGGAAGAAGAGCAGGAATCCAGCCTGATTACCTATGAAGACATCACCCTCGACGACGACATGCACGAAGTCACCAAAGCCGGTGAAGTTGTCGAACTATCGCCCACTGAGTTCAAGCTGCTCCGCTATTTGCTGGTCAACGCAGAGGTCGTGTTGAGCAAGTCCAAGATTCTGGACCACGTGTGGAACTACGACTTCGGTGGCGACGGCAACGTCGTTGAATCCTACGTCTCCTACCTGCGCCGCAAGATCGACAAGGAAGAGCCTCATCTAATCCAGACCGTTCGCGGTGTGGGGTATGTACTGCGCAAGCCCCGCGTTTAACCTCGCGTGAGCCGCATTTCCGTCTATGTTTCCTTCCACCTCGTTACCGTCGTCGCCTAATCAGAGCCCGCAGTCTGTGTCAGCACAGCGCGAGCTCGAACAGCTCGAACAGCCCGAACCGCCGGTGAAATCGAATGATGCCCACGGATCCGCAGTCGCCGTCACAACGAGCCATCCGGGGCACTTTCTTTCCCACTATCCGCTGCGGGTTTCCCTGGTCGTGGTCATTGCGGTGCTGGTGGCCATGGGATTATCCGTATCTGGCGTATCCGTCACCACCACTCTGCAGCGCTTCCTGATCCAGCGCGTGGACGAACAACTGGATGAGGCAACCAATGGCTGGGCCCACCGCTCGGGCTTGGTCGATGGCACTCAGAACGATGGCGATGATTCCGGTTCCGAAGGTTTGAGTGGTTCTTCCGACACTCTTGGGCTAAGCGGCCTAGAAGTGCTAGGTAAGCAGCAGCCACCGAACCCTGTCACCGGTGTCACGCGCCCACCAAGCGACTTCTATGTTCTGGTGGTCGACGAGCAGATCTCCTACGAGTACTTCAACTCGCCCATGACTGCCCGCCCGGAGATCCGCGGCTTGGGCAAGCCGACCTTGCCCGTCACCGTCGGCTCTCGGGAAGGCTCGGGTGCGAACATTAGCTGGCGGGCCACCAGCTTCCGCAATGACGACGGCACGATCACCATCGTTGCGTTGCCTTTGGAGGAAGAAGAGCACATCATTTCGCGCCTTGTCCTCCTCCAAGTCATTATTGGCCTGACGGTCGTCGGGCTCGTCATTCTGGCATCGATGTATCTGGTTCGTCGTGCGTTGCGTCCGTTGAATGAGGTGGAGCTGACGGCGTCCAAAATTTCGAACGGCGACCTCGGGCAGCGCGTGCCGAACTGGCGGCCCAACACCGAGGTCGGTCGACTGTCGTTGGCGCTCAACAAGATGCTGGCGCAGATCCAATCGGCCTTCGTCGCTATCGGTGCCTCGGAGAGGCAAGCGCGCAGGTCGGAAGCGTCAATGCGCCGCTTCATCGGGGATGCCTCGCACGAGCTGCGCACGCCGTTGACCTCTGTGCGCGGCTATGCGGAGCTGTACCAATCGGGTGCTACTGATGATGCCCCCATGGTCATCGACCGCATTTCTGAAGAGGCCGGTCGCATGAGTCTGCTGGTCGAGGACCTCCTAGCCCTGGTCCGCATGGACGAGGGGCGCCCGCTGGCGAAGAAGCGTGTCGACATGCTGGAGCTGGTGCTGGAATCGGCAGAGTCGGCGCGCGCCGGGTTCCCGAATCGCACGGTGCAGGTCGTGAACGAAACCGGTGAGGTGCCGATCGTCGTGGGTGACGTGAACCGCCTGCACCAGGTCTTTAGCAATCTGCTGACCAATGCTCTGCGACACGCCGGCGATGACGCTGAGGTGACCCTGCGCCTAGACAAGACCGACGACCGAGTGATCGTGGACGTGGAGGACAACGGCCAAGGGATCCCGGCCAAGGACCTGCCGCACCTGTTTGAGAGGTTCTACCGCCCGGATGTCTCGCGTTCGCGCATGTCCGGCGGCTCCGGGCTGGGGCTATCGATTGTGAAGGGGCTGGTGGAAGCCCACGGGGGTTCCATCACAGTGCACAGCGTGGAAGGGGAGGGGACGCGTTTCCGGATCGAACTGCCGGAGGCATCCGAAACGGAATAGCTCGGAACCTGCGTGGTGAGACCCTCACGCTGACGTGCTAGACCTCTGTATCGTGCTCTTCCAGCCCATCCAACAGCGCTAGGTGGACTATGTCCTGGACGTCGGGGTTCGTCGGCAACTCCTCGTGCTTGCACTTGGATACGCCAAGGTCCTGTAGGAAGTAATTGGTGACGATCGCCTCGCCCGAGTCGCCGTCCGAAGTGCTGTCGGCAAGGCGTTCCCCCTCGTCGTCGCCGGGAATCAACGGCTTGCGGTCACCGAGGAAAGCGTTTTCATGGGGCACCACCGTCGCATCATTGCGGGTTGCGTAGCAGGTGTAGCGGATGTGGTTACGGGTTTCGGGGGAGGCTGCCAGGGTTTCCAGAAGTGGCGAGCCGATCACCTGCTGCATACCGGCCGCGCCGAACACTCGGCGGATCGTGGCGGCAGCCACCCGCTGGCTCATATCCGTGGTGAGCATGCTGCCGAGCATGCCCAGCAGCGTGGTGCCCTGGTGCGGGGTTCCCAGGGTGATGAGGTGATGGACGTAATCCTCGCCGCCGAGTTCATTGATCCAATAGCGCGCCAGCAACCCGCCCTGGGAGTGACCGACGATGTCCACGGCCTCCGCGCCAGTCGCGGCCAGCACTTGCTCGATATAAGCGCCGATATCCTGGGCCGAAGTCGGGATGTCCTGCGTGCCGTGTACGCCGTAGTCGGGGCTGAATACTACGAAATCGTCCTCGCGCAGACGCAGCACCAGGTTCTGCCATACGTTCTTTGAGCTGATCGTGCCGTGGATCAGGATCACCGGATACGGCCGATCGATAGTGGGGCGTGCCTGCCACAGGTCGTCGGCGTAGCCGGGGGAGACCTGGCGGGCGCCGAGAGGCGGATCGGGGATTGCCCCGCGTAGCTGCGGCATTTGGGGGCGGCTGACACGCGACGGTATATCCCACAGGAAGCGACCGGTGCTGGAGATTCCGCTGGCCATCCCGCTGCCCAAGCGGCTAAGCCAACCACGGGAGTCGGACGCGCCACCGATGACGTCGCCCGCGTTGGCGGGGTCGTACAGTTCTTCTGCTAGTTCTTCTTCCAAAGCCGCGCTCGCCGGAGGGTCGACCTCCGCGAGCTCGTCCAGCTCAAGTTCCATCGGATCTAATTTGTCGTTGTCCACTGTTCAGAAACGTCCACTGATCTGAGATCGGATAGGTGCTTGCAGGTGGTGACCCGAGAGGGGCTTTTAGGCCTTGGGAACCTTCGCCTCATCGACCCCCTGCTCCAGAAGCGCCGCACGGATCTTTGCGGCGGAATCGTCCATCTTTTCTGGGTCGGTCTCGTCCATACGCATTACGTTCTGCAGGCTGAAGCCGGACATATCGGATGCGGGGAATACATGGATGTGAGCGTGCGGCACCTCGAATCCAGCGATCAGGTAGCCGGCGCGTGGGGCGTCAAAAGTATCGACGATTGCCTTGCCGACCAGTTGGGCGACCTCGTTGCAGTGAGCCCACGTCGCCGGATCCATGTCCGTCCAACGGTCGACTTCCTCGATGGGAACGACCAGCGTGTGGCCGTATGCAGCAGGTTCGATGGTCAGAAACGCCACTACCTTTTCGTCGCGGTAGACGAAGCGCCCCGGGATCTCGCCGTTGATGATTTTCGTGAATACCGTAGCCATGGTGCCGATGTTAGCGCGTTAAACGTTTCTGTTGTGGGGGCTTGGGATGCAGGCTGCCGGTGGCAGTCTGTGGCTTCGCTAGACTGGGGAACCATGCGCATTCTTGTTATCGGCAGCGGTGCTCGCGAGCACGCATTGGCCTATTCCCTGTCCCAGGATCCGACCGTCGAGCAGGTTCACGTCAGCCCGGGCAACGCCGGCATGGCGGCCGTGGCTACCCTCCACCCGGATGGTGATCCGGTGGCACTGGCCCAGGAGGTCCAGGCGGACCTGGTTGTGATCGGCCCGGAGATTCCCCTGGTCGCGGGCGTTGCCGATGAGCTGCGCGCCGCTGGCTTCGCCGTGTTCGGTCCGTCTGCAGCAGCGGCCCAGATTGAGGGCTCGAAGGCCTTCGCCAAGGACATCATGGCCAAAGCGCAGGTCCGTACCGCAGAGGCCGTCGCTGTTCCTGTCGGGTCTAGCGATTCTTTTATTGACGCCACCCTCGACAAATTCGGTCCCACCTACGTTGTCAAAGACGATGGTCTGGCTGGCGGCAAGGGCGTGGTGGTCACGGCCGACCGTGCGGAAGCTCTGGAGCACATCCACGCCGTGCACGCCGGCGGCAACCCAGTGCTGCTGGAAAGCTTCCTAGACGGCCCCGAGGTTTCCCTTTTCTGCCTAGTGGATGGGGAGACGGTGGTTCCGCTGCTGCCCGCGCAGGATCACAAGCGAGTGGGCGACAACGACGAAGGGCCGAACACCGGCGGCATGGGCGCATACACCCCGCTGCCCTGGCTGCCAGAAGACGGAGTGCAGCGAATCGTCGAGGACGTTGTGAAGCCGGTGGCTCAGCAGATGGTAGCCGAGGGCGTGCCTTTCAATGGCCTGCTGTACGCGGGCCTGGCATGGGGTAGCGAGGGCCCGGCAGTGGTGGAGTTCAACTGCCGCTTCGGCGACCCGGAGACCCAGGCCGTGCTGCGCCTGCTGAAGACCCCGCTGGGTGGGGTGCTGAACGCCGTGGCTACCGGCACCCTGGATCAGCTGCCGCCGCTGGAATGGGAGGACGGCTATGCGCTGACCGTCGTCCTGGCTGCCGAGAACTACCCGGCCAGCCCTGTCACCGGCCAGCCGATCACCGGTGCGGAGCCAGGCAGTGAGGCTCGCGGCATCCTGGCCGCGGGTGTGGCGGACAAGGACGGCCAGCTGGTCAGCGCCGGTGGGCGCGTACTGAACGTCATCGGCTCCGGGGCCACGCTGGCGGAGGCTCGTGAGCAGGCCTATGCGACCCTGCAGGAAATCGAGCTGGAGGGCTCGCACTACCGCTCCGACATTGCCCTCCCCGCAGTTGAGGGGCGCATCTCCATTTAGCTTCCAGCACAGCAGTGTGAGCCAAAACTCGGGTGTCAAGTTTGCGTAAGGGTTTCGCTTAGGGCGCGATAGGTTTAATGTAACGTCTTGTGATTGCACATCCAGGCGAACATCGCCGGAGCGGCAGGCAAGGTTTCAGCCCTGCGCAGCTGGTTTCCGTGAGCTTCCTGCTGCTCATTCTCGCAGGTACAGCGCTTCTGCTGTTGCCGTTTTCTCGCAGCGGGCCGGAGAGCCCGGAGTTTACTACCGCCCTTTTCACCGCTACCTCGGCCACGTGCCTGACCGGCCTTACTGTCGTGGATACCGCGACCTACTGGTCTCATTTCGGGCAGGTCGTCATCATGCTGCTGATTCAGGTCGGAGGCCTTGGCATCATGACGCTCGCCACGGTGGTGAGCTTTGTTCTTGCTGGACAGATGGGCGTCAAAGGGCGCCTGCGAGCTGCCGCGGAACAACGCGGAAGGGACCTGGGAGAGATCCGCACCATCATCTTCGGCACCATCGGCTTCTCTCTGGCGATCGAGCTGGTCATCGCGATCGTTCTGACCTTCCGCTTCGCTGCGGAATACGGCTACGGTTTCCTGCCCGCCGTGTGGGAGGGGGTCTTCCACTCCATTTCGGCGTTCAACAACGCGGGCTTCGGCCTGCGCTCCAACAACCTGGTGCCCTACGTCAACGATGCGGGCATCATCCTGCCGATCGCATTCGGCATTATCGTCGGCGGCCTGGGCTTCCCCGTGCTGCTGGAACTGCGGGCTAGGTGGCGATCGAAGGTGAAGCACCCACCGTCGCTGACGTTGATCTTTACCCTCGTTGGCACCGCGATCTTGCTGGTGGTGGGCACTATCGGCTTCGCCCTGATGGAGTGGACCAACGCGCTGCGGGACCTATCGCCATGGTCGGCTGTCCAGGCGGCGTTCTTCCACTCCGTGTCCTCGCGCACCGCGGGGTTCAACTCGGTGGATCTTTCGGACCTGCGGCCGTCGTCCCTGATGCTGACGGACTTCCTGATGTTCATCGGCGGTGGCTCGGGCGGTACCGCAGGTGGCGTGAAGGTCACCACTGCCGCAGTGCTCGTTGCCGTTTTGATCGCGGAGGTGCGTGGCGATGAACAGCTGCTGGTCGCGGGCAGGCGCATCCCGGGGCGCATTGTGCGCCAGGCGATGGCCGTGTTCATGATGGCTTTCCTCATCGTCGGCGGTTCTATCATGGCACTGCAGCTGTTGCTGCCGCAGTTCCACTCCCACCAGATCACCTTCGAAACCATCTCCGCGTTCGCCACCGTCGGCCTGACCACCGGCATCACCCCGGAGCTGCCCGATTTCGCCCGCATATGGCTGGTGGTGCTGATGTACCTCGGCCGTATTGGCCCCATCACCGTGGTGGCGGCGCTGGCCGCCCGTACTAATCGACGCCTCTATTCCTTCCCAGTAGAAAGGCCGTTCATTGGCTAAGTTCTTTTCCCACCCCACCAATCCTCCCGTCGTCATCATCGGCCTGGGCCGTTTCGGCATGGCGCTAGGCGAAGAGCTTGTGCAGTCCGGAGTGGAAGTTCTGGGCATCGACGTGGATGAAGCAGTGGTGGCCAAGGCCGCCCCGCTGCTGACCCACGCAGTGATCGCGGAAACCACGGACCAGGACGTGCTGCGCCAGCTTGGTGTACAGGATGCACACCGTGTTGTGATCGGTATCGGTTCCGACATGGGGGCGTCACTACTTACTGCCTCAGCCGTGATGGATCTCGGGGTGCCCAACGTCTGGGCAAAGGCCGACAACCAGCAGCACGCTAAGATCCTCACGCAGATCGGCGTGCACCACGTGGTGCGACCAGAGCGCGATACGGGACGGCGCGTAGCGCACCTTATTGCAGGTCACGTGCAGGAATACATTGAGTTCGACCGCGACTTCGCCATGGCGAAGCTGGCGCCTCCGCTGCACATGCACGGGCGGAAGGTGGAGGAAACCCCGCGGGGGATCGCGATCGTAGCGGTGCGCTCCGCGGAGGGGCACTTCTCCACACCACCAGCGGGGTACGTGATCCGCTCTGGCGACCTGGTGATTGCAGCGGGGCGGATCAAGGACTTGGATAAGTTCGCAGATTCCTAAAAGCCAGCGCTGCGCATAAACTCGGGGGCGTGCCTGCTAAGAAAAATATTTCCAACGTCCTTGCCAACCGCTACGCCTCCCCGGAGATGACCGCCATTTGGTCGCCGGAGGACAAGATCATTATGGAGCGCAAGCTCTGGATCTCTGTGATGAAGGCCCAGGCCGCCCTCGGGGTGGATGTGCCCGCCGAGGCCATCGAGGCCTACGAAAAGGTCATCGAGAACGTCAATCTGGATTCCATCGCCGAGCGCGAAAAGGTCACGCGCCACGACGTGAAGGCCCGCATCGAGGAATTCAATGCGCTGGCCGGTCAGGAGCACATCCACAAGGGCATGACCTCCCGCGACCTGACGGAGAACGTGGAGCAGCTGCAGATCTTTAGCTCCCTGCAGCTGGCTCGCGATAAGGCCGTTGCCGTGCTGGCGCGCATCGGTCGCCGTGCGGCGGAGAACCAGTCGCTAGTGATGGCCGGGCGTTCCCACAACGTTGCCGCCCAGGCCACGACGTTGGGCAAGCGCTTTGCCTCCGCCGCCGACGAGCTGCTGGTGGGCCTGGAGCGCATCGAGGATCTGCTGGGCCGCTACCCACTGCGCGGCATCAAGGGGCCGATGGGCACCAGCCAGGACATGCTGGATCTGGTCGGCGGCGACGAGTCCAAGCTGGCGGAGCTGGAGAACACGATCGCGGAGAACCTGGGCTTCTCCCGCGTTTTCGACTCCGTCGGCCAGGTCTACCCGCGCAGCCTGGATATGGATGCGCTGAGTGCCCTGGTGCAGGTGGGTGCCGCGTTGTCTTCGCTGTCGATGACGATCCGCCTCATGGCGGGCAACGAGACCGTGACCGAGGGCTTCAAGGAAGGCCAGGTCGGTTCCTCCGCCATGCCGCACAAGATGAACGCCCGCTCCTGCGAGCGCGTCGGCGGCATGCAGATCCTGCTGCGCGGCTACCTGACCATGGCCGCGGATCTGGCGGGTGCGCAGTGGAACGAGGGCGACGTGTTCTGCTCTGTGGTTCGCCGTGTGGCTCTTCCGGACGCCTTCTTCACCTTCGACGGCATGTGTGAGACCTTCCTGACCGTCCTGGACGAGTTCGGGGTTTTCCCGGCGATGATCGACCGGGAGTTGGAGCGCTACTTGCCGTTCCTGGCCACCACCCGCATCCTGATGGCGGCCGTGCGCGCCGGGGTGGGGCGCGAGACCGCCCACGAGCTGATCAAGGAGCACGCCGTGGCGGTGGCGCTGAACATGCGCGAGAACGGTGGCGATCAGGATCTGGTTCAGCGTCTGGCCGGCGACGACCGCTTCCCGCTGGACGAGGCACAGCTGGAGGAGGCCTTGGCAGACCGTCACGCCTTCATCGGCGCGGCCGAGTCCCAGGTTTCCCGGGTACTGGAGCGCATCGAGGGCGTCACCAGCCGTCACGCGGAGGCCGCTGCCTACGCGCCGGGCGAGATTCTGTAGTGCCCCAGTGATTCTGTAGTACCCCAGCACCGCGGTCGTGAGGTGGGTCACGACCGCGGTTTAGCAGCGCAAACACAATAATCTCGCAGGGCTTTCGTCATGAATAGTCAAAAGCCGGGGACAGGGCTACACTAGCTACTCATGCGTCCAGAACTGTGCGAGTACGAGCATCATTCCGCAGGAAAAGTGCGGGAGATCTACGAGGTCGACGAAGACAACCTGTTGATGGTTGTCAGTGACCGGATTAGTGCTTATGACTACGTCCTTGATACGGAGATCCCAGACAAGGGTCGAGTGCTCACTGCCGTGAGCGCCTTTTTCTTTGACGAGATCGACTTTCCCAACCACCTGGCCGGTGCGCTGGACGATGAACGGATCCCCGAGTACGTCCTCGGCCGCGCCATGCTGTGCAAGAAGCTGGACATGATCCCCTTCGAGTGCGTGGCCCGTGGCTACTTGACGGGCTCCGGCTTGAAGGAATACGAGGAGACCGGCAGTGTGTGCGGCGTGGAACTACCCGAGGGGCTGGTCGAGGCTTCCCGCCTGCCAGAGCCGATCTTCACCCCGGCGACCAAGGCTGAGTTGGGCGATCACGACGAGAATGTGAGCTTCGACGTGGTTATCGAGGAACTGGGGGAGGAACTCGCCAACAAGCTGCGGGATGCCACCCTGGCCATCTATAAGAAGGCCGCTGCCATTGCCGAGGAGAAGGGCCTGATCCTGGCCGATACCAAGTTCGAGTTCGGCCTGGATGCAGACGGCACCCTAGTGCTGGCCGACGAGGTGCTGACCCCGGATTCCTCCCGCTATTGGCCCGCCGAGGGGTACGAGGAGGGCAAGGTGCAGCCCAGCTTCGATAAGCAGTACGTGCGCAACTGGCTGACCGGCCCGAAGTCCGGCTGGGACAAGTCGGAGGGCACGCCCCCGCCGCCGTTGCCGGGTTCCGTCGTGGAGGCCACCCGCTCGCGCTACATCGAGGCCTACGAGAAGCTGTCGGGCAAGCGCTTCTCTGACTGGATCGGCCAGTGCGTCTAGGGGCTGTCTGCCCCAAGCATTAGGTCTTAGTAGCATGGCGCGTATGCCTAATAACGACGCGCCCCAGACAGCCACCAACCCGATTGCGGCTCCGCCGACTGCGAAGAAGGTGCCGCACACCCGCACCTTCCACGGTCGCGAGTTCGTGGATAACTACGAGTGGCTGCGCGACAAAGACAACTCCGAGGTGCGCCAGCACCTAGAGGCGGAAAACGCCTGGACCCTTCAGCAGACGGAGCACCTCAAGCCCCTGCAGGAACGCCTCTTCGAGGAAGTTAAGGCACGCGTGCAGGAAACGGACATGTCCCTGCCCGTCCGCTCCGAGGGCTGGTGGTACTTCTCCCGCACCGAGGAGGGCAAGAGCTACGGCACGATGTGCCGCCTGCCCATCGCCGACGAGGACGACTGGACCCCGCCGACCATCGAACCGGGCACCCCCGCACCGGGCGAGGAGACCTTCCTGGACTGCAACGCTTTAGCCGAAGGCAAGGAGTTTTTCAGCCTAGGCGCGGCCAGCGTGACCCAGGACGGCACGCGGCTGGCTTACTCGGTGGATGAAACCGGCTCGGAGCGCTTCACCCTGCGCATCCGCGACCTCACCACGGGGGAGGACTTGGAGGACGTGATCGAGGACGTCTTCTACGGCGCCACCTGGGTCGGCAGGGATACCGTGTACTACCAGCGCGTGGATGAAGCGTGGCGACCGCACGAGGTCTGGCGCCACACAGTAGGTGAGGGCGTCGATAAAGACGAGCTGGTGTACCGCGAAGACGACGAGCGCTTTTGGGCGGGAGTGGCGACGACCCGTTCGGAGCGTTACCTGTTGATCCACACGGGCTCGAAGGTAACCGGCGAGGTGTGGTACCTCGACCTGGAGGATCCGAATGCCGAACTGACCTGCGTAATCCCGCGTGAAGCCAATGTGGAGTACGGAGTGGATCACGCTGTTGTGGGCGGCCAGGACCTGTGGCTGGTGCTGCACAATAAGACAGGTCCGAACAGCGAGCTGGGTTACCACCCGACCGGCCAGATTGCCGCGTGGGACGATGTGCAGGCGCTGGTACCGCACCGCGACGACATGCGCCTGGAAGGTGTGGATGTTTTCAGCGACCACATTGTCCTCGAAGCTCGGGAGAATGCGCTGGAGACCAGTTACATCATGAAGCTTGGGGACGCCGACACGTCGGCCGGAACCGCTTCCACCCCGGCCTTCGGCGAGTTCGAGCGGATCGAGTTCCCCGGGGAGCTTTGCGGAGTCGGCGCCGTCGGCAACAGCGAGTGGGACAGCCCGGTTCTGCGGGTGGCCTACAGTGCCTTCACCACCCCGCCGCGGATCTATGACATCGACCTGGCGACGGGGGAGAAGATCCTGCGCAAGGAGCAGCAGGTGCTGCCCGACCCGGACGGCCGGGAGTTCGACCCTGCTTTGTACACCTCGCAGCGGCTATGGGTGACAGCCGAGGACGGGGCGCGGATTCCGGTTTCCCTGATTCACCGCACCGATGTGGACATCACGCAGGCAAACCCGGTGCTGCTGTACGGCTACGGTTCCTATGAAAACTGCATTGACCCGGGCTTTTCCCTGTTCCGTCTGTCCATGCTGGACCGTGGCGTGGTGTACGCCATCGCCCACGTCCGCGGCGGCGGCGAGATGGGCCGACTGTGGTACGACCACGGCAAGGGGCTGGAAAAACGCAACACGTTCACGGACTTCGTGGCAGTGGCCGACCACCTGCTGCGCGAAGGCATGACTACCCGCGAGCAGATGGTGGCCGAGGGCGGCTCCGCCGGTGGAATGCTAATGGGGGCGGTGGCTAACATGGCGGGCGATCGCTTCGCGGGCATTGAGGCCGTGGTTCCCTTCGTGGACCCGCTGACCAGCATGCTGATGCCGGAGCTACCGCTGACCGTGACCGAGTGGGACGAGTGGGGCGACCCCTTCCACGACCCGGAGGTCTACGACTACATGGCCAGCTACGCGCCCTATGAGAATGTCTCCGCCGACCTGAACTACCCGCCGATTCTGGCAGTGACCAGCCTGAACGACACGCGCGTGCTGTACGTGGAGCCTGCGAAGTGGGTGGCCAAGCTGCGCGAGGTCGGCACGGACAACACGCTGCTGCGCATCGACATGGAGGCCGGGCACGGCGGTGTATCCGGCCGCTACGCGAAGTGGCGCCAGGCGGCTTTTGAAACCGCGTGGGAGCTCGACAAGATGGGCGCCACTGAGCTGCTGTAACACGGCCGGGGCTCGCCGGGAGGGCCTTGCCGTAGCTTTCAACAAGTAGACAGCCAGAAGTCGGCCAAAAGTCGGCCGGGCGTTACCTGTCGTTCACCTGCGTGGGGCAGTGTACTCAGGTATGAGTCCCGCACAGTCCACCCCCGGCACGCAGCGCGCCCCCCGAATGCTGTTGACCATCACGGGGTTGCGCCAGGGCACGGTAACGGCGGCTGAGAAGATGCGCGATGCAGCCCGGGCGTTGGATATCCACGCGGGTCTGGTGCTTACGGTTCAGGGACCGGATTGGCGGTTGAAGGACGACCGGGCGACGTTGGAGCTGGTCCACGATTCCGCTGCCCGCGGGCACGAGCTCCTGCTCGGCGGGCTCGGGCCCCTGGGCGGAACGCACGGCAAGGGGGAGTTCCACCGGCTCGGCCGGCACGAGGCTACGCTGCGCCTCTCCGCAGCCACCCGCCAGCTAGACGCGCTGGGACTGGCACCGAAGGTGTTCGCGCCGACCCGCTGGTTGGCGTCGGAAGACGCTCTGGAGGCTGCCGCCAAGGTTGGCCTGGAGGTGGCGGCGGATGCCTATACCATCCGTGACCTCACTAATGACAACCGCCACCAGGTGCGCGTGCTCGCTTTTGGGGATGGGTTTGGTTCGGTGAAGTGGTGGCGTCGTAACGTACTTAACAGCGTGCGACGCGGCGCGGCGAAGGGCAAAGACATCCGCTTGTCGATCAGCGCAGCAAAGGCAGATAAGGACGACGTAGCGGGCGATATGCTGCGCATTCTCGAGCTGCTGCGGGACAGTGGCTACCAGCCAGCGAACTACTGCGACTACGTCGATCGCCAGCAGGTATCTGTGGCTTAAAAACCTGCCACTTCGCAGTGTTACCATGGGGCGGTAAATACCTTCCGAAAAATACCGCAAAGCTGGGAGAATATAGAAGCCATGGCTCGTGTAGTCGTCAACGTCATGCCCAAGAAGGAAATCCTCGACCCGCAGGGTCAGGCCGTTGTCCGTGCGCTGGGTCGCATCGGTATCAGTGGGGTAGAGGACGTGCGCCAGGGGAAGCGCTTTGAGCTGGAGGTCGGCGAGGGTGTCTCGCGCGAAGACCTGGAAAAGATCGCCTCCGACCTGCTGGCCAACACCGTGATCGAGGACTACGAGGTAGTCGTAGAGGGTGCAGAAGCCGTGGCAGGCGGCGCGGATGTGGAGGCAAAGTAAGTGACCAGCCGCATCGGAGTAATCACCTTCCCCGGCACCTTGGATGACGTCGATGCCGTGCGCGCCGTGCGCCTGGCGGGGGCGGAGCCGGTGGAGTTGTGGCACGCTGACGAAGATCTGAAGAACGTTGACGCTGTGGTTGTGCCCGGCGGTTTTTCCTACGGCGACTACCTGCGGGCCGGCGCCATCGCTTCCATCGCCCCGGCCATGAAGTCCGTAGTGGCTGCCGCGGAGCGGGGCACCCCCGTGCTGGGCATCTGCAATGGCTTCCAGATTCTGCAGGAAGCCGGCCTGCTGCCCGGCGCCCTGACTCGTAACGAGGGCCTGCACTTTGTGTGCCGCGATGTTTACCTAGAGGTCGAAAACACTTCCACCGCGTGGACCAACCAGTTCGCCGAGGGATCCAAGATCCTGGTGCCGTCTAAGCACGGCGAGGGGCGCTTCCAGGCCAGCGAGGAGACCCTGGAGCGCCTCGAAGGCGAAGGTCGCGTGGTGTTCCGCTACGCCGTGAACCACAACGGATCCCGCAACTCGATCGCCGGTGTGTGCAGCGAAAACGGCCGCGTAGTTGGCCTGATGCCACACCCAGAGCACGCAGTGGAAACGCTGACGGGCCCGTCCCTTGACGGACTGGGTCTGTTCCAGTCGGTCCTGTCCACGCTCGTTTCCTAAATTTTTCTTCTTACAAGGAGCACCCGATCCCCATGATTCACAACGACACGGTCGCCGACGCTAAGGCCAACCCGGATCTGGAGCAGCCGTACCACGAGCTGGGCCTGAAGGACGACGAGTACGCACGCATCAAGGAACTCTTGGGCCGTCGCCCAACCGATGCGGAGCTGGCGATGTATTCCGTGATGTGGTCCGAGCACTGTTCGTACAAGTCCTCGAAGACGCACCTGCGCTACTTCGGCGAGACCACGACGGACGAGATGAAGTCCAAGATGCTCGCCGGCATCGGCGAGAACGCCGGCGTGATCGACATCGGCGATGGCCACGCCGTGACCTTCAAGGTCGAATCCCACAACCACCCGTCCTACGTGGAGCCCTACCAAGGCGCAGCCACCGGCGTGGGCGGCATCGTCCGCGACATCATGGCAATGGGCGCGCGCCCGGTGGCCGTGATGGATCAGCTGCGCTTCGGCCCGGCCGACCTGCCGGATACTCAGCGCGTGCTGCCCGGCGTGGTCGCGGGTGTGGGTGGTTACGGCAACTCTCTGGGGCTGCCGAACATCGGCGGTGAGACTGTTTTTGACGCCACCTACGCGGGTAACCCGCTGGTCAATGCACTGTGCGTGGGCACTTTGAAGACCGAAGATCTGAAGTTGGCCTTCGCCTCTGGCAAGGGCAACCGAGTGATTCTTTTCGGCTCCCGCACGGGCCTGGATGGCATCGGTGGCGTATCCGTGCTGGCCTCCGACACCTTCGAGGAGGGTGCGGAGCGCAAGCTGCCCGCCGTGCAGGTGGGCGACCCCTTCGCGGAGAAGGTACTGATTGAGTGCTGCCTGGACCTGTACCGCGCTGGCGTGGTCGTCGGCATTCAGGATCTCGGTGGCGCTGGTCTTTCCTGCGCCACTGCAGAGCTGGCCTCCGCCGGTGACGGCGGCATGCACATCAACCTGGACAACGTTCACCTGCGCGCCGAGGGCATGACCGCCGCGGAGATCCTGTCTTCCGAGTCCCAGGAGCGCATGTGCGCCGTCGTGACCCCGGAGAACGTGGATGCGTTCATGGAGATCTGCCGCAAGTGGGACGTCCTGGCCTCCGACATCGGCTGCGTGACCGACGGCGAGCACCTGGTCATCGAGCACCGTGGCGAGATTGTGGTGGACGCGTCCGCGCACACCATGGCCGAGGAGGGCCCGGTATACGAGCGCCCCTACGAGCGCCCGGCCGAGCAGGATCAATTGAACGAAACCCGCGGTGTGGACTTGCCGGAGACCGCACAGGAAGTGCGTAGCCAGATCCTGGATCTGGCGGCCTCCCCGGCGCTGTGCTCCCGCGAGTTCATCACCGAGCAGTACGACCGCTACGTACGCGGCAACACTGTCTCCGCCAAGGATGCGGACGCAGGCGTGCTGCGCATCGACGAGGAGACCGGGCGCGGCATCGCCGTGTCTACTGACGCCTCCGGCCGTTACACCCGCCTGGACCCGCGCACCGGCGCACAGTTGGCGCTGGCCGAGGCATACCGCAATGTCTCCGTCACGGGTGCGACCCCCGTGGCGGTCTCCAACTGCCTGAACTTCGGCTCCCCGGAGGACCCGGGCGTGATGTGGCAGTTCCGTGAGGCTGTGCATGGCTTGGCCGATGGCTGTAAGGAAATGGGCATCCCGGTGACGGGCGGCAACGTTTCGTTCTACAACCAGACCGGCGATACCGCTATCCTGCCGACCCCGGTTATCGCAGTGCTGGGCACCATCGACGATTGTGCTCGCCGCATCCCGCAGCAGCTGCCGAAGCAGGCTGGTGCTGGCGCCGAGGCCGGCGGCGACAAGAGCCAGGAACAGTACCACCTGGTTCTGGTGGGCGCGGAGACCCGCGAGGAGCTCGGCGGTTCCATCTGGCAGCAGGTTGTTCACGACGAGCTGGCCGGCCTGCCCCCGCAGGTTGACCTGTCCGTGGAACAGCGCCTGGGCGCCTTCATCACTGACCAGCGCGACAAGATAGTCGCCGCCCACGACCTTTCCGAGGGCGGCTTGTCGCAGGCCGTTGTGGAGCTGGCAATCCAGTCCGGTCGGGGAATGGCTGTGAACCCGATGCTCAGCCAGCACGAATCTGCTGTCGCGCAGGGCCGCACGCTGGCACAGCAGGCGGCGGTTGGCCTGTTCTCCGAGACCGCGTCCCGCGTCCTGCTGGCCGTGCGCAGCGAGGACTACGGCGATCTGATGCGCGACCTGGCCGAGACCGGCCTGACCGGCGGGTGGATCGGCCTGACCGGTGTCAGTGACGCAGCTGGTCAGCCGATCATCCGTTTCGGCTCCGGCGTGTACCCGGTGCTGCCGTTCGGCGGGGAGATCGAGCTCGACCCGGCCAAGCAGCATGATGATGACTTCGACATCGTCATCTCGCTGGAAGAGGCCGAGACGGCGTGGAAGTCCACCCTGCCCGCGTTGTTTAGCCACGCGGCCGGCAACAATTCTGTGATCTAGGTAGCCGCGACAAGTAATCAAGGGGCCCACGACCAAATGGTCGCGGGCCCCTTGACTTGTGCTGTGGCGTTTTGCCGCCGCGCTTTACTCTACGAAGCGGAAGTCGCGGTTGCTGGGGCTCACCAGCGGTCGCGGCAGGAATTCCTTACGCAGGTTGCGCAGCGTTGCTGCGTGCTCCTCCAGGCGCTTGTCCTCGTTGGTTACCGGCGTGTACTGGCGGGCCTGCAGAGGGTTTCCGTCCAGGTCGATCGCGATATACGTCATAGAGGCGTGGATGGCGACCGGCAGGTTGCCCTTGCCCTCGCGCGGATCGCCTGCACGCAGGTGCACCATCACCGTCATGGAGCGTTCGTCGGTTCGCACCAGGCGCGCGTCCACTTCCACGAGGTCGCCGATGTGCACGGGACGGTAGAAGCGAATGCCGCCGGCGTAGACCGCGGTGGTGCGCTCGCCCGTCCACTGCATGGTGCAGGCCGTGGCGGCTTCGTCGATCCACTCCATTGCCGTGCCACCGTGGACGTTGCCGCCCCAGTTCACGTCGGTCGGCTTGGCCAGGAAGCGGTTCACCAGCTCCGGCGCAGTCGACTTGTCGGTGTAGGTCTGGCGCAGCATTTCCTCTTCGATGGCCTTGCGCAGCTGAATGCGGGACAGCGCAGCGTCTTCCACACGCTTTTCTTCGTCGGTGGTGGGAACGTAGGTGGGGATCTGCTTGGACTTGCCGTTTTCGTCCAGCGCCACGAAGATCACCAGGCAGTCGCAGGCGCGGGTGAATACGCCTTCGCGCGGGTCCGCGGACAGCACCTCGTTGACGATGTGCATGGAGCTACGACCGGTGTAGGCGATACGGCTGCGCACCTCCACCATGTGGCCCGAGGGGATCGGACGGGTGAAGTGAATGTGCCCCACGTAAGCGGTCACGCAGTAGGACTGTGCCCAGCCCACGGCGCACGCATAGGCTGCCTTATCGATCCACTCCAGCACGCGACCACCGTGCACGCCCATGGCGCCGGCCATCAGCACGTCTGTCGGGGCGGCTAGGAAGCGCAGCGTCACCTTTGGGCTGCGCTCTTGTGGTGCCTCTGCCGTGTTGTCCGTGCTGTTCGTGCTATCCGTCACGTCGCTACCTTCCTCTTGTTCCTTTGGTTCCTCGCGCTGCGCGGCCATGTCCAACGACCAATACTAACGTGCGCCTTAGCTTGGTGTTTTATCGAACACTACAATTCTTTTGTATGAAGCACCTACACGGCCCGGAATTGTCCGCCGAGGCTCGACATGGCGTCGAAAAAGTAGCCCCGTGGGTACGCTCTCCCGACGATCAGCCCCGACCGCCCCGCGCCGATGTGGCGGCGGCTGTGCGCCTGTCTCTGAAGGTGCTGGAGGAGCTTGTGCCCGGCCATTCCGTCGAAGTGCGCGTCCCTCCTTTCGGTGCGATTCAATGCATCGCCGGGCTGGAGCATCGCCGCGGTACCCCTCCCAATGTTGTGCAGTGCTCGCCGTTGACGTGGCTGCGCCTGGTTGTTGGGGAAGAGGATCTTTTTGGTTCGGACGCCGACACCTCCGGAACTCGGGCATCCAGCATCGCGGAGCACCTTCCGCTGTTTCGAATCTGAAGATGAAACCCCATCCCTTTGGGTTAGCGCCCATGGGCTAGTAATGTCGGGATAGTGGCAAACATTCACGGCCAAGAATTTCAATCAGAGGCAGAAGCGTTGCTGAGTCCATTCGACGACCGGGGCGAAACTGAGCCCCGGGAAGAATGCGGCGTATTCGGAGTATGGGCGCCGGGGGAGGACGTTTCTAAGCTGACCTACTACGGCCTCTATGCCTTGCAGCATCGTGGCCAGGAGGCCGCAGGTATCGCAGTGGGCGATGGCGACCAGATCGTTGTGTTCAAGGATCTGGGGCTTGTCAGCCAGGTCTTCGACGAACAGTCGCTGGAGGCCCTGAAGGGGCACATCGGCTTGGGGCATAACCGCTACACCACCGCCGGTGGAAATAGCTGGGAAAATGCGCAGCCTATGTTCCGCATGGCCCCCGACGGCACGGACGTCGCGCTGGGGCACAACGGCAACCTGGTGAATCACCGGGAGCTGACCCAGGAGGCCGCCCGTCTGGGACTGGTGGATCCAAAGGAAAACCCCTCCGATTCCCTGGTGATGTGTGCCCTGCTGGCTGCCGACACGCGCGAAGGTCACGGGGTGGAGGAAGCAGCGATGGAGCTGTTCCCCAAGGTCAAGGGTGCATTCTGTGTACTGTTCACCGACGGCGACACGCTGTATGCGGCGCGCGACCCGCAGGGCGTGCGGCCGCTGTCCATCGGCCAGCTGGCAGGTGGCGGCTGGGTTGTGGCTTCTGAAACCGCGGCGCTGGACATCGTGGGTGCGCGTTTCGTCCGCGATGTGGAGCCGGGCGAGCTGGTGATCGTCGACGGCGATGGCGTGCGCTCCCGCCGCTTCGACGAGACCGCCCACAAGGGCTGCGTGTTTGAGTACGTTTACCTGGCGCGCCCCGATTCCGTGATCCGCGGCCGCTCGGTCAATGGCGCGCGTCTGCAGATCGGCCGGAAGCTGGCGGAGGAAGCCCCGGCGGACGGCGACCTGGTCATCCCCGTTCCGGAATCCGGCACCCCGGCGGCGGTGGGATACGCCCAGGCTTCGCGCATCCCCTTCGGCCAGGGGCTGATGAAGAACGCCTATGTGGGGCGCACCTTTATCCAGCCTTCGCAGACGATCCGTCAGCTGGGCATTCGCTTGAAGCTCAACCCGCTGCGCGAGGTTATCGAGGGCAAGCGCCTGGTCGTTGTCGACGATTCGATCGTGCGTGGCAACACCCAGCGCGCTCTCATCAAGATGCTGCGTGAAGCGGGGGCGAAGGAAGTTCACGTCCGCATTGCATCGCCGCCGGTGAAGTGGCCGTGCTTCTACGGCATCGACTTTGCCTCGCCCACCGAGCTCATTGCGAATAACGTTGACGCCGCAGACCCGGTGGAAGGGATCCGCAAGGAAATCGATGCGGATTCCCTAGCCTTCGTCTCGACCGAGGCGATGATAGAGGCGTCACAACAAAGCAGCGACGAGCTGTGCGCGGCGTGCTTCGATGGCGTGTTCCCCCTAGGCATGCCGAGCGACAACCCGAATTCAGCGCTGGTCGAAACAATGCTGAAGCAACAGGCTAAGAAAGCGAGTACTAAGCCATGAGTGAGCAACCAGAGAACACCCCTGCACAGGCGGCAGGTGCGTCCTACGCCGCCGCAGGTGTGGATATTGAGGCCGGCGATCGTGCGGTAGAGCTCTTTGCTCCGCTGGCGAAGAAGGCCACCCGCCCTGAGGTCCGCGGCGGCCTTGGCGGATTTGCCGGACTGTTCGCCCTGGGGAATTACGAAAAGCCTTTGCTGGCTGCATCCTCCGACGGCGTGGGCACCAAGCTGGCCGTCGCCCAGGCGATGGACAAGCACGACACGATCGGCCGCGACTTGGTGGCTATGTGCGTGGACGACCTGGTTGTGTGCGGTGCCGAGCCACTGTTCCTGCAGGATTACATCGCCATCGGCAAGGTAGTCCCCGAGCACGTCGCCAGTATCGTTTCGGGCATCGCGGCGGGCTGCGAGGAAGCCGGCTGCGCCCTGCTGGGTGGCGAGACCGCCGAGCACCCGGGCGTGATGGAGCCTAATGAGTACGACGTCTCCGCCACCTCCGTCGGCGTGGTCGAAGAGGCCAACCTGCTGGGACCGGACCGTGTGCGTCCGGGCGACGTGGTGATCGCCATGGCCTCGTCCGGCCTGCACTCCAACGGCTACTCTCTGGCGCGCCACGTGCTTCTGGATACCAAGAAGCTGCCGCTGGACGGTCACATCGACTCCCTCGGTCGCACCCTGGGGGAGGAGCTGCTGGAGCCCACCCGCATCTACGCCCTCGACTGCCTGAAGTTGGCCAGCGAGTGCGATGTGCATACCTTCGCCCACATCACGGGCGGCGGCCTGGCAGCTAACCTGGCCCGTGTGATTCCTGAGGGCCTGGTCGCGGAATTGGAGCGTTCCTCCTGGACCCCGGGTCCGATCTTCCGACTGATCCAGGAGGAAGGCCAGGTTTCGCAGGAGGAGATGGAAAAGACCTTCAACATGGGTGTGGGCATGGTCGCCGTCGTCGCCGAAGACGATGCCGAACGTGCCATGGCTATGCTGACCGCCCGCCACATCGACGCATGGCGACTTGGCGAAGTACGCCCGGCAGAAGAAGGCAAGTCCGGCGCGGTACTTTCCGGCGAGTACCGCACCCCGGTGCAGGGCTAAAAGCTAACTACGCGGGTTGCCCTGGTGCGGGCCGGGGTTGGGGCAACTCGCCCATGAAAAGCTCCCATGTGAAAAAGCTCCCGCCCCTCCACCTTCTAGGTGTGGAGGGGCGGGAGCTTTGCGGAGGATAGGCTAGTTATTTCCGAGAGTCGTCGGAGTAGCCATCCTCGTAATCGTTGGCATACTCATCGTCGTAGTCGTCGTACGCTTCAGCGTATTCGCTGTAGTCATCCTCGTAGTCGTCGTAGCTATCGCCGCCGCGGGAACCGGAACCCCGGTTTTGCGACTGGCCCGAGAGTTCCCTCTGCAGGCTCTCCAGATCCATCTCCGGAGCGTTGTACTTCAACTGACGAGCAACCTTGGCTTGCTTTGCCTTGGCACGGCCGCGACCCATGGCCTGACCCCCTTGCGGTGTCCTCGAGTGGCGCGGGAGTTCGGCCACCCTTTTCGTTTACATGTTAAGTTTCTTCCTGCCCTACACCATAGCGGTTTGCGATCAGTTTTTCCCAAAAGATCACTACTCTATTGCGCGCCCGCGGGTGCTGGCGGCAACATAAACACCCTGTGACCTGCGCCATTGTCGTGTGAGCTAGGGGGTTAACCAGCCAATTGGGATCCTAGTTTCGTCCGCGCAGCCGGTTGATCGCCGCGCGCCCCGGTCGGATCGAGTCGTCGCCCGCTGCCGCCGCCAGGTCACTGGGGTCGATCGATGCGTCGATCCCATCGGCTAGAAGCGGGGGAACTTTGCTATTTTTGGACGCCACCTTCTCCACCACATTCCGCTTCACCAAAGCAAGGGCGACGGGGCCGTAGTCGCAGTCGTGCACGCTGGATCCGACCCGGCCGATCGCGCGGCCACCCGCAGTGAGGTCCGCGCCAACTTTCGGTAGCCGGTTGGCGGATCCGTCGAGGTGCAACAGCACCAGAACGCGCGGGGATTTTCCCAGGTTGTGGACTCGGGAGACCGTCTCCTGGCCCCGGTAACAGCCTTTGTTGAGGTGCACGGCTGCCTCGGTGGGACCCGCAGCTACGTCGTCCAGCTGGGTGGCGCCGCTGATTCCCTTGCCGATGAAAGCAGGTACCTCGTGGGGGATGGCGCGCTCGTCGGTATCCACGCCCAGGATCGGCAGGCGCGCCTGGATTCGGAAGGCGTCGTAGGCCATACGTCCCGCGGGGGTCGCAACATCTGTGAGCAGATCCCAGGTATCGACGAAGCTATCCCTAGATACCCACAGATCAAGCGTCTGCATCTCCCCGATAGTCCCGAAACGCCACAATTGCAGGTCCAGATCGTCTGGAATGTCGATTTTCAAATGATCTGGTAGCGCGGCGGGAGACGTGGCGTCATTAAGAGACAGCGAGGAATCCGCGACGAGGCCCGTGCCGATGACGGTGAGTCGTGCCCACGGCAGGCGTTCGACGGTGACCTGCGACCAGAAGACCATCTTGCGGAGGTAGTCCTCGAGCGCGTCGGCGTGGGTGGCTGGGGTGTCGAGGATCAGAGCGTCGTCGGTGGCGAGGATGCCAAAGAAATGCTCGATGTGCCCCTTGACGTCGAGGATCAGGCCGAAGGTGGCCTGGCCGGGGGCGATGGCGTTGACCTTTTGAGAGATCAGGTTGTTCAGCCAATCGCGGCGCTCCGGGCCGGAAATGCGGATGGCCACGCGATCCCAAAAGTCCACGAGGCCTGGCTTGTCATCGTTGATACGGGACTGTTCGGTGAGGGGATTGCCGTAGTGCCAGGCGGTGGCGCCGATCTGGGGTTCGGCTTGGTTCCCTTCTTGGGCACCCTGCACCTCCGAACCTTCGGTGGACTCGCTGCCAGTCAGCGCGCTGGCATTGGGAACGTGGTCAAGGATCGGGCTATGAGTCAGGTCAAACACGCCACCCATCGTAGGGCGGAGTGCGCGCGGCCTGCCAGTAACATCACATTTATGGGTAACTGGAACGCAGAGTTCGTGGTCGTCGATGTGTTGGGAACCAACGAAGGGGCAGAGCCGCAGGTCCGGGACGTGAGCGTTCCGATGATCTACGCGGACGACCTGGCGGCGGTGCGTGGCGACGGCGTATTCGAGACGTTTATGCTGCGTGGCGGAAATGTCCGCAACCGCGAGCGTCACGCCACACGCTTTCTGAATAGCTCCGCCATGCTGGATCTGCCGGAGCCGGATCTGGAGCGTTGGTATCGTGCCACTGACATTGCCGTGGCCGACTTCGAGGAGAAGAACGGTCCGGGTCAGGAGGCCGCACTGCGCTGGGTCTACTCGCGCGGGCGGGAATCCACGGGTCAGCCGACGGGTTGGGTCACGGTGGCACCGGTCAGCGAGCACGTGCTGCACGACCGGGCGCACGGAGTGCGGGTGATGACTGCCGAGCGGGGCTTCCGCATCGACTTGTCAGAGCGCTCTCCATGGGCGCTGATTGGCGCGAAGACGTTGTCTTATGCTGCGAATATGGCGGCCCTGCGCAGCGCTAAGAAGCGCGGGGTGGACGACGTGATCTTCCTATCCGACGAGGGGCTCGTGTTGGAAGGTCCGACCTCGACGGTTGTTGTTGCGGAGGTGGATCCGGCGACGGGGGAGAAGAAGCTCGTCACCCCGCCGACCCACGTGGGCATTCTGAAGGGAACTTCGCAGGCCGCATTATTTAAGCTGGCGGAGCAGCGTGGGTGGACCACGGAGGAGCGCGTCTTAAGAGTCGAGGACCTGCAGGCAGCAGCCGGCGTGTGGCTGGTCTCCTCTGTGCGCGTGCAGGCGCGGGTGACGGAGCTGGACGGGGTGGAGATGCCCCGCCCAGAGCTCGCCGACGACGTAGAGGAAATGGCCTGGGAGGCCGTGACCGGGTAGCCAGCTTGTTGGCCACCCGTCTAACTGTTTAACCGACCACGCGGGACAGCTGCGCGGACTGCCATGGCACCATCTCGCCGTCAATGAGGCGCTCGTCGACCCAGCCGAGGTCGTTGTTCGGCATCAGGCCGTAAAGGCGCTTGCCCGGACCCAGGTTCGTCGGGCCGGTGGCCGTCGCCATGGTGGAGGCGCTTTCCAGCTGCCACGCGCGTTCGTTCAGCGGGCTGCCGTAAAGGATCTCCACCATCCCATCGGAGTGTGTGAGGATCATTTCGATCTCATCGTCATCGTTGATGCGCAGGAAGCCAGACTCGCGGCGGTCGGGGATCTCGGTCGGCTTTCCGTCGTCGTCCATGCGCCACGTGCGGGAGTCGTAGCTGATGCGGTTCTCGCCATCGTGGGCGAAGACAACCTGCTGGCCGAAGGTGAATTCCTCTTCGCCGGGAGGTGCAGCCTGTCCCTGTCCGCGCCACACACCGATCAGCGGCAGCAGCGCCAGCAACCCGTCGTGCAGATTAGGCCCCTTGCGCAGGTTGGCTGTGTCGTCGGGGATGGGCATATCGCCGAATTCCGGCAGGTTCTTGTCGCTGGTGGACTTGGACTGTTCGGCGGCCAGGTTCACTGCGTCGTTGGCATTGACCTTGAACTTCTTGTTTTCTTCTTCAGCCATGCCCCTAAGCCTATAGCCTGGGCTGTTCCTCTTCACTCAAGGGGCGGGAACGCGGGGCCAGATCCGACAGGCTGATCTTGGTGTACACCTGTTCCGTTTCGACGAACAGCGAGCCGCCGGAAACATAGACGCGCTCGGGGTCGCCCGGCATCGGCAATTGCTTGCCGGGGATGCTTAGGCTGAAGGCCTCATTGATCCGCCGGACAATGTCCTTGTCCATGCTGCCCTCATCCGTCACGTCTTTGGCTTTGATGTCTAGGCCGTCGGGGGCAGAAAGGATCTTGATTGGGGTGATCTTCATGGTGCCCGCAACAATCCGCAGCTTCACTTCGACCTTTGCGGGTTTGGCGAAGCCCTCCGGCTTGCCTTCGAACACGGCCTCGGTTTCCCATCCGCCGCGAGGCGAGATGTCGTCCAGGTTCTGGATCTGCAGCGCTTCGATGTTCATGCGGTCGCCGAGCAGCACTCCGTCTAACTGGAGGCGGGTAAACACCTTGCGCGCCGGGGCATTTTCGATCTTTCCGTTGAATACGTCGTCGGCGGAGACCGTGATGTATTGCGCGGAGGTGTGCACGCTCATTAGTCCAAACCCCGGTACATCAACGTCGCTGGCGGTGACCGTGACGGCCTGTATCTCGTGGCTGAGCGCAGCGCGCGTGTAGGGGAATCCCGCAACCTGCACCTTCGGCGGGTTCGCTAGGTTCGAGTCGGCGTACAACGCTTCGGAGATCTTGTGTTCCGCGCGGGCGGCGATCACGTTGTCGGTGATGAGCGCCACGATCAGGAGGACGACGAAGACGACCGCGCCACGGATTGCGATCTTCTTCACCTTGCCGGCCACCTTTCTGGAGTCTGATTCTGTTCCCTTCAGGTTACTAGGTGCCCTTGTTCTTTCTTTTGGACGCCACACTCCAGCCACCCCAATCCCAGCCATGGGTAAAGAAACCTGTTAAAACGCTCTCATAGATTCCGAAAGTGGGGGACAATCGGGGACATGGCTATTACTTACGACACATATGAAGACCTGTGGGAGCACTCCGAGGTGCTGGAGGGGGTCCACGAGGTGTTGCAAGAGGTCGCTGAGGCCGATGGCGTGGCTGCGATTAGCGAAGCCTTTGTGCGGGGGATCGACGAGGACTTTGGTCACAAGCATGTAGTAGCGGTCAGCGATGAGCGCACTGCGGAAGGCACACGGGGCGAACAGCGCGACCGGGTGGTCGGCGTGCTGGCCATGGATCCAGATCGTGTTATTGAGCTGGCGGTGTCTCCGGAAGGGCGCCACCGCGGAGTAGGGGTCGGGTTGTTTGAGGCCCTGCGGGATCAGCTGGGAGTCAGCGGTGCAATTGATGTGTGGGCCCATGGTGATTCCGCCGGCGCGCAGCGTTTCGTTGAATCTTTGAATGCCCGCCGTACCCGTGAGCTCCTGAAGATGTCGCTGGATTGCCTGCCTGCGACGAAATCGGCCAGGAACATTGAGGCTAAGAGCGCCGAGGCTGCGGATCTCTGCGCGGAGCAGGGGATTGAGGTGCTGACCTATAGCGAATCAATTGAGCGCTTCGACGCAGACTCTGTGGACGCGGAATGGGTGCGCGTAAACAATGAGGCTTTTGCGTGGCACCCAGAGCAGGGTGGCTGGGATAGCGAGCGTCTGCGTGCTGCTCGCGATACGAACTGGTTCGAGCCCGACGGTGTGCTGATGCTGTGGGTGCGTGACCAAAATTCCGCGGCGGAGCGCGTGGGCATTCCCTGTGCGTCCGAGGGGGGTGAAAGTGGCGAGGGTACCGGCTGTGATGATGTGTTCCGTCTAGCCGGATTCCACTGGACCAAGATTCCACTGGAGGAAAAAGAAAAGGACTCCGGGCAGCGCACGGGCGAGGTGTATGTCGTCTGCCTGTCCGACGATGCGCGTGGCAGGGGGCTGGGGCAAGCAATTACGCTGCTGGGCATGAAGCTGCTGCTGGATCGCGGATGTGGCTGCATTGAGCTTTACGTTGAGGGGGACAACGCGCCGGCTGTGTCTACGTACAAGCGCCTTGGTTTTGAGGTGGTCCACACCGACGTTGTTTATCGCGGTCGCCTCTGAGTCTGACCAGAGTTACCGGACACACCCAAAGGTAAGAAAAAACTTAAGATTTGCGTAACGGGGTTTAGCTTTCGTCAGGGTGTCGCGTGGTTTAGGGGCTGCACTGACGATCGCATGGTTAACGCGAGGTGAACTCGGGTATCTTTTCTTCACGCGGGGGTAGTGGCTAGGTGTGTATTTCGGTGGCTTTATCGGTGGGTAAAACGGGTGTAAACCGGTTGTTACCTGGGGGGATGAGATAGTTCACCTAGAGTTAACTTCTAGCATTCTTTAATTCCATAAGCGCCGATTAACTTTTCTGATGAAGCAAGAGTGGCTCCCACAACTGCGGGCTATTCCTGTACGACACTTTCTGTACTTCTGACAATTTTCGGAGGAGAACCTCGTGAAGTTCACCATGAAGCGCACCAGCGCCGCAGCCGCAACCCTGTTTGCTGGTTCCCTGATCCTGACCGCTTGCTCCAACGCTGACAACAACGACAACGGTGGCAGCAACGGTGCCGAGAGCACCCGTGAGATGGAGGAGGCCACCGGCGAGCTGCGCGGTGAGGGCGCTTCCTCTCAGGACAACGCAATCCAGAACATCTTCGGCCCGGCTTTCTCTAACACCGGCGCTACCCTGGCATACACCGCTTCCGGTTCCGGTGACGGCCAGAAGAAGTTCATCGCTGGCCAGGCTGACTTTGCTGGTTCCGACTCTCCGCTGAAGGACGACCAGATCGCAGACGCTAAGAAGCGCTGCGAGGGTAACGACGCATGGCACCTGCCGATGGTTATCGGCCCGGTTGCTATCGCCTACCACCTGGAGGGTGTGGACACCCTGAACCTGTCCACCAAGACCGTCGCCAAGATCTTCAAGGGCGAGATCAAGAAGTGGGACGACGAGGCCATCAAGTCCGAAAACGAGGGCGTGGATCTGCCGTCCAAGCCGATCGAGGTTGTTTACCGCTCTGATGAGTCCGGTACCTCCGACAACTTCCAGAAGTTCCTGTCCGCTTCCACCGGCGAGTGGGACTCCGAGGGCAAGCAGTTCCCGACCAAGGTCGGCACTGGTGCTCCGAAGTCTAAGGGTGTTGCTGACCAGGTTGCTCAAACCGACGGTGCAATCACCTACGTTGAGTCCGGCTTCGCTGAGGAGCTGGACAAGGTCAACGTCGCAAACATCGACTTCGGTGCTGGCCCGGTTGAGCTGAACAAGGAGAACGTCAACAAGGCTCTGAGCGCTGCTGAGTTCAAGGGCGAGGGCAACGACCTGGTCGTTGACTCCAAGAAGCTGTACTCCCTGAAGGGCGAGGGCGAGTACCCGCTGGTTCTGACCACCTACGAGATCGTCTGCTCCGCTGGCTACGACGAGAACACCGGCAAGCTGGTCAAGAACTTCCTGTACACCATCCTGGACAACCAGAACGATGACCTGGCTGACCAGGGCTACATCCCGCTGGACGGCGAGTTCAAGTCCAAGCTGGAGAAGGCTGTCGACGCTCTGAAGTAGTCCACGACTGCTTTAAATGCTGGTTTTCTTCAACTGAGAAAGCCATAGCTGCCTAACGGTCAGCGACTTAACCCCCGCTCGTTTTTCGATCGGGGGTTGCGGTCTGAATGAGGCAGCAGTAGTGACGCGAAACACGTTCGCAAAAAATTCTCGTAATACATAACGACCTTTTAAGGATTCCTCATGGCAAACGCCAATAAGGTTGAGGTCGCCAAGTCCACAGAGGCAGAGGGCGACGCTCCTCAGCCGAAGCAGGATCACCAGTTGGCAGACAACAGTCAGCGCTCCGGCGGTGGCAACGTTAAGCGCCCTGGCGATGTTGTTTTTGAAACGCTGGCAAAGACCTCCTCAATCCTGATCACCGTGATCATCGCGCTGATCGGCCTGTTCCTGATCTTGCAGGCAGTTCCCGCAATGGGCCGCCTGCGCGACGGTATTTTCAGCTTCTTCACCTACGGCGAGCGCTGGAACACCGACTACACCACCAACGACGGTGGATGGATGCAGTTCGGTATCCCGAACCTGTTCTTCACCACTGTCCTGGTTTCGCTTGTCGCCCTGGTACTGGCAATGCCGGTCGCCCTGGGAATCGCGATCTTCCTGTCCAACTACTGCCCGAAGTCTCTGGTGAAGCCCCTGGGCTTCATGGTCGACCTGCTGGCTGCAGTGCCTTCCATCGTGTTCGGTATCTGGGGTGCTTACGTCCTCGGCCCGGCACTGGGCGACTTCTTTGAGTGGCTGTCCGGTTGGGCTGGCGGATTCTTCCTCTTCAACCACCAGCAGGGAAGCTCCCCACCATTCTCCACCTCTCGAAATATCTTCACCGGTGGCATCGTTCTGGCAATCATGATTCTGCCTGTCATTGCCGCAACCACCCGTGAGGTCTTCGTTCAGACCCCGAAGGGGCACGTCGAAGCTGCTCTGGCACTGGGTGCAACCCGCTGGGAAGTTGTTCGTATGACCGTGCTGCCGTTCGGCCTGTCCGGCTACATCTCCGGCGCGATGCTGGGTCTGGGGCGCGCACTGGGCGAGACCATGGCTCTGTACATGGTCATCGCTAGCTCCGCTGGCTTCCGTGGCTCCCTGATGGACGGTGGTACGACCTTCGCGACCGCCATCGCGGCCGCTGCGCCGGAATTCAACGACGAGCTGAAGGCGGGTGCCTACATTTCCGCCGGCCTCGTGCTGTTCCTGTTGACCTTCCTGGTTAACGCTGCCGCCCGCGCCGTTGTGTCGAAGAAGTAGGAGACGTAAAAACAATGACTGATGCAGTAGCTGTAGAAAACAAGAAGTCCTCTTCGTCCTCTGCCCTCTTCACCCAGATCTCCGGCAAGCGTAAGGCTGCGGATAAGGCCGCCACCGTCATCATCTACCTGGCGATGGCTTTGGCTCTAGTTCCTCTGCTGTGGGTTCTGGTCAAGGTCCTCAGCGACGGCTTGCCCGCGATCCTCAACCCCGACTGGTGGATGTACGACATGGTCGGCCAGCCCCGTAACAAGGCCGGTGGCGGTGCAGTTCACGCCATCATCGGTACCCTGATACAGGTTCTGGTTACCTCCGCGCTCTCCGTCCCGATCGGTGTGTTCACCGCCATCTACCTGGTGGAGTACTCCCGCGGAAACTTCCTCGGCCGAATCACGACCTTCATGGTCGACATTCTGACCGGTGTTCCTTCCATCGTTGCCGCCCTGTTCGTCTACGCAATGTGGATCACCACCTTCGGCTTCGAGCGATCTGGCTTCGCCGTCTCGATTGCGCTGGTGCTGCTGATGGTTCCGATCATCGTGCGTAACGCGGAAGAGATGCTGCGCGTGGTTCCGATGGATCTGCGCGAGGCCTCCTACGCACTGGGCGTGCCGAAGTGGAAGACCATCGTCAAGATCGTCCTGCCGACCGCACTGTCCGGCATCGTTACCGGCATCATGCTGGCCGTTGCCCGCGTGATGGGTGAGTCCGCACCGGTGCTGATCTTGGTTGGTTCCACCACCAAGATCAACTGGAACCCGTTCGAGGGTGGCCAGCAATCCCTGCCGCTGTACATGGTTGACCTGTACAGCGCCGGCAGTAACGAGTTCGTGCTGGAGCGCCTGTGGGGCTCCGCACTGACCCTGGTGCTGCTGGTTGCCATCCTGATGATTGGCGCCCGTCTGATCTCGAAGCGCTACTCGGTGAAGGCCTAAGGCTTAGCCCAAGCCCTTAGACCCCGCCGGGACCGAAAACCAAACAAAGCCTCTTCACTTGCACAGAACGACGACCGTCCCATACAAAAGGGCGGTCACCCTAGGACCCTAGGAGAACAACACAATGGCTAAGCGCCTAGACCTCAACGACGTCAACATTTATTACGGTGACTTCCACGCCGTACAGGACGTCAACCTACACATCCCGCCGAAGGCAGTGACCGCCTTCATCGGCCCGTCCGGCTGCGGTAAGTCCACCGTGCTGCGCACCCTGAACCGTATGCACGAGGTTATCCCCGGTGCCCACGTCAAGGGTGAGATCCTGCTCGACGGCGAAGACATTTACGGCCCGAAGATCGACCCGGTGGCTGTCCGCAACACCATCGGCATGGTGTTCCAGAAGGCTAACCCCTTCCCGACGATGTCCATCGAGGAGAACGTCGTGGCTGGCCTGAAGCTGGCCGGCGAGAAGAACAAGAAGAAGCTCCGCGAGGTTGCGGAGCGCGCACTGCGTGGCTCCAACCTGTGGGACGAAGTTAAGGATCGTCTGGACAAGCCGGGTGGCGGCCTTTCCGGTGGTCAGCAGCAGCGTCTGTGCATCGCCCGCGCTATCGCGGTCGAGCCGGAAGTCCTGCTGATGGACGAGCCCTGCTCCGCCCTGGACCCGATCTCCACCCTGGCTGTCGAGGACCTGATCCACGAGCTGAAGGAAGAGTTCACCATCGTCATCGTGACCCACAACATGCAGCAGGCAGCCCGTGTGTCCGATCAGACTGCCTTCTACTCCCTGGAAGCTACTGGCAAGCCCGGCCAGCTGGTTGAGGTTGGCCCGACCAAGCAGATTTTCGAAAACCCGACCAAGAAGGAGACCGAGGACTACATCTCCGGCCGCTTCGGCTAAAGATCCCTCGCCTCCCTCCCAGCGCGGAGGGAAGAATTAAGAAAGTGTCTGTACGGCGGAGCTTCACAGAGCCCGCCACCCACTAGCGGGGTTCCGGTAAACACCGGAACCCCGCTTTTGGCGTCAATAGTAAAAATAAAACGGCATACTAGAGGCAGCGACGGGCATTGCAGACAGAAAGGAGCCAACATGTCTAGCTCAGAGACTCCGGCAACCCTCCACGTAGTAGTGATGGGGGTGAGTGGCAGCGGCAAAACCACCCTGGCGCGCGCCATGGCCGAGAAGACCGGCTGGAAGCTACAGGAGGCCGACGATCTGCACCCCGAAGGCGCACTGGAGATCCTGCAGGACGGCAAGCTCCCGCCAGAGTCGGGCCGCCGTAAGTGGCTGGGAATCGTGCGCGATTGGATCGCGGACGAGGCTGCAGAGGGTAACAACACCGTTACCGCATGCACTGCGCTGCGTATCGATCATCGCGAGATCCTCAACGATGTGGGCGAGAATGCGACCGTGTTCTACGTGCACCTCTACGGCACCGAGGACGTGCTCGCGGAGCGTATGAGGAACCGCGTGGGAGACGCGGATATGCCACGCGAGCTGCTGACCGCGCAGTTGGAAGACCTGCAGCGCCTCACGCCGGGGGAGAAGGGTATCCAGCTGGACGTCAGCCGTACGCCGGAACAGCTACTTGACGATGCCCTGAACGCGGCGATGTTCGCTCAGAAGGTCTACAGCAGTTAGTAGTCGAAGTTCCTGTCGTAGCGGTAGCGCATCTCGTCGAACTCTTCGCGGAAGCGGCGCTGGGCTTCTTCGTCTTCCTGCTTGCGCTGGTATTCGTCCGGGGTTAGGCCCGTTGCGATGAAGATGATGCGGCTGCCGATCGTCACAGCGTGATCGGAAAAGCGCTCCAAGTAGCGGGACAGCAGCGTGAGGTCAACGGCCTCGCGTACAGAGTGAGGCCACTCGCGCATCGTAGTCAGCTGGAAGAGGTGCCGGTGGATATCGTCGACCGCGTCGTCGTCTTCGATGAGCTCAAGTGCGGTCTGAACGTCCAAGTGACGGAGCAGCTCCTGCACCTTCATCGCCGAGTTGTCGCACTGCCGCGCCATCTCTTCGATAAACGGACGGATGGCCTCGGGTACGGCATTTTCTGGATGACGCCGCCGCGCCACCTTCGCCACATGCACCGCAAGCGCGCCCATGCGGGTGAAATCCTCGACAATGTGCTGGCCCGCGACCACCACGCGCAGGTCCCTGGCCACGGGAGCCTCTAGCGCCAGTAGCTGGAATGCGGCCTTTTCCGACGTGACGCGCAGATCTTCCAGGGTATCCACGCTGCCGAGGATCTTTTCCGCCAATGCTAGATCAGCGTTGAGCAGGGCACGGGTGGCAGAATCCAGCGCTGTGCGCGTGAAATCCGCCATCAGGGAAATATCGTGTCTGAATTCCCGGAGTTGGTCTCTATATACCCTTCGCATGAAAGGCAACTATAGTCGCCGAGGGTCTACGGCGCTCGGGCAGCAGCCCCCAGAATTTAGCCCCGTGTAACTATTGGCAGCTACGCGGATCCGGCCTAGCCTCCGCTATTCTCGATATCAGCGCCGTCCGGCACAGCCTCGTCCCAGGGATCGTCCAGCCAGCCTTCCGGGAGGGCAACTTTCGCAGGGGAGCCTTGGCGCCCGCGGGCGCCGTCTGCGTCCTCGGCCAACGCGGGGGAATCCCACACCTCCGCGAGGGCGGACTTCAGCTCCTCAAAGCTGCTTACGCGGGAAAGGCTGCGGCGGAGCTCGCCGCCGGCGGGGAATCCCCGCAGGTACCACGTCATGTGCTTGCGCAGGTCGCGGCATGCCTTCTGTTCGCCATCGTGGGCAGCCAACAACTCCGCGTGGCGCAGGATGATGCGGGCGACCTCGCCCAGTGTTGGCTGTGCGGGGATCGGAAGCCCCCGAAGCTCAGCGGAGAGCTCTGCGAACAGCCACGGACGTCCCAGGCAGCCTCGCCCAACGACCACTCCGTCGCAGCCGGTTTGTTCCATCATTGCCCGCGCGTCCGTGGCCTTGAAGATATCGCCGTTGCCCAGCACCGGGATGCCGGTGTGAGCCAGGTGCTGCTTCAGGCGCGCGATCTCGTTCCAATCTGCCTGGCCGGAGTAGCGCTGCGCTGCCGTACGGCCGTGCAGGGCGACTGCGGCGGCGCCTTCCTCGACGGCAATGCGACCCGCGTCCAGGTGTGTGTGGTGCGCATCGTCGATGCCTACGCGCATTTTCACGGTGACGGGAATATCCGTTCCCTCGGTGGCCTTTACTGCAGCGGCCACGATGTTGCCGAAGAGCTTGCGCTTGTAAGGCAGGGCAGAGCCGCCGCCACGGCGGGTTACCTTCGGCACCGGGCAACCGAAGTTCATGTCGATGTGGTCGGCCAGGTTCTCGTCGACGATCATCTTCGCCGCCTTGTAGGTGTACTCCGGGTCGGTGGTGTACAGCTGCAGGCTTCGCGGGTCTTCGTCGGGTGCGAAGGTGGTCATGTGCAGCGTCTTTGGGTTGCGCTCGACCAGCGCCCGCGCGGTGACCATTTCGCAGACGTAGAGCCCAGCGACCGAGCCCATGCGCTCGCGCTCCTGCTCGCGGCACAGGCTACGGAAGGCGACGTTTGTCACGCCCGCCATCGGCGCCAGAACAACGGGGGAGTCCAGCTTCAGGGGTCCGATCTGGAGTCCCTGGGGAGTCGATGAGGTAGGGACGGAGGATTCTGTGGTGGGGGTGGGGGTTGCGGTCGATGTAGTCACAGGCACCATTTTCACACTCTAAAGGGGCGATTACCAAAGGGCGTCAATAAGAAAGGGCGAAAGAAGAAAAGGCTAAGGGGGAGGTGACAGTAGCAACAAAGATTGTTCAACAATAGGCTAGAGGGTGAGCGCGAGCTAAGTCACATTTATGTAGGCTGAGGAAATGAAAGCGGAAAACCGCTGCATAGCTATATAGGAGGAAGCGATGTCTGAGCGCATCTCAAACGAGTTTTACAAGTCCAAGGTCATGTCCGCGGACGAGGCGGCACAGTTCATCAACCACGGCGACAAGATCGGCATGTCCGGCTTCACCGGCGCCGGATACCCTAAGGCTCTACCAACCGCCATCGCCAACAAGGCCAACGAGCTGCACAGCCGTGGCGAGGACTTTCAGATCGACCTCTTCACCGGAGCTTCCACCGCACCCGACTGCGACGGCGTGCTGGCGGAGGCAGACGCTGTGCGCTACCGCACCCCCTACGCTTCCGACCCGGTGATGCGCAAAAAGATCAACGCTGGTGAGATCAAGTACCAGGACATCCACCTTTCCCATCTGGGGCAGCAGGTAGAGGAGGGCTTCTTCGGCAACCTCGACGTAGCCGTAGTGGAAGCCGTGCGCATCGACGAGGCGGGCAATATCATCCCGTCGTCGGCGGTGGGCAACAACGTGGAGTACCTGAACTCCGCCCGCAAGGTCATCATCGAGGTCAACGAGTGGCAGTCCCTTGACCTGGAGGGTATGCACGACATCTACAAGATCCAGGATCTGCCCAACCGCACCCCGATCCCGATCAACCATGCCGGCGACCGCATCGGCACCCCATACATTCCGGTCGACCAGAACAAGGTCGTGGCCGTCGTTAAGACCAACGCTGCGGACCGCAACGCCCCCTTTAAGCCGACCGACGAGATCTCCGAGAAGATTGCCGGCCACTTCCTGGATCTGCTGGAAGGCGAGGTGCAGGCGGGTCGCCTGACCTACGACGGCTACGTCATGCAGTCCGGCGTGGGTAACGTGCCGAACGCCGTGATGGCAGGCCTGCTGGATTCTAAGTTCGAGAACATCCAGGCCTACACCGAGGTTATCCAGGACGGCATGCTGGACCTGATCGATAGTGGCAAGATGACCGTCGCCTCCGCTACCTCCTTCGCCCTGTCGCCGGAATACGCAGAGAAGATGAACGCAGAGGCAAAGCACTACCGCGAACACATCGTGCTGCGCCCGCAGCAGATCTCCAACCATCCGGAGGTCATTCGCCGCACCGGCTTGATCGCCTCCAACGGCATGATCGGCTGCGATATCTACGGCAACGTGAACTCCACCAACGTCGCTGGCTCGCGCATCATGAACGGCATCGGTGGCTCTGGCGACTTCACCCGCAATGCCTTCCTATCCACCTTCATTTCCCCGTCCACGGCGAAGGATGGCGATATTTCGGCGATCGTGCCTTTCGCTACCCACATCGACCACACCGAGCACGACACGATGGTTGTGATCACCGAGTACGGCTACGCTGACCTGCGCGGCCTTGCCCCGCGTGATCGCGTTCCGAAGCTTATCGCCGTCGCGCACCCGGACTACCGCCCGTTGCTGGAGGAATACTACGAACGCGCCTGCTCCGAGGGGCACTTCCTGCACACCCCGCACGACCTGAAGACCGCCTTCGATTTCCACATCAACCTGGCGGAGAAGGGCTCCATGAAGGGCTAGTGCTCGGCTGAATAGGTAGTGACTGATTGCCGTCCATGCGGGGGCAATTTTCTGCTTCGCTTCGGCGTTAGATAGAATGCTTCCCGTTGGGCCTTTAGCTCAGTTGGTAGAGCTACGGACTTTTAATCCGCAGGTCGTGGGTTCGAGCCCCACAGGGCCCACTTTTTGATTTCCCCCGGTTGTCGAAACCGGGGGTTTGTCTTTTTTTGAGGGGACGGGACCGCGAATGGGCCGGTCGGGCACATGGGGTTCTACCGCTCGAAGTGTCGGGATCTGTGGCCGGGGGTTGCCGAGTGGCTGGAGTCGAAGCTCGAGGTCTTGCGTCGCGGGACAGGCAATTTGGTTGTTGTGCGGGGAGCAGGTTAGACTAAGCGAGCTGTTTGAGACGCGGAAGCGTTACAAACATGCTCCCATCGTCTAGAGGCCTAGGACCCCGCCCTTTCACGGCGGTAACACGGGTTCGAATCCCGTTGGGAGTACGGCCCTGTGGCGCAGTTGGTTAGCGCGCCGCCCTGTCACGGCGGAGGTCGCGGGTTCAAGTCCCGTCAGGGTCGCCATAGCTAGAGCTTTTCCAGTGCTTTTCGCGCCGGGAGGCTCTTTTCTTTTTACCTTTTTATGGACGCCCACTTTTCCGCCCAGTTAGGTCTCAAAAACGCGGCGCAGGGGTGCTGTGGAAATAGCGTTTGAACAGCTGATTTGCTTAAGAAGTTCGCCACTGTGTAGAGTCTATTCTCGTGCAACGGACGGCTTAGACAAGTTGTTGTCTGGTCGTTTTATTTAGTTGCGCAGGCATTATTGGCCCTGTGGCGCAGTTGGTTAGCGCGCCGCCCTGTCACGGCGGAGGTCGCGGGTTCAAGTCCCGTCAGGGTCGCTTCGATGTTCGAATCGGAAGCGATCGGGCAACGAAGGCCAGATAGCTCAGTTGGTAGAGCGTTCGCCTGAAAAGTGAAAGGTCGCCGGTTCGATCCCGGCTCTGGCCACATCCCAACCCCGGTAGCGATAAAGCTACCGGGGTTTTGCCGTTGGGGGAGTGGCATGTGCGGCTACGTAGACTGGGGGTTAGATCCTGCATAGAGGCAGGGCAAAGACATAGAAGAGCAAGAGTCAGTGAAGGAGCCCCCAAGCACCATGTCAGGCGCCAAGAGCATTGTCCACGATCAAGCCCAGAGCCGCTTTGTCATCTATGTGGATGACCAGGAGGCCGGCTTTGCCGAGTACGTCCAGGATGGCAGCGTGCGCGATTTCAACCACACGGTCGTCTCTGGTGAGTTTCGTGGCCAAGGCCTATCCAAGCCCCTGATCTGCGAGGCCTTGATGGCTACCAAGGAAGCGGGGCTAAAGGTAAAGGCCAGCTGCTCCGCAGTCGAGGCCTTCGTGGAGAAGAACCCGGACTTCAAGGAGCTGCTGGCCTAGTTGGTCGCGCGTTCGCGCGCCTATATGTTGTTCTGGATGTCGTCGACCCACTTCACCGCATCCACCAGTGGGGTGTTCTGGTTGGGCTTACGGGGGCGAATCTTCGCCGGGATGCCCGTCAGGATGGAGTTCGGAGGCGCAGACTTGGTGACCACCGCGTTGGCGCCGATCGCGGAGCCCTCGCCGATGGTGATGGGGCCCAGCACCTTCGCGCCGGCGCCGATCATCACGCCGTTGCCGATGGTGGGATGGCGCTTGCGCTGTACTAGTTCGGAGCCGCCCAGGGTTACGCCGTGGTACAGCATTACATCGTCGCCGATCTCCGCGGTTTCACCGATAACCACACCCATGCCGTGGTCGATAAAGAACCTCCGGCCGATGGTGGCTCCAGGGTGAATCTCGATGCCCGTCAGCCCGCGGGTGATCTGGCTAATGACGCGCGCAATGCCTCTATGGCCACGCGTCCACAGCGCATGGGATACCCGGTGCGCCCAGATGGCATGCAGGCCTGAATATACGATGGCGTTTTCCACGTCCCCGCGTGCCGCTGGGTCGTGTTCGCGGGCATTGGCGAGGTCTTCGCGGATGCGTCCAAGAATGCTCAAAGGTGTGGTCTTTCGATTGAGGGGGAGGTTCGGCTAAAAATCTTTTGCAGCCACTATAACGAGAAGGCGCTGCCGCCTATTCCACTGCAAGGTGGAAAGGTGGTAGCGCCTATTTCTGGCTACTGGAGGTAGCTGGAGGCCAGCGGCATTCTAGTCGCGCAGGTCGTCGAACAGCAGGGTGGAGACGTAGCGCTCGCCGAAGTCGGGGACGATAACCACGATGGTCTTGCCCTCGTTCTCGTCCTTCTTGGCCTCTTCCAGGGCTGCCCAGACGGCAGCACCGGAGGAAATGCCGGCGAGGATGCCCTCGGCCTTAGCTAGCTCGCGGGCGGTCTTGGTTGCGTTCTCCAGCGGAGCGTCGATGACGCGATCCAGGATGTCCTTGTTCAGGTTCTCTGGGAAGAAGTTGGTGCCCAGACCCTGGATCTTGTGCGGACCGAAGCGTCCCTCGGTCAGCAGCGGGGAGTCCGCCGGCTCCACACCGACAACCTCGATCTTGTCGTTCTTTTCCTTCAGGTACTTCGCTGCACCGGAGATGGTGCCGCCGGTGCCGACACCTGCGACGAAGATGTCTACCTCACCATCGGTGTCTTCCCAGATCTCCGGGCCGGTGGTGTTGTAGTGGATCTCTGGGTTGGCCGGGTTGGCGAACTGGCGGGCCAGGATGGCGTTCTCCGTGGTCTCGACGATTTCGTTGGCCTTGTCGACCGCGCCCTGCATGCCGCCTGGGCCGGGGGTCAGGACTAGCTCTGCGCCCAGAGCGCGCAGCATGATGCGGCGCTCGTTGGACATGGTCTCCGGCATGGTCAGGACGACCTTGTAGCCCTTGGCGGCGCCGACCATTGCCAGCGCGATACCGGTGTTGCCGGAGGTGGCCTCGACGATGGTGCCGCCCGGCTTCAGGGTGCCGTCCTTTTCGGCTGCCTCGATGATGGCCTTGCCGATGCGGTCCTTCACGGAGTTAGCCGGGTTGAAAGCTTCCAGCTTCAGCAGGACGTTGGCCTTCAGTCCTTCGCCGAATGCGCCCAGCTTGACCAGGGGGGTACCGCCGATGAGGTCGGTGATGTTGTTGTAAATCTTCGCCATGGGGGCGATCCTTTCATTCTAGACTGATCGGTCTATACTGGGTAGTCTACACGACACCTTTCTTGCGCACCACTGCTGTCCTGGTGACTTTTATTGACGCCCCTACCGTCCCCGGGCTTTGGCGGATTCTCAGCCACGGCAGCGGGGGATTTGGTTCAATGGCAACCATGACTTCCAACACCCAGACTTCCTTTGATCCCGCGAACCCCGACAAGCCCTACGAGACCATTCAGGTGGCCGTGGAGGGCGCGGTCGCAACTATCACACTCGACCGTCCGAAGGCCCTGAATGCGTTGAACAGCCAGGTTCTCGCTGAGATTGTTCCGGCTGCAGAGGCACTGGATGCAGACCCGGCCATCGGCGCCATCGTCATCACCGGCAGCGAGAAGGCTTTCGCAGCGGGTGCCGATATCAAGGAGATGAAGGATGAGGTCTACCCGGAGGTAGCAGAAAAGCGCCTGTTCGCCGACTGGGAGAAGCTGGCGCAGTTGAAGACCCCGTTGATCACCGCGGTCTCCGGCTTCGCCCTGGGCGGTGGCTGCGAGGTGGCGATGCTGGGCGACATCCTGCTGGCCAGCGAGTCGGCAAAGTTTGGCCAGCCGGAAATTACCCTCGGTATCATCCCGGGAATGGGTGGCACCCAGCGTCTGACCCGCGCAGTGGGCAAGTACAAGGCGATGGACCTGATCCTGACCGGCCGCATGATGGACGCGGAGGAAGCCGAACGCAGCGGCTTGGTCTCCCGCGTGCTCCCGGCGGAAGGCTTCGCCGAGGAAGTGCAGAAGATCGCCGCCAAGGTGGCAAGCATGTCCCAGGTTGCGCTCGCCGCGGCGACGGAGATGGTGGACGAGGCCTACAGGTCCACGCTGGAAGACGGCGTGGAGGCCGAGCGACAGCAGTTCTGGCGCCTCTTCGACACCGCTGATCAAAAGGAAGGCATGGCCGCCTTCGCAGAGAAGCGCAAGCCGGAGTGGCAGCACCGCTAGGTGCTCCATGCTCGAGATAGACGCTCTACGCCCGCAGTCGAAGAGCTAAACCTGGCACAATTGCGGATATGTCGCATTCCAAGCATGTCAACCGCACGATCGACCTCTCTGTCCAACAGGTCTACGAGGTCGTGTCCAGCGAAACCTTCCTGCTGACCGATGAGGGAATGGTGGAGAAGACCGACGCACGAATCATCGAGGCAGAGCGGAAAGAGCTTCCCGATGGTCGGGTGTGGGCGCGGGTTGGAGTGAGGGCGTCACAAAAAGAGCTAGAAGAGCTTTCCGACAACGGCGAGAAACCTGTCTCCTTCCAAGAGACCTACGTTTCGAGGCCCGACGCGTCGGGCGCGTTTGAGGTCACGGCGACGATGGAGCTGCCGATGGGGATGGGCACCATGCAGACACAATTTGTTTATGCGCCGGTGGCAGGACAGACGGCGTGTGAAGCGACCCTGACCGCGGATGTCGGAGTCCCACTGATCGCAGGCAAGCTGGAAAAGCACTTGCTGAAGACCTCCGACACAATCGTGGACAACAGTCTGGCGCGAATTACCAGGCTGAGCCACCGTTAGCCCCGATTGGGTTTGAGCATTGCGTTCGCTTGTAGCGAATAAAAGCACGGGGGCAGTTTTGGGGGTAGCTAGGGGGTGAACTATACTCCCTAGTCACACGGCGCCTGTATCCCGTAGGCGGTGGGCGCCAGAGGTCAAGTTTGAGGAGTGAACAGGTGGACCAGCAGCGGCAACGCGATGACGAAGACGTCATCATCTCTGCGCTGAATTCCCTAAAAAACGCGACCGGAATCCCGGTGACCATGTACGCCGCAGGGGCGGCTGATGGCAGGCTGCGGATCTCCAAGTGGGTAGGGCTTCGCACTCCGGCGTTGCACAACCTGGAGATCGCCCCGGGTGCTGGCGTTGGTGGCCGCGTGATGACCACCCGTCGTCCAGTGGGTGTGTCTGATTACACTCGGGCAAAGTCCATCAGCCACGACTTCGACCGTCACATCCGCGACGAGGGGCTGCACTCCGTAGTTGCGGTGCCGGTGATCGTGAAGCGCGAGGTGCGAGGCGTGCTTTACGCAGGCGTGCACTCCCGCGCCCGCATGGGGGACAAGGTGTTGGAAGAAGTCACTATGACTGCCCGCTGCCTGGAGCAGGACTTCGCTGTGAACGAGGCTATGCGTGAGACGGAGGCCGGGGGTGGCGCTGCCACGGGGGCGTCGTCCACCAAACAGGTTCGTTCGATGTCCGGTGCGGAGTGGGAGCAGGTCCGGGCCACCCACAGCAAGCTCCGCATGCTGGCCAACCGCGTAGAGGATGAAGAGCTGCGCCGCGACCTCGAGGTGCTATGCGACCAGATGGTTTCGCCCGTGCGCGTAAAACAGACCACCAAGCTGTCCGCGCGCGAGCTCGACGTGTTGGCCTGCGTGGCGCTGGGCCACACGAACGTGGAGGCTGCAGCCGAGATGGGTATCGGCGCGGAGACTGTGAAGAGCTACCTACGCTCCGTCATGCGTAAGCTCGGCGCGCACACCCGCTACGAGGCTGTGAACGCCGCTCGCCGTATTGGCGCGCTGCCCTGATTCAGCCTCCGCGAGGCGCTGCCTAGTGGTCCCTCGGCTCCGTCTGCCCATCGCTCCGCAAAGCGCGGGGCGATTTTTTGTAGGCTGGGTGGCGTGAAAGACAGCTTCGTAGTGACAGGTGGAACCAAACTGCAGGGCGCCATCAAGGTTTCTGGCGCGAAAAACAGTGTGCTTAAGCTGATGTCAGCCGCACTGTTGGCACCGGGGACGACGACCCTGACTAACTGCCCCGAGATCGCCGACGTACCTTATATGGCAGAGGTACTACGTGGCCTGGGGTGCGAGGTCGAGCTCGATGGCTCTGTCGTACGCATTACCACGCCGGAGGAAATCGAGTACAACGCGGACTTTGAAGCGGTTCGGCAATTCCGCGCTTCTGTTGCCGTATTGGGGCCGTTGACTTCGCGTTGTCTGAAGGCGCGGGTTGCTCTTCCTGGTGGTGACGCCATCGGCTCCCGCCCCCTTGATATGCACCAGTCCGGCCTGGAGCTGCTGGGTGCAACCACCAAAATTGAACACGGTTGCCTAGTCGCCGAGGCAGAAGAGCTGCATGGTGCGAACATCAAGTTGGACTTCCCCTCGGTCGGGGCGACCGAGAACATCCTGACCGCCGCCGTGCTGGCCGAGGGCACGACGGTGCTGGATAACGCTGCGCGCGAACCCGAGATCGTGGATCTGTGCAACATGCTGACCGAGATGGGCGCGAAGATCAGCGGAGCCGGATCGAACACCATCACCGTCGAGGGCGTAGAGCGCCTGCACCCGGTGGACCACGAGGTTGTGGGCGACCGCATTGTGGCAGGCACCTGGGCATATGCAGCGTCGATGACGATGGGGGACATCACTGTAGGCGGAATTGATCCGCAGCATCTGCACCTGGTGTTGGAGAAGCTAAAGCTGGCGGGGGCGCACGTGGAGACCTATCCGACCGGATTTAGAGTCCAGCAGCCGGAGCGCCCCAAGGCTGTGGACTACCAGACACTGCCTTTCCCGGGATTCCCGACCGACTTGCAGCCGATGGCTATCGCCCTGTGCACGGTCAGTGAGGGAATGAGCGTGATTACGGAGAACATCTTCGAATCTCGCTTCCGATTTGTGGACGAGATGATGCGCCTGGGCGCAGATGCCAGCATCGATGGCCACCACGTGGTGATCCGCGGGACGGATCAGCTTTCTTCCGCACCCGTTTGGAGTTCGGACATTCGAGCCGGCGCCGGACTGGTGCTGGCCGGGTTGGTGGCAGATGGCGAGACTGAGATCCACGATGTGTACCACATCGACCGTGGCTACCCGGACTTCCCGGAGCAGCTGCGCTCGCTGGGTGCGAAGATCCAACGGGTGCAGCACTAGAGCAAGGCGTTAGAGCACAGGCGCTAGAACTAGACGCTGGTGCAAATCTCTAGTGCACAACAGTGCGCAAACCAGTGTGCGTAAAATGGCGCTTACGCTGCGGGTTTGTGTTTGTTGTGGGGTGTGTGTACATTA
>NZ_KV799229.1:0-991 GCF_001809885.1 Corynebacterium sp. HMSC058E07
TTGGTTTGTCATGGCTGTTGGGTGTCTGGGACAATCTGTTGTTCCTTTTTTGTGGATGCTTGTGATGGGCTGATGAGTGTTTCATTGGTTTGTTGTGGGTGTTTGTGTTGTTTGAGAACTGTATAGTGGACGCGAGTATCTTCTTTTTTGTGATTTTTTGTTTGAAATCATTGTTGTTCACGCGCTGACTGTCATGAACGTGTTTGTTGTTTATGTGTGGTTGGTGTGTGGGTGTCTTAGTATTTTGTGTTGTCTGTGAAGGGCGCACGGTGGATGCCTTGGGCATGATAAGCCGATGAAGGACGTGGAAGGCCGCGATAGGCCTCGGGGAGTTGTCAATCAAGCGTTGATCCGAGGGTGTCCGAATGGGGAAACCTGGCCACAGTTGTGTGTGGTCGCTGCATGGATGAATTCATAGTCTGTGTGGTGGTAACGCGGGGAAGTGAAACATCTTAGTACCCGCAGGAGAAGAAAATAATAATGATTCTGCTAGTAGCGGCGAGCGAACGTGGATGTTGGCTAAACTGCATGCGTGTGATACCTGGCAGGGGTTGCGTGTGTGGGGTTGTGGGGTTGTGTTGTGCGGTGCTGCCATGCCGTGCCTTGGCATTATGTGTTAGCGGAAGTGGTTTGGAATGGCCTGCCGTAGACGGTGAGAGTCCGGTACGTGAAAGCATGTGGTGTTGGGGTTGACAGGATACCCGAGTAGCAGCGGGCTCGTGGAATCTGCTGTGAATCTGCCGGGACCGCCCGGTAAGCCTGAATACTTATTGTGACCGATAGTGTATGAGTACCGTGAGGGAATGGTGAAAAGTACCCCGGGAGGGGAGTGAAATAGTACCTGAAACCGTGTGCCTACAAGCCGTCAGAGCCCTTTAGAGGGTGATGGCGTGCCTTTTGAAGAATGAGCCTGCGAGTCAGCGGCATGTCGCGAGGTTAACCCGTTGTGTGGGGTAGCCGTAGGGAAACCGAATCCTAATGAGGGTGTTGT
>NZ_KV799230.1:0-28282 GCF_001809885.1 Corynebacterium sp. HMSC058E07
TTAAACCAGTCCAACTTTCGGGGGCTAGTTCAAAGTCCGCCTGGGGGCTTCTTGTATGTGGCATTGGCCGGTGACGTTGAGCTTTAGCTCGGGGTGCCCTGCGGCTCCCTGGGACTATTAGACAAGCTGCTCATGAGGTCGTTGAGGTCACTCAGGCTATCGTCGAGCAAGTCCTCCATGTCCGACAGGTCAGTTCCCATCGTCGGGAAGTTGTCGGTTGGGAACGGCAGGCTAGGAGACGTGTTACCTCCGCCGGATCCGCCAGAGTCACCAGAACCGCCGGATCCACCCAAACTGTCGCTACCTCCCTGGCCCGTCGTGTTCGTCGGCTGGCTTTCGGAGGAGCTGGGCTTCTTGTCTCCACCCTCATCGTCATCGGACATGGAGTTGTAGATCAGTACACCGCCAACAATGAGGGCAACCAGAACCAGCAAACCAATGACGATCTTGGCTACATTGCCATTTCCGCCCTGAGCGTTGGGGCCGCCCTGGCCATAAGGCTGACCAAACGGCTGGCCGGGCTGGCCGGGTTGACCGTAACCCTGCTGACCGTACCCCTGCTGGCCGTACCCCTGCTGGCCATATCCACCCTGGGAGGGGTTAAACCCCTGGTTACCGGGGTAAGGTGCGCCACCCGGCGCAGCGTTAGCGGCACCTTGCGGGGCTCCATAGGGCGAACCATATTGGCCAGCACCCTGAGCGCCTGCTGCATTATTGGTTCCAGAGGAACCGAATACTTGGGTACTTTGGTCGTCCTGACGACGGTACTGTGGCGGCTCCGGGGTATTGTCCGCGGATCCAGCGCCGGTGCCGTTGCTGCCACCATTCGAGGAGGAGAACGGGTCAGAGTTGCCGTTTCCTCCTCCGCCAAAGGGATTGTTGTCCTGTGGTGCCATCTATCTAAAACTTTCCATAACAAGAGCCAATATCGGTTGGCCTGAGGGTAACACGCCCAGGCCAACCTGCACGCACCTCTAGACTCCGAGGAACATGCTAACGCAGGTAACCTGCTGCTGCGCGAGTATCTGCGTTCTGAACCCCGCGACCGCCCCAGGAAAACGATGCGACTGTGTAGCCGTTACCGAAAGAAGCCGAGGCCAAAGTCTGCGGGCCGGAGTCCGACCAGCCCCACTTGGTGCCGTTGACACCCGGCAGGTGGACGGTACCCCAGTCCTGGCGGGTTCCATCGGCTGCCACGGGAGCTGCAGTGCGCATCCAGTGCAGAACTGCAGAGCGCGGGTGCCGGATGCGCAGCTGGTGCAGGAAGCGCGCAGTATCCGTGGCCGAGGTGTAGGAGTTGCCCCAGTGGGCAGCCGCACGGGTATTGCGCAGTCCGTATTCGCGGGCAATAGTGCTGATTGCCCGCGGGTACTTCCGGTTGATCTTCGAAGCAGCTCCATCGTCCGAGAAGCGAATCATGCGCTCGGCCAGGTAGCGGTCAGAGTTGCTTCGGTCGCCGTAGCGCAACACGTAATCGGCCATGTACAGCTTCACAATGGACAACCCTGGGCGCGCCTCATCCGCGTTCGGGGTCTTGGCGATGCCGTTGTTGGTCACCACGGCCAGGGAAGTGCGGGCGGGCACGTTGTGGATCGTGCGCACCTTGTAGCCAGGGTTCGGTGCCGGGCGATTCGGTGCCGGTCGATTCGGCACAGGGCGGTTCGGCGCAGAGGATCCTGGGATCTGGTTGGCGGACATGCCCAGTTTGTTGAGAGCGTCCTCCACGGCCTGCGGCACGGGCGGCAACTTCGGTGGCGGTGGGAGCTGCGGAAGCTGAACCTGCGGCAGCGGAGGCACCGATCCGGCGGGGCCTGGAGCAGCCGGGGCTGCGTTGGCCGGAACAGCCAGGCCGGCAACGCCCACTGCAGCAGTCATTGCGGCCGTAGCGAAACCCTTGGCTACGGAGTGGCGAGAATCCTTGGCCGCATGCCGCGGCCGGTAGGTGTACTGGGAAAAGTTGAACGTCATAACCTCTAGTCCCGTTGGTTGACCTTGTCTTGGGCTGACAAGTGGGCGTCAACTAGAAAAAGATCTAGTTAAGAAAACACAGAATAAATATACATAAATAGCAACGTGTGTTCTCGCCCAACGCGCGTAGCGCGGCCTAGCGGTAGAGCAACTCCATGACCTCTTGGTAGGGCGCCGGGTGCATACCCCAGGCATCCACGCCGACATCAACCTGGCCGGGACCGGTGACGGGTTCCGCGGAGTGCAGGTGGCCGTGAATCACAAAGGGCACATTCAAGCGCAGGTTGTCATAGCGCGACTCCATGCCCTCATGGTCTTGCCCGGGGCGCGGAAAGTGGCACAGCCAGGCAACTTCACTATCGGCCTTCTTCGCTAGATCCTCATTGTCCGCCACCCCATCGCCGTCCGGATCCCACGGGACAATGCACTGGTACGGCTGAACGGAATCGAAGACCTCCAGGAACCTGCGCTGGCGAGTCGCGCTATTGGCGTGCAGCGGATGACAGGTGTCGTGATTTCCGGCAATCAAATGCGCCGTCACGTCTAGGCCCGACAACGCATCGTGTAGCAGCGATAGCGCCCTTTCCTCCTGCGGACCCCAACCGGAAGAAATGTCCCCCAGCACCCACAAGGTATCGCCGGGGCTGAGAGCCGCGGTGAGGTTGCCAAGGATGGCCGCATCGTGGCGTTCGACATCGGTATCTCCGCGATCGTATCCGCGCAGCTCAGCAACGAAGGGGTGGCCTAGATGAAGGTCGCTGGTGAACCAGGTGCGGGGATGGCTCATTTTCACTCCTTGTGTGCGGGTACCAGCCCCACTCTAACGCTTTCCCTCCCCCGCTTTTATCCTGATCGGCGCCGGCCTCGCGCTAGTCACGCCCGAGACGTTCACACCGCTGGCGGCACACATCTCCACGATGATTGCGATCATCATGCTGTGCATGGGGCTGACGCTGACGCTGCCCGACTTCGCACTGGTCATCAAGCGCCCCCTGCCGATCTTCATCGGCGTGCTGGCGCAGTTCGTCATCATGCCGCTGGGTGCTGTGGCCGTGGCCAAGCTGCTGGGGCTGAACCCCATGCTGGCTATCGGCCTGCTGATGCTCGGTTCGGTGCCGGGTGGCACGACCTCCAACGTGGTTTCTTACCTAGCCCGCGGCGATGTTGCCCTGTCTGTGACCATGACCTCCGTGTCCACCATCCTCTCCCCGCTGGTCACCCCGGTGATCATGCTGTTGCTGGCGGGCGAGGAAACCCCCGTGGATGGCAAGTCCATGGCGTGGAGCCTGGTGCAGACCGTGCTGCTGCCCGTCATCGGCGGCTTGGTCATCCGCGTGATCTTCGACCGCTTCGTCCAGGCCCTGCTTCCGATCCTGCCGTGGCTGTCGATCGTCGCCATTGGTGGCGTGGTCTTCCCCGCCGTGGCTAAGTCTTCCGAGACCCTGATGAACATCGGCGTCACGGTGCTGATTGCTGTGATCATCCACAACACCATCGGCTACGTCCTGGGTTACTTCGCCGCCCGTGCGACCGGCGAGTCCCCTGCTGTGTGCCGCACCACCGCCATCGAGGTCGCCACGCAGTCCGCCGGCCTGGCATCTGGAATGTAGGGCAAGTACTGGGCTCCGGAAGCCGCCATCCCCGGCGCGGTCGCCGCCGTCTGGCACAACATCTCCGGCGCACTGTTTGCCTTCCTCGCGCGCCGCTTCGCCAAAAACTAGCAGCCCCCTACCATGGGGCTCATGCGTATCTTCGGCTTTGAATCTTTCGGCGGCCCCGAGGTCACCCGGTTCCTTGATGTCCCCGACCTCCAGTGGCAGCCCGGCAGCGTGCTGATCCGCCCCACCGCGATCAGCCTGAACCCCGGCGACATCAAGGTGCGCAACGGCCAGCGCCAGGGCGCTTTCCCCGTCGAGTTCCCCATGGCCATGGGTCGCGAGGCCGCCGGGATCGTCGTCGAAGCCGATCCTTCCACCGGGTTTTCGCCAGGCGATCATGTCTTCGGGTCGGCTTTCTCTGGCACTGGTGCTGCCAGCGATTCTTTCGTGCTTTTGGACGCCACCTCGACCGCAACTATCCCCAGCGGTGTGGAGGCCACGGATGCGGCCTGCCTGCCCGCGGCCGCCGGGACCGCCTACGACGCTTTGGCGGAACTGCACGACCTGGAAACCTGGCCGGATGAGGGCGCCCGCCTGCTGGTGATCGGCGCGGGCGGCGGAGTGGGCACGCATGCTCTGCAGTTGGCGCGGCATTACAACATTGAGGTCATCGGCATCGCCAGCGCCCGCAAGAAGATGCTCGTGGAGCGCCTGGGGGCGCGCTTTATGGATACCGCGGAACTGGGCAAGACCGGTTCCCATGTCACCGTCCCACCGGTAGACGGCATTCTGGATCTGGTCGGCGGCGAGGTCTTGGAGGGGCTGGCGCATCTTGCACCAGAGGGCGCCATCCGCAGCGCCGCAGACAAACAGCTGGCCACCCGCCTGGGCGGTAGCGGCATCACTCGCACCCGTACCCAGGAGCGTTTCGCAGAACTCGCCCGCTTGGTCGCGGAGGGCGCGATGCGCCCGGTCATCGGCAGGGAGCTGTCCTTCAGCGCAGCCGCCGAGGGCTACGATGAGGTGGAGTCGGGGCACGCGCTGGGAAAGGTCGTTCTCACTGTGAATGACTAGCGGAAGCGCTAGGCTTCTTCTTTAATACAACTCTTTTCTTTACTTAAGGACGTTTTCATGAAGCGCACGTCTGCCCTTGCCCTGCTCTCCGTCGCCGCACTGAGCCTAAGCGCCTGCGGTTCTGAAAACTCCAACGATGCCGCCGACTCCGAAAGCTCCGCCAACAGCTCTGCGCGGCAAGATTCCGCAGCCAAGGGTGAAGGCTCTAAGAAGGACAGCTCGAAGAAGTCCGGCCCCAACCCCACCCCACCGGCTTCAAACCACGGTTCCGGTCACACCTCCGCCCCGGATAGCAACAACCGCGCAGCTGAGCCGACGCGAGGTAAACGCAAACGTTCCTCTTCCAACGGGGGACCTGCTTACCCGCGAAATGACTGCGGGGTCACTGCAAATGGCGCTGAGATCAGCGTTCCGCTGCGCACGTCATGCGAGTTCGCCGATGTGATTTATGCAGCGGCATTGAAGCCCACCTACGTCTATAGGTCTAGCGACCCTAGCGTGACGGCTATCCCCCGTGCGAGCATCACGGTCACTGACCCCGATTCCGGTGATACTCATGCGATGGACTGCCTCGTGGGGTCGGACGGCAGCACTCTAATGTGTCGGGTAGGCAAATCGAACGATTACGACTTTGGGGCAGACTTCACTCTGAAGCAAAAGAAGTGGTTCGACTACCTCACAATCGCCACTCCACAGTAGGACTCCCCCTCGTGCCCTGCGCGGATAAGGCGAACGTTAGGCAGGGGTCAGCGCGCCGGCGGTAGCGATCAACGCAAACTCCGCGATCCAGATCCACAGCCAGGGGCGCTTCGGCAGCAACGGCAGCTCTTCGGACGGAGCAGGTCGAGCGAACACGGACTTTGTTGCCGGGTCGAAGGATTCCCACACCTCCCGGTAATCAGCTTCCGTGGCGGCCCATTGCCGAACCGACTTCGTATCGCGTTTGTTCGCATATATCCAATACAACGCTGGGCCTGCGAAGACGAGGAAATACAGGACTGCGAGGAGGATTTTTAGACCTCCCGAGGTACCTTCCACAGCCCCCGAAGGAATCCCGACAAGCATCATGCCACCCAAGATCAGTGCAAGCCACGCCGCGAGCTTTTTAGCGGTATTCGGGCGGTACCTGGCCAACCGGATGCGGCGGGTTTCCACTTCTTGCTCGTCTGTGGAACGCACGACGTGCCCGTCGGTGGGATCCTCGTCCGGCATCCAGCCAGCCAAGTAATCCTTCTTGCCCTGCTCGCCATAACCCTGCGGCTCTTTGTAGTTCATGACTCTTAGTGTAGGTAGAGCCCGGACAACCCACAGCGGGACGTTCGATTCTCTGCGGTTAGACTATGACTGTCCAACCCGATCCTTTTCGTTCCCTTGAGCGATCCTTCGAGGAGGCCTACAGCCGCAGTGAGCCAGCCCAGTCCCGTAAAGCGCCCCGCCGAGTTCCCCATCCCCCAGCACCCTAGCGCCTGGGAACTCTTCACTACCTTCAACTCCAAGGCCAAAGGCTGGGCAGCTGGCGTACGGGCCGCACTGTCTTTGCTGATCCCGGGCACAATCGCGTGGTCTTTAGGCCACACCGATGCGATGCTGCTAGTCGCCGGAGGCGCGTTCGCTGTTATTTACGGCGGCAACCTTCCATACCGAACCCGTCTGAAGGTCATGGTCTTCTCCGCCGCACTTCTGGCCATCTGCCCCACCATCGCAGCATGGCTGGGAAAGATGATGTGGGCGCACATGGACTCCGGGGGTTCGCACTGGTGGCTCCTGATCGCCGGTGCCTATTGCACCTTCCTGTCGGGCGTATTCACCTATGCCCAGAACGCTCTGCGTCTGCCGCCACCGGGCGGCTTCTTCATCGTCATGGTCTCCGGCGGCGCCACGATGATCGCCCGCAACGGCCTCAACCCGCTAGCCATCGGTGGCTGGGCTCTGTTCGGCGCGTTCGTCGCCGTCATCGTCGGCATGTTCCCCGCCCTGCTCAACCCGCGGGGCCCAGAGCAGCAGGCGATCCGCACCCTCAACAACGCGGTTGCGGACTTCGAGGCCGATCCTTCGCCCGGCCACTACTACCTCGCCCGCACCTCTTTGTTTGAGGCCTGGTCCGCTCTCATGGGAGCAGGGATCGTCTCTGGTGGCAAGGTTGTCCGCGAAGCTCAGCGCAACCTGGTGGCGCAGGTGCAACAGGCCCGCAAGCGACTCATGGCTCTCAGTGCCGAGGCCGGTTACGTCGACACGGACGAGGATTTCTCCGACTCCAACGGCATGGTCGAGCCCACCCGCACCGCCATCCCCCACCACCAGCCGTCGGTGAAGTACCGCATCGGCCGCTCTCTGAACATCCACAGCCATGCGGAACTCAGCATGGAAAAAGTAGTGCTCGCCAGCCTGACCTCCTGCACCCTCACCATCTGGCTGGGGCTGGATCGTCCCGACTGGGGTGTGATTACCGCTCTGCTGATCCTGCAGTGGGGGCCAGAGAAAATCCCCGGCACCATCCGCGGCGTCCACCGACTCTTGGGCTCCGTGCTGGGCATCGGCTTGTTCGCCATCGCCCACGCCTTCCAGATCGGCGGCCTACCCCTGCTGTTCCTCCTGGCCATTTGCCAATTCGCCGCCGAGTTCTTCATCGTCAAGAACTATGCGTTCACCGTCATCTTCACCACCCCCATGGCTCTGATGATGGGTAACTCGCTCGCCCGCCCGCTCAGCGATGTCACCATCGATCGCCTGGCCGAGGTGTTTGTTGCGATGATCTGTTCGTTTGTTTTCTTGTGGTTCTGGCGCACTACGTCGGACGCCCACTATCACCGCCGCCTGGTCGGCCATTGTAAAGCCGCCATGGGCTCCCTGCTGGGCGCATTGCTGACTACCCACCCCGACGATGCCCTCTACGCACGCCGCGACCTGCAGTTCGAGCTGCTCAGCGAGCGCAAGCACATGATGAAGATGATCAACAACAACTCGTCGTACGCGCGCCGCGTGTGGGCCAAGCACAACCAGCTGCAGCTCACCGGGTATACCCTGCTGGATTACTGCAACGCCCACGCGGACGAGGAGCTCTCCTTAAGCGAAATCAACCGCCTGGCCGCGTCGGTACGGGCGCTCGGTGGAAACTAGTCGGCGTCAATAAACCTAGTCGGCATCAGTAGACAGGGCAGCGACGAAGGCTTCCTGCGGAACAGAAACCGAACCGATAGCCTTCATGCGCTTCTTGCCTTCCTTCTGCTTTTCCAGCAGCTTGCGCTTACGCGAGACGTCGCCGCCGTAGCACTTGGAAAGAACGTCCTTGCGCAGGGCGCGGATGTTCTCGCGGGCAATGATCTTGGAGCCGATGGCAGCCTGCACCGGCACCTCGAACTGCTGGCGCGGGATAAGCTCCTTGAGCTTCACCGTCATCTTGTTGCCGTACCAGTGGGCGTTTTCGCGGTGCACGATCGCGCTGAATGCATCCACCGGGTCGCCCTGCAGCAGGATGTCGACCTTCACCAGGTCGGCCAGCTGCTCGCCAGCTTCCTCGTAGTTCAGCGAAGCGTAGCCCTTGGTGCGGGACTTTAACTGGTCGAAGAAGTCGAAGATGATCTCGCCCAGCGGCATGGTGTAGCGCAGCTCCACGCGGTCCTCGGACAAGTAGTCCATGCCGCCCATCTGGCCACGCTTGGACTGGCACAGCTCCATAGTCGAACCCAGGAACTCCGCCGGCACGATCACGGTCATCTTCACGATCGGCTCGTAGACCTCACGCATCTTGCCGCCCGGCCAGTCCGAGGGGTTGCGGACGTAGACTTCCTTGCCGTCCTCCTTGACCACACGGTAGACCACGGAAGGCGCGGTGGAGATCAGGTCCAGGCCGAACTCGCGCTCCAGGCGGGTGCGGGTGATCTCCATGTGCAGCAGCCCCAGGAACCCACAGCGGAAGCCGAAGCCCAGGGCCACCGAAGTCTCCGGTTCGAAAGTCAGGGAAGCATCGTTAAGCTGCAGCTTCTCGATTGCTTCGCGCAGGTCGGGGTACTGGTCGGCGCTGATTGGGAACAGGCCGGAGTACACCATCGGGGTCGGCTCCTGGTAGCCCTTCAAAGGCACCTCGGCTCCGTTGGTCGCCCAGGTGATCGTATCGCCCACCTTGGACTGGCGAACGTCCTTCACACCGGTGATGATGTAGCCAACCTCGCCCACACCCAGGCCCTTGGTCTTCGTCGGTTCTGGGGAGACCACGCCGATTTCCAGGGTTTCGTGGGTCGCGCCGGTACTCATCATTTGGATCTTCTGGCGGGATTCCAGCTTGCCGTCCATCATGCGCACGTAGGTCACCACGCCGCGGTAGATGTCGTAGACGCTGTCGAAGATCATGGCGCGGGCCGGGGCATCAGCGTCCCCCACGGGAGCGGGCACAAGTTCGCAGACCTTATCCAGCAGCTCGGGCACACCCTCGCCCGTCTTACCGGATACGCGCAGCACGTCCTCCGGCTCGCAACCAATAATGTGGGCGAGCTCCAGCGAGTACTTCTCCGGGTCTGCTGCCGGCAGGTCGATCTTGTTCAGCACCGGGATGATTTCCAGGTCGTTTTCCATCGCCAGGTACAGGTTCGCCAGCGTCTGGGCCTCGATGCCCTGCGCTGCGTCGACCAGCAGGATGCAGCCCTCACATGCCTCCAGGGCGCGGGAGACCTCGTAGGTGAAGTCCACGTGGCCGGGCGTATCGATCAGGTGCATCACGAGTTCTTCACCCGCGTGTGGGCCCGTCTTCGGCACCCATGGAAGGCGCACGTTCTGCGCCTTAATGGTGATGCCACGCTCGCGCTCAATATCCATGTTGTCCAGGTATTGGTCGCGCATGTCGCGGTCTTCGACTACGCCGGACATCTGCAGGATGCGGTCCGCCAGGGTGGATTTGCCGTGGTCAATGTGGGCAATGATGCAGAAGTTGCGGATCCTCTCCGGGTCCGTGAACGTCTCTGTGGCGTAATTCTTCTGCTTGGCTGCCATGTGCCCTCCTCTTTCGCTTACGCGTAACCCTACTATGTATCGGCCCGGAAGTAGCAGACGGGGTTTGGCTGCGAAACTGCATTCCTGTGTGTGCCTCGTTCAGGTAATCTGTCAGCTATGGCTGGTTCCGAAGTTAGTGATGTGGAAGTGACGCCCCCACGTGGCAAATCCACCAATCTCTTTGGGGCTATTCGGGGATTCTTCCAGCATTTTTACCTGCGTCATTTCACGCGCAAGCAAGCGCTGAAGCGCGGCATCGCGGAACTCAACGCACATCTGGGCATGGGGGCGAAGCACGCTGCTGCGACGGAGTCGCGGGAGGAAACTATTAAGACCCCCAGCCGGGATCTTGCCCGTGCCGTCACTTACATCCCGGATATGGACGGGCAGGCAGATGCTGGAGAGGTCGTGTGGGCGAACATTCGCCCCAAGAAGGGCATGGTTCCCGAGCAACGCGCGGTCCTCGTGGTGGGTCGCAACCACCACCGGCTACTAACGCTACTGATCTCCTCCCGGGAAGAATACGCCGATAAGATCAACTGGATCCCCGTCGGCACTGGTCCGTGGAGTACCGGCGCGGACCTGGATAGCTGGGTACGAATGGATAAGGTGCTGCAGGTTCCGGAGTCCCACATTCAGCGCCGCGGCATCCCGCTGCCAGCCCGTCGCTTTGAACGGGTGGCCAACGAACTCCGCCAGGTCTACGGCTGGAGCTAAGCTCCCCGCGTTTTGTCGTTTCCCGACCTATACTGCTAACATTTCTCGAGTTCACAGTGCCCGTGTTGCGCTCGCAAAAAGTACGCCCCGCAATACGTAAGCACTGCAGGCCACGTCGCATTCCACAGGACCTTGGGTGGGGTGTAAGAGATCACGTGGACACAGCGAAGCTTTGTGCTTCCAATGAACGTCAAAATTTTTTTCGAAGACTTTTAGGAAAAGAGGCACGCCACCATGGCAAACATCAAGCAGCAGAAGAAGCGCGTTCTGACCAACGAGATCGCCCGCAAGCGCAACCAGGCTATCCGCTCCCGTCTGCGCACCGAGACCCGCAAGTTCAACGCTGCGGTTGAGGCTGGCGACAAGGAAGCCGCAGAGGCTCAGCTGCGCGTCGCTTCCCGCTTCTACGACAAGGCCGTCACCAAGGGCACCATTCACCGCAACAACGCGGCGAACAAGAAGTCCGGTATGGCCGCTCGCTTCAACAAGATGGCTTAAGCTTTCGCTAGCTTCTTGTGTAAAAGAGGCCCGCATCCTTTAAAAGAGGTTGAGACGTTGCGTCACTAAGCAACGACAACAACAACCTCCCCGGGTGCGGGCTTTCACTTTGCCCTAAAGTGATTAGCTAGGTTTCAAACGCAATGACTTTCCGAAGGAGTTCGAAGAAGGGATGAAGGATCGTTTCCGATCAGCCCTGCTCGGCACCGCATTGGGCGATGCGTGGGGCTACCCGTACCAGATGCCTCCGCAGCCCGAGCGCACCCCGCTTCCCGAACCGCTCGTTATCAGTGACGCTACGCAGATGACGTTGGCGCTCTGTGCCGCGATGAAGGATATCGACCGAGGAAACCTCGACCGCGAAGAGGGCATGCAGGCCATCGGCCAGCACTTCATCAACTACCACTCCGACCCAGACTACGACCGCCTGCCCGGCCCCTCCACAACGGAATCGCTGGACCGTCTGAGCCAGCTCGGCGCGGAGCACTGGGACGATGTGTCTACCCACTCCGGGGGGTCTGGCGCGGTCATGCGCGTGGCCGCCAGTGCGCTGCTGGCTCCGTCGGATCAGGGCGTGGGCTGGTCCGTGCTGCAAGGCATGGTGACCCACGACTCGGGCGTGGCCCGTGCGGCGTGCGCCGTGATGGCATGCCTGGTGTCCGCCCGCAAGGGCACCGACCTGGTGAATGTCGCTGAGGGTCTGGCCGGCGACGAGAACTTCGACAACGACAATCTGCTGACCAACGAGGAGAAGTCCGACATCCTCCAGGATCTGGATTCGGCGCTGATCACGGACCTCACCGGCCCCGACGCGCCGCTGAGCGAGTTGATTTCCCGCGTGGCCGCTGTGCGCGAGCACCTAGATCCTTTCCTCGCCCAGGGCGACTTCGAGGAGCTTTACCGCTGCCGCCGCAAGTTCGTGCAGATCTTCGGCCGGGGCTGGGATGCTGGTTCGTGCACGGCTTCTGCCCTGCTGCTGGCGCAGCTGTACCTGGATCACAGTGATCAATACGCCCCGCACGATTTCCTGCACGTCGCGGTGAATTGGCCGGGCAACCGCAACACCCGTGCGTCGTTGACGGGTGCGCTGCTGGGTTCCCACCTGGAAGGTGGCGTGGACCAGTGGGAGGAAACGCGGGACTACCAGTTTGAATCCCGCTACAACGACGCGATCCACTGCGGTGTGTGGAAGGGCTTCCGCCCCGCGGTATAGCGGGTGTTAGCGCCGCAGCGCCACCTGCGCGATCCGGCGCACCGCATCTTCCACTGCGTAGTCGGGGTCCGTGCTGTGGCCCTTCACCCCGGCATCCAGTGCGCCGGTGATCTGTACTGCCTGGGCGATCATGGGGGTGCTCCAGCGCCGGGCCGTACGGATCGTCTTATCCAGCTTCCACGGCGCCATGCCGAACTTGGCCGCATCGCGGCGGGAATTAATGTTGCCTGCCCCGGCGACCTTTGCAATGTCCGCCACCGCGGAGCTCAGAGCGCTGGCCAGCAACACAGGTGGCACGCCTAGCTGCAGGGCCCGGCGCGCCAGAGCCACGGCGGCAGAGACATTTCCGGCGATCGCATAGTCCGCCACTTCGAAACCGCTGACTTCCGCTTTGCCCTGGTAGTAGCGCTTCACCGCGGCGGCGTCTACGTTCCCGTCGGTATCCGCGATCAGCTGGCTGATGGCGCTGGCCAGCTGCCGTAGGTCGCTGCCGACAACGTCCAGCAGTAGCTCGCAGACCTCGCGGGTCACACGCGCGCCGTGGGCGCGGAATTCTTGGTCGATGAAGGCGAGCTGTTCCCGCCCTTTCAGCGCCCCGGCTTGGAACACCACCGCGCCGAGTTTCGGCCAGCTATCTACCAGCTTTTTGTTACGCCCCTTGCCGGTGTGCACGATGATCAGCACCACGCCGTCCGCCGGGTCTTTGATGGCTTGTTCCAGCAGGCTGATGATGTCCTTACCCGTATCCTCTACCCCGGTGACCACGACGATGCGGTCTTCGGCGAACAAGCTGGGGCTGAGTAGTTCCGCCAGTTCGGGGGCGCTGAGCTCCGACGCTTTTCGCATCTCCACCGGCAAGTTCGGGTCCCCGCTGGCGGCCCGTGCCTGCTGCACGATTCCCTGTCGGCGCCGTTCGGCGAGGAAATCATCGCCACCGACGATGAGGTTGATGGGTGCGGGGTGCTCGGTGGCGTTCATGGGTTCGATCTTGCCAGATCCACGCCGGGGACTTCTAACGGAACTTCAGCTTGTCTTTGCACGGGTAGTACACCGGCACCCCACTGGGCATGTAGCTGGGCCTATCGTGGGGTTTCCCGCACTCGGTCACCACCACGGCCACCTGCCCTGCCCCACCCGCGGCTGCCACGGCGTCTGCGATCTGTTGCTGTTGCCGTATCGCCGCCTCGTCGTCGCTCACCCGAATCACCGTTGTGCCGTTGAGGTCTATCACCCCAGTCTGCATTGTCGCTGTTGTGTGTTTATCTGGTCTTTCTAGTTTTATGACGCCCCCACGATCCCCTAACCCAAGCATCACCAGGCCGCACAAGAGCGTGACCCAACACCACCGAAGCTGTCGCCAGTGCCGGGCGTAACGCACACTAAGAAGAAGCCCTGCCAGTAGTGAGGTGGCCAGAGCTGCCCATAACCACCCACCAGGGGTAGCTAGCATCGGCGCGGTGGAGCCTGTGCGCGCTACCCACATCACCCATGCCGCGCACGGCACGGCCGGGGCTACTATTGTCTGGGCCAGCAGAAACGTCAGCGGTGGATACACCGCGGCTAGCAACGCGCTGAGCAGCCCCAACACCGTAATGATTGGTACGACCGCCGTCACGGCGAGGTTACACACCACCGCGACCAGAGAGACCTTGCCCGTCATGTGGACGATGATCGGGATGGTCACCAGGTCCGCAGCCACGGCGATCACCACCATGCGCACTGCCATCGCTTGCAGCTGGGTGGGGCGGTCGTCTTTGACCAACCAGGGGACTTGCTGCAGCCTCAACAAAATGGCTTTCGACCACCACGGAAGTACCACCAGGATGCCCGCGGTCGCTGCCACGGATAATACGAAGGCGTAACTGATGGCCATGCCCGGGGCGATCACCATCAGTAGCAAAACGGCGGCGCTCAGGGAGGCCAACACGTCCGTCCAGCGCGCCGATGCCACGGCCACCAGGCCAACGCTGCCCATGATCGCCGCGCGCAGCACGCTGGGTTCCGGGCCGACCAGCAGTACGAATGCCGCTAAGAATAGCGCTGCTACAACGAGCCGGCTTCGGTAGCCTGCTCGGCACGCTGTGGCTATGAGCAATGCGGTTCCGGTGATCACCGCGACGTTGGAGCCAGAAACTGCGCTCAGGTGGCTGAGCCCCGTGACGGTGAACTGATTGCGAAGGGTGGAATCCTGCATGCTGACGTCCCCCATCACCATGCCGGGCAGGATCTTACCCGCATCCCACGGCAGGTCGGCGCACAGCGCGTGGAAACTTTCGCGTAGCCAGCTGGTGATGCGCCATAGCCCCTCCGGCTCGCCTAGATTCTCCGGCGCCCGGGTGGCCGACAACGTCACCGGGATGAGCTCTGCCCCTTGGGCTGGGCGCGCAGTGGCGGAGATATCGAAGCTCATGCCTGGCTGAAGTGACGTGAAATCAATGGCATTCGCGCCAGCTCCGCGGGCTAGCTCGGGACGCAGGAATAGTGGCACGTCCCCCAAGCCGGGGACTTCTACGGGAACCACCACCCTCCCCTCCGTGAGCTGCTTCGGCAGGCCCGCCACCGTCACCCGCTCCCGCACCACGGCCGCGTTGGTGGAGAGTGTGCGCAGTAGCGGGTGGGCGTCAATAAAAAGAATCCGCAACCACGTGCCGGCCCCGACTGTGCTGGCGATAGCCCCGACGGTAGCGACGCTGCGCGCGAGCACCCGGGAAACGCGAAAGCCATAAGCACGGCGGAGGCGAAGCCACCACACGGCCCCGCCTAGCGCGGCGGCCAGCCCGACAAGAAGTGGCCAATAGCTGCGGGTCAAGATGATCGCAGCGGCCATCAGCCAGCTAGTCAGGGCCACTGGGACGAGGCGCAGATCTATACCCCGCGCCTTCGCGACAGCCTCCGGGGAGTAGGGCTCGATGACGCTGCTGGAAACAGTGGAATCAGTGGAAAGGGCGCTAGATGGTGACCGCATCGCGCATCGATTCAAACTTCGCCGGGCCGATGCCGCGCACCTCCAGGAGCTGCTCCACGCTGGTGAATGGCCCGTTGGAGTCGCGCCAGGCGATGATGGCCTCCGCAGTGGCGGGGCCAATACCGCTGATGGTTTCCAGCTGCGCAGAATCGGCGGTGTTGAGGTTGATCTTGCCCTCCGCCGAGGCTCCCGCTTTGGAGCCGGAATTGGCACCGGATTTGGCGCCGGAATTGGCGCCAGGGTTGCCGCCCGCCTTGTTCGGATCACCCGGCGCGGCCGCACCTCCGGCAGAGGTCTGCCCCGCCCCGGCGTAGACCACGCTAGAGCCCTTATCGTCCACCACAATCTGCATGCCATCACTGACCTGCTCGGCCAGATTGATGCCCAGCACGACGGCCTTGGGCAGAGTTCCTCCCGCTGCCTCTATTGCCTCCCCCACCCGGGTATTCGCCTGTACGCGCAGCAGACCGGGATGGCGCACCATGCCCTGCACGCTGACGACGCACTCCTGGTCGCCATCGCCTTCTTCCGAGTTCTCTGTGGCACCACCGGCAGCACCTGCATCACCCGCGCCGCCAGCACTGTCAGTCGCCCCGCCCGCGCTGTTTGTCGCCACGCCATTGTTACCCGGCGCGTTCGTGCCAGCCAGCAACTCCGGGCCACTGGCTGGTGCTGCCTCTCCGCCCTCCGAATCCGACCGTTGGCAGGCGAACAACGCAAAGCCAATGAGGGCAGCCATCACAACCGCCACCACCAGCGCCCGCGAAGCCCTGCCGCCCATGTCCGCGTGCGTATCTAGATCGACGTTGGCTAGCTCGTGTTCGGGCATTGGCTGCGCCAGTGCTTCCGCCCGGGCGCGCACCTTGTCTACGGAACTCAACCGCATTCGTCGTGTGGACATGCGCCCGATCACAGCACACCGGCGGGACGGTCAGCGCCGTGCCCTTGCCCTCTAGAGATCAAAACCCCAGAAGGCTGTGGATAACTCCTTGCCTGTGGAAATTCAGTCCGAGTCCGAGTCCGACGTCGAGTTCTCCCACATCGTCGCTGCCACGCCCAATGCCCCCTGGCCGACGTGCAACTGCAGAACCTCCGGGATGGTCACAATGCTGACCTCCACCTGCGGCAAAGACTGCCAGGTTTCCACTCGTACCTGTCGGCGCAAACCATGGGCCCGCGGCTCCGGAGGCTCGGTTGGTGCCTCCAGTTGGTTCAGTTCCTCAACCATTTCCCCGATCCGGGCAGAAAGATCCACCGCCTGATCTTCCGCGTCGCTGTGGTGCACGGCGATCTTCACATCGCGGGGGTTTCCCTTGGCCGCCACGGCCTCGTCGATGACCAGCTGACGCACAAACTTCACCACCCTATCCATGGCTTTCACCTGGGTACGGGTCTTGGCCGCCAACGTCAGCCTGCCCTCCGCTAACTGCAGGATCGGCTTGATCGCCAGCGTGGAGGTCAACAGCGCCTGCCCCACCGACAGCCGCCCACCCTTGCGCAACACATCCAGCTCATGGACATACAGCCACAGCGAGGAGTTCTTCAGCGATTCCTCCGCCACGGCCACCACCGCATCCAGGTCCGCGCCCTCCCGGGCGGCCTCGGCGGCACGCAGCGCGGCAAAGCCCAGGACCATCCCGATGTTCTTCGAATCCAGCACCCGCACCTTGCCCTCGAAAACTCCCGCGGCCACGGAAGCGTTGGCGAAAGTCGCGGACAGTTGCTTGGACAGGTGCAGCGCCACCACGCCCGCATCGCCGCCGCGCTCCATCAGGCGCGCATAGCTCGCGGCCAGCTCCAAACTGCTGAGGCTGGCGGTGGTCTGCTCTTCGCCCTCGCCTTCCACGTGCAGGTCCAGCACCGTGATGCCTGCCTTCTTCGCAAGGTCCTCTGGCAAGCAGCAGGAAGAATCAGTGACAATCTGGACAGCCACTAGCCCCTCCCCTGGCTGGGATCGTGCGGGGCGGAGGCGGTGGCGTCATGAGTAGAAGAAACAGGGCTACTACCTGGAAGGGCACCTTCATCCGGGCTTGCATCGGTGGCCACGCCCAAATTCCATCCCTCCAGGTGCCACTGCGGCAGCTTCCACCAGTCTGGACGGCTAGAGGGCACCAACGGCACCGTCGAACCGTCAATGGCTACCGGCGTGGTTCCCGTTGCCTCGCCAGTAAAACGGGGACGGGCCAGCAGCTGCGACCAGCAGGCATTGCCCAGGCCGGTGAACACCGGGTAGTAACGGCTCGGTAGATCCAATAGACGGGCAGTCAAAGCGCCGATCGTTCCGCCGTGGGCGACGATCATCACATCGCCGTCGTCGAAAACATCGGTGGCCATGATCTCTTCAATCACGGCGTGGGCGCGCTCGGCTACCTCCAGGCGCGTTTCGCCACCCGGCGGCGCCCACAGCGGATCGTGGCGCCAATACGCACGCTGACCAGGGAAATCACGGTCGACCTCTTCGCGCGAGGCGCCTTGCCACTGCCCCAGATCAGTCTCCCGCAAGCGAGGGTCGGTCGTCACCTCGCAGCCGAAAGGCTCCGCGAGGATCAGTGCCGTATCGTAGGCGCGCTTCAAGTCGCTGGAGATCACCCGGGCGATGCGCTTATCCTCCAGCATCTGCGCCGTGACCTTGGCTTGCTGTACCCCTACCGGGGACAGATCCGTATCCAGCTGGCCTTGCATCCGCCCTTTGGCGTTGTATTCCGTCTGTCCGTGACGGACCAAATAGACCCTGCGCTCGCCCATGATCAGAAACTACCGGGGTTTAAAGCTCGTCTGCGTCCGGCGTGGGGCCGGCCAGCGGCAGGTCGTCGATGCTCGTTGCTTCCAGAACGTCGACTTCTGCATCGACATCCCAGTTTCCGCCACGATCCAGCTGCTCCACACCCTCGACCTCGATCTGCGGGGCATCGCGCCACAGGCGGTCCAGCGCGTAGAACTCGCGCTCCTGCTTGCGCTGGACGTGCACGACGACATTGCCGTAGTCCAGCAGCACCCAGTGCCCCTCGCCACGGCCTTCGCGACGGGTTGGCTTCGGGCCATCCTGGCCTACTTCGTACTCCACCTCGTCGACGATGGAGTTAACCATGCGCTCGTTATCGCCACTGACGATGACGAACACATCGGTGATAGCCAGGCGGTCAGAGACGTCGAGAACCAGGATGTCCTCCCCCAGCTTCTCGGCTGCTGCACGCGCCGCTACTCCGGCGAGCGCGATAGATTCTGCGGTGGCAGTCAAAAAAATTCAGCCCTTCTTGCTTGATTAAAAACACACTCAGTCTAGCAACCCACCAGCTATTCGCTGGAAACGTACATGCCATGCTTGGCGATGTACTGCACCACGCCATCGGGCACCAGATACCACACCGGTCGGCCTTCCGTCGCCCGCTCGCGCACGTCAGTGGAGCTAATGGCCATGGCGGGAATCTCCACCAGCGACAAGCGCCCCGCCGCGACTTCCCTAGACAGGGGATCGTCGCCGCTGCCATCGCCCGCCGGCAGCTCGTAGCCGGGGCGAGTCACACCCACAAAGTGCGCCAGGTCGAAAGTTTTTTCCCAGTCCCGCCATGTCACGATCTTCTGCAACGCATCGGAGCCCGTAATAAAGAACAGCTCGGCCTCTGGGTACTGGGCGCGGATATCCGCCAAGGTGTCGACCGTGTAGGTATCGCCACCTCGGTCGATATCCACCCGGGAGACCAGGAAGCGGGGGTTCGAGGCCGTCGCGATGACCGTCATCAGGTAGCGATCCTCCGCGGCGGACACCCGCTTGTGCTTCTTCTGCCAGGGTTGCCCCGTGGGCACGAAGATAACGACATCCAGGTCGAACAGATCCGCGACCTCGCTGCCTGCAACCAGGTGGCCGTTGTGGATCGGGTCGAAGGTCCCGCCCATGATGCCGACTCTGGTGGGCTGTGTCGTAGTTTTTTGCACAGTACTTTTCTGCTTTCTCGGCTTCCACGGCCACCCGGGGCTTTCCCATCGGGTCGGGAAGATTCTAGTCTGGAGGAATATGGGAACTGGGCACGTAGTACAGGGCACTCAGTACAGGGCACCCAGTGCCGAGCACCCAATGCCATTCACGTGCTTTGTTGCCCAGAATTATAGGTCAAAGATCAGGGAGTTTCCGCGCTAGAAATGAGTACCAACCCGTGGGTTCCAAACCAGCATGGCGCATGGGCAATGCTTCTTTTGCCCATAGTCACCGGCCTGATCACCGCCGCTGTCATTGCCCCTTCCTATGGCAACCCGGTGCAGTGGCTGGCGCTGACGTTCATGCCTTTAGCCTGGATTTTCGGCTACGCGGCCTTCTTCGCGTTCGGCCTGTGGTTTAAGACCCGTGCCCCGTCCCGTCGCCGCGCTTACCTTTGGCCACTGCTCACGTACACTGCGCTGACGATCGCGTGTTGCGCTGTGGTGTTGTTCCTGCAGCCCCGTTTGCTGTGGTGGGCGGTCGCGTTTATCCCGCTGATCGCGGTCGCTGTGATGGAAGTTTTTCGACGCCGCCCCCGCAGCCTCATCTCCGGCATTTCCACGACGGTGGCCAGCGCTTTGATGTACATAGTCGCCGTTTCGGCCAGTGGCTTTTCCGTTCTGCCGTGGTTTTTCAGCGAGGCTCCGGTGGCCATCTGGGTGACGACCCTGATCATCGGCCTGTATTTCACCGGCACGATCTTTTATGTAAAGACGATCATCCGCGAGCGCGACAACGCTCCCTTCGAGCGTGTGTCCCTGCGCTATCACCGGATCGCTTTGTTACTTACGCTGATCACCTCTGTCGCGGCTGCTCTCGACGGCGGCTATGCAGCCAGCGGTCCCCTGATGATCCTGGTGATGGCCGCGGCCGACCTTCGCGCCAAGCTGATCCCACCGATCGCGAAGGCTAACCCGCGCGAGTGGACTCCTAAGAAGGTCGGTATGTGGGAAATCCCCCTCTGTCTGGTTCTGGCGCTCGGCGCCAGCCTGACCCTCGTGGTGTAGCTGTTCTTTCTTTATGACGCCCACTTCTCAACCGGAAAAGCTGGCGCCAAAGCGGCACTTAGGGGCGAACTTGGCCTTCGCCGTTGATGATCCACTTGGTGCTCGTCAGCTCCGGCAAGCCCATAGGTCCGCGGGCGTGCAGTTTCTGGGTGGAGATGCCAATCTCCGCGCCGAAGCCGAACATCTCTCCGTCCGTCCAGGCTGTGGAGGTGTTGATGGAGACAGCGGCTGCGTCGACGTACTGCTCGAAGTAGCTGGTGGTCTTGTAGTCGCGGGCGGCAATACCCTCGGTGTGGCTGGTTCCGTAACGATTGATGTGGGTCACGGCCTCCTCCACGCCATCGACGATGGCCACGGCGATATCGAAGCTCAGGTACTCGTCGGTCCAGTCGGTTTCCTCCGCCGGGACGACGTCGTTGATCAGTGGATCCAACTGATCCTTCTCTCCGTGTAGGGTCACGCCGGCCTTCTGCAGCTCCTCCAGGACGTAGATTTTGTCCGGGTCCGGCAAGGCGGAATCCAGCAGTAGAACCTCGGTGGCGTTGCACACGGAGCAGCGGCGGGTCTTGCCGTTGATAACCAGCTTGGTGGCTTCCTCGATGTCCGCAGAGGAGTCGATGTAGAAGTGGCAGTTACCCGTACCGGTCTCGATGGTGGGCACGGTAGCGCCCAGCACAACGGCGTTGATCAGCCCCGCGCCACCGCGCGGGATAACCAGATCCACCAGACCACGGGCGGTGATCAGGTCCTGCACCGAGTCATGGGTATCGCACGGCAGCAGCTGCACCAGCTCACGCGGCAGGTTGTGGCTTTCAGCCACGTCCTGCAGGATCTGCACCAGCTTCTCGTTGGTGTGGCGGGCGGACTTCGATCCGCGCAGCAGCGGCACGTTGCCGGACTTGATGGCCAGGCCGAAAGCATCGACCGTGACGTTGGGGCGAGCTTCGTAGACCATGCCCATCACACCCAGCGGCACGCGCACCTGCTTCATGCGCAGGCCGTTGGGGCGGGTGTGTCCACGCACGATTTCGCCCACGGGATCAGCCAGGCCGATTACCTGACGCAGACCGCCAGCGATACCGGCAATGCGCTCTTCATCCAGCGCCAGACGGTCTAGCAGGGAGTCGGCGAAGCCGCGCTCCTTGCCAGCAGCAATATCCTTCTCATTCGCCACGATAATATCCGCCGCGTTAGCCTCCAGCGCATCTGCCGCGTCTGCCAGCAGATCGTTCTTCTGCTGGGTGTTCAGCAGCAGCTGGGAACTGACCTCCTTGGCCTTTTTAGCCTTGGCTAGAACCTCGTCGCGTTCTGCCTGGCGTTCCGGGGAAAGAGCGTTCTCTTTAGCGTCGTTGGAGTTTGTCATACCAACCCATGCTAGCGAACCAGCCCCTAAGCTGCGCCGTGTTGCATGGAAACCGGAAACAGCATTGGCTCTTCGAGAGTAGTGTGGCTTAAAGTCCACTTCTCCGAAGACAAGGCGTACTTTCATGTATCGCTCTGTCCTCGATCTTCGCAGAAAGGAATCCGAATGAGTTCCCTAGCAACAGGTGGCAGCTACCTTTTGGCCGCCGTTCTCGCCGGTGACGCATTGATTTCCGTCAAGCCACCTAAGTTCATACGCCGTTGCCTGGAGGGCGTTAAGTTCCCCGAAGATTGGTGGTGGACGCTGATCGCGATCAAGTCTCTCGCAGCCACAGGCCTGGTTTACGGTGCGGCTACCGGCAACGCTTCAGTCGCGACAACCGTCTCGGTAGGTGTACTGGGCTATTTCCTTTCCGCAATCATCGCTCACATTAAGGCGAACTTCCTCGGATCAGAATTCTGGATCAACTGCCTGGGAATGACGGCTCTTAGCGCAGGCGTCCTCTCCCTCAATGTGGCCTCCAAGTAGCTAAGCGCAGCTTAGCCCCGGGCCGAGGCCCCACAGCCCTACTACCTACTAGCCCTTTAGCTGCGCTCGGTTGGCGTAATGGGACATGTAGTCGGCGTGCACAACCGGCCTGCGGGCGAACTCCGGCAGGTCGGAGGTCGATTGGCCGATCAAGTCGTGGAGCATTGCGGAATCGTAGGCCACCTCGCCGCGGCCAATCATCTTTCCATCCGGCCCCACCAGATCCACCACATCGCGCTGCGAAAAGTCGCCCTCGACCTTGGTGATGCCCACCGACAACAGGGACTTGTGCCCCTCCGTCACTGCGCGTACCGCACCGGCATCCAAGTGCAGCTGGCCATGCGAATCCGCGGCGTAGAGCACCCAGAACTTCCACGCGCTCAGGCGATCCTGATCCGGCCAGAAGCAGGTTCCTACCTCCGCGGTATCCAGGGCCGCGCCGATGTTATCCGTAGAGGTCAATAGCACCGGCACACCCGCACGGGAAGCCAAGCGGGCGGCAGATACCTTGGCCGCCATGCCACCTGTACCCAGTCGCCCACCATCTCCAGCGACCACGCCCTTCAAGTCCTTGGAAGACTTCACCTCGGCAATGAACTGCGCACCCGGCTCGGCCGGGTTGCGGTCGTACAGGCCGTCCACATCGGACAGCAGCACGCACGCATCAGCGAACGCCAGGTGGCTCACCAACGCGGCCAAGCGATCGTTGTCGCCGAAGCGCATCTCAGAAGTAGCGACCGTATCGTTTTCATTGACAATCGGTACGGCCTTCAGCTGGCGCAGACGGTCGATCGTTCGCTGAGCATTGCGTGCCCGGTCGCGCTCTGCGGCGTCCGAAGCAGTAAGTAGAACCTGGCCGATCGTACGACCGTAACGGGCGAAGCTACGCGCCCACTCCTGGGCCAGCAGCACCTGGCCGACAGACGCGGCGGCCTGCTTTGTGGCCAGATCGGTGGGGCGCTGGGCAAGCTCCAGCGGGCCCATTCCGCAGGCCACAGCACCGGAGGAAACGACGATGAGGTCGGTGTCGCGCGCCATGCGTGCCTCCAGCGCGTCGGCGATCATGTCGATCTGGTTCGGATCCACGCGACCATCGTCATCGGTCAGGGAGGACGAGCCGATCTTCACTACCAACCGGCGGGCATGGGCGATATCGCTACGAACAGAGGAATCGTGCCCCATCGCCGGATCGTCTTCATCCGCTTCCGGTTCGGGGAACTCAATGGATGTCGCGGGCACCACCGGACCCGGCTCATGCACTGGCCTTTGCCCGTAGGTAGGCACTGGCTTCACTGGTTCGGGAGTCATCTCCCCCGGCCCCGCGTAGCTAAACGCAGACTGGGCTGAACTGAACTCTTTATCGGCTGCAACGTCGGATTCGGAGGATGACATACGTTCCAGTATGCCAGCCGCCGCTCGCCCCCGGTGCGGTTTGGGGGCAACGGCAGCGCTAGCCTTGCCAGCGCTCGCGCTCTGCGATCTCCCCGTCGCCGAAGTCGTTCTCGTCGATCAGGCCACGGCGAGCCTGGGACGCACGCTTGCGTTCTTCCGGGGTGGCGCGGGTGTTCTGCTCCAGGCGCATATCGGTGCCGCGTCCGCTGCGCATGACGTCCACGCCCGCGGCGGTCTGCGGGTCCCACTCGAAGGTGATTTCCCCGATGGTCACCTCACTGCCCGCGTCGGCGCCAGCCTTGTACAGCGCTTCCTCCACACCGGCTTTGGCCAGGCGGTCGGCCAGGTAACCCACGGCCTCGTCGTTCTCAAAGTCGGTCTGGCGGATCCAGCGCTCGATTTTTTCGCCGCGGACGATGAAGGCATCTTCGGCAGATGGGTCGGCTTCCACTTCGAACTCGGCAAAGCGCCCACCGGAGCGCTTCCGCAGCCCCTTCGGGGTAATGATCTGCGCGGGCTTCTCCTCCACCGGGTGCGCCTTGCGGTGCTCCTTCACGATGTCCATCAGCGCGTACTTCAGCTCATCCAAGCCCTGGTGCGCGATGGTGGAAATGCGGAAGATCGGCCAGCCAAACTCCTTGAGCTCCTCTTCCTGCAGGTCCGCCATGTCGGAGGCATCCGGCACGTCCATCTTGTTCAGAATGATCACGCGCGGGCGTTCACGCAGGTCGCCCAGCCCGGAGTCACTCGCCAGCTCTTCCTGGTAGTTCGCTAGCTCTTTTTCCAGCGCCTTGATGTCAGCGACCGGATCGCGATCGGCTTCCAGCGAGGCGGCGTCCACAACATGGGCCAGAACCGCGGTGCGCTCGATGTGGCGCAGGAAGTCCAACCCCAACCCCTTGCCTTCGCTAGCACCCGGAATTAGACCCGGCACATCGGCGATGGTGAAAACCTCGTGGCCGACATTGACCACGCCCAGATTCGGCGCGAGGGTCGTAAACGGGTAGTCCGCGATCTTCGGCTTCGCGGCCGAGACCACGGAAATCAGCGAGCTCTTGCCCGCCGAGGGAAAGCCGACCAACCCGACGTCGGCCATGGACTTGAGCTCGAGGGTGATGTCTTTTACCTCGCCTGGTTCGCCCAGTAGCGCGAAGCCCGGTGCCTTCCTGCTTTTGGACGCCAACGCGGCGTTTCCCAACCCGCCGTGTCCGCCCGCGGCGACGATCATCCGCGTGCCCTTGCCTGTCAGGTCGGCAAGCGCTTCGCCCTTTGAGTCAAGAACCACGGTGCCCTCCGGCACCTGGAGTACGAGGTCCTCCCCGCGAGCGCCGTGGCGATGATCGCCGGCGCCATTGTTGCCGCGCGGAGCTTTGATGTGCGGGTGAAAGTGGAAGTCCAGCAGGGTGTGAACCTGCGGGGAGACTTCCAGGATGATGTCTCCGCCGTGGCCACCGTTACCGCCATCGGGGCCGCCGAGGGGAACGAACTTTTCGCGGTGCACGGAAGCACAGCCGTGGCCACCGTCACCGGCCTGCAGATGCAGAACGACGCGATCAACGAATTGTGGCATAGCTTTCCCTTGCTTTCTTTTCGCCCCAATTAATTCTTCGAGCTCCGAGTCTATCTGTGTTTGGAGTGGTGGCCTAAAAGGGTGGCGAATCTAAACCCGGTGTTTCCTCCATAGGGGTACATGAACTATAGTTAGCGTACCCTTGCCAATGGTAAGGCTAAGCTATGTATGAGAGTGGGCTAAGCCCTTGCTCTCGCACACCTCACGTAAGGAATAACAATGCGTTTTTCTCCGCTTCGCAAAGTCTGCGTCGGCGTCGTAGCAGCAACCGCTGCCCTCGGCCTCGCAGCCTGCGGCGCATCTAACCCCGGCGACGGCGACTCTTCCGACGCGAAGAAGTCCGGCTCCTCCATTACCGTCACCGACGTGACCGGCCGACAGGTCACCTTTGACTCTCGCCCAGAGAAGATCCTCCTCGCAGAGGGTCGCGGACTGTTCGCCACCTCCATCCTGAACAAGGAGAACCCAACGGAGCACGTCGTGGCCATCGGCTCCGACCTGCACTCCGCCGCTCCCACCTTCGAGGAGAAGCTCTCCAAGGTGCATCAGAAGTACGGCGACCTCCCGACCGTTGGAGACATCTCTAAGGGCGACGTGACCGTGGAGAACCTGCTTGCTCACAAGCCAGACGTCACCGTGCTTTCCCTAGACCACAAGAAGGCCGCCGAAGAATCCGGCCTGCTGGACAAGATGGATCAGGCTGGTCTGAAATACGTCTTTAGTGACTTCCGCCAGAAGCCACTGGAAAACACCACCAAGACGATCAGCCTCTACGGTCAACTTCTAGGCAAGGAAGATAAAGCCAAGGAGTTCAATGACTTCTACGACGGCAAGGTTAAGAACGTCACCGACCGTGCAAACAAGGCAAAAGACAAGCCGAAGACCCTGGTCTGGCGCGCGGCGGGCATGAAGGACTGCTGCGGAACTGTGAAGAATTCCAACCTCGGCGATCTGGTGAACGCTGCAGGCGGAAAGAACATCGGCGACGAACTGCTGGACACGGAATCCGGGGACCTCACCGCAGAGAAGGTCCTTGCCGAACAGCCAGAGCAGATCATTGCCACCGGCGGCGCATGGGCCAAGGATCCCGAAAAGCCCGAGGTGCTGCCGCACGTGGAGCTCGGCTACACCGCCAAGCCCGACGTATCTGAGAAGACCCTCAAGGGACTGCTTGCCACGCCTGGCTTTAATGCTCTGAAGGCTCCCAAGGAGGGCAAGCTACACGCGGTTTACCACCAGTTCTACGATTCCCCGTTGAACGTTTTCGCCCTTGAGCAGTTCGCACAATGGTTGCACCCTGAACTGTTCAAGGACCTAGACGTAGAGAAGGACTTCGCGGACTTCCACAAGAACTGGCTGCCGTTCGAGTACTCCGGAACGTTCTTCACCTCCACCAAGAGCTAACACCAAGAGCCAAGCCCAAGAAGTAACCCCCATGTCCCACCTTGTAATCCCAGAAAAGTCATCGACGGAAGAAGGCGAGATAGCCGACGAGCGCGATGCTGCGCTTCCGGCCGAAGCCAACGCGGTTGTCAAACAGTATCGCCGTCAGGCCAGGCGGAAGATCCTCGCCATCCTCGCACTGGCCATCGCTGCTTTCGCAGCCTTCGCCATCGCCACGATCGTCGGCCCCATCGACCTGAGTTTGATGGAACTATGGAAGGCCCTCATCGACCCCAACGGGGTGGATGAAACAACCCACACCGTCCTTTGGAACCTGCGTCTGCCTGCGTCTGTGATGGCCGTCCTCATCGGCGCCTCGCTTTCCCTATCCGGGGCGCACATGCAAACCATCCTGGATAACCCGCTGGCAGAGCCGTTCACCCTTGGTATCTCCGCAGCAGCGGCGTTCGGCGGAGCCGCATCGATTGTGTTGGGCTGGACGGTGTTGGCCAACCCGCAGTTCAACCTCGCGGCCGTGGCCTGGGTGGCCTCGCTGGTGGCGGTATTTATCGTGGCTGGCGCTTCATTGTGGCGCGGCGCCAGCGCAGAATCGATGATTCTGCTCGGAATTGCGCTGGTGTTCCTGTTCCAGGCAATGCTCTCCCTGATGCAATACCGCGCGACGACCGAAGCACTGCAGCAGATCGTGTTCTGGACGATGGGTTCGCTACAGCGCGCGAACTGGACGTCCAACGCAATCATCGTTGGTGCACTGGCGATAGCGATACCTTTCACCGTCCTGAACTCGTGGAAACTCACAGCCCTACGACTGGGCGATGATCGCGCGGCGGCGCTGGGGATCAATGTCCAGCGCTTGCGCGTCACCACCCTCGTAGTCTCCTCCCTACTGGCGGCCAGCGCGGTGGCATTCGCGGGCGTGATCGGCTTCATCGGCCTGGTCGGCCCCCACGTCGCCCGCATGCTCGTCGGCGAGGACCAGCGCTACTTCGCCCCCGCTTCCATGGCGGCCGGAGCCCTGTTGCTGGCCGCTGCACACGCAGTATCGATCACTGTGGTTCCGGGCGTGGCGGTGCCGATCGGCATCATCACGTCCCTGGTGGGAGTTCCCTTCTTCCTCATTCTGGTGTTCGTCCGCCGACGCACGGTCTGGGGGTCCTAGCCCATGCTGACTATCGAAGATATTCACGTCCGCTACGGCAAGAATCCGGTTCTGCAGGGGGTATCGGCTTCCGGCTTCCAGCCGGGGTCCATCACCGGCCTGTTGGGGCCCAATGCCGCGGGAAAGTCCACCCTGGTGAAGACGATCGCTGGGATACAGAGGGCCTCATCAGGCACCTGCCGCATCACCAGCAACGGCGAGGAACTATCCGGCAGTAACCGGCGCGACGCGATTGGTTATGTGCCGCAAGACCTGCTCTCTAGTGCTTCCCTGACGGCCTTCGAATCGATCCTCGTGGCGACGAAACGATCGACGCGCCGGGCAGCCACCGCGACTGCACAGGAACAAGCGGCTGCAGTGCTGGAGCGGCTGGGGATTACGCACCTGGCTTCGCGCTATGTTCACGAACTATCGGGTGGGCAGCGGCAGCTGGTCGCCGTGGGACAAATGCTGGTGCGCGAGCCCGAGGTGCTACTTCTGGACGAGCCGACGTCTGCCCTGGATCTGCGGCACCAGGTGGAGCTGCTGCAGCTCATCCGCAGAGAGGTATCCCAAAAGGATTCGATCGCGCTGATTGCGATTCACGACCTGAACCTGGCGGCGCGTTACTGCGATCAGCTTATTGTGCTGCACCGTGGGCGCCTGATGGCGCAGGGGCAGCCTTCCGAGGTACTGACCCCGGGGCTGTTGGAAGAGGTCTACGGACTGCGGGCGAAGGTGCTTGACGATGCTGGCACGCCAGTGATCTGCCCTGTCGAGGAGTCAGCGCCGAGCCACTTGTAGCATTGCTACTTCAAGACAAGCCCCGGTCCTGCCGGGGCTATGTTTATGGCCAGAATCAGGGTTAAGTAGCAAAAAGTGTGTCTGACT
>NZ_KV799231.1:0-32202 GCF_001809885.1 Corynebacterium sp. HMSC058E07
AAGCGTTACACCACACTAAGGGACGCAACCACCAAGCCGCCGCTGTGGCGCAAGCGACATCACAAAAACGCGAGTTCACCCTGTCCGGAGCGCAAGGTAATGTTCCAAACATGTCCTCCCCGGCAGATCAGGAAGCTAAGCAAGCAGCGCAAGCCAAGCGCGCCGAGGCGCAGCGGGCGGAAACCGCAGCCAAGCCCGCGCAGGCGGAAGCGCAAGCCCCGTCCCAGCCCGCGAAGCTGGGCAACCCCGGCCTCGTGTACCTCATCGGCGCAATCGTAGCCGGGTGTTTCGGCGCGGCCATCGGCTACTCTTTCCTCGGCGAATCGCTCGCCCTGCTGGGCATCCCAGACCCCGGCCCGCTGACCACTGTCGGCCTGCCCTTCGTCCGCGGCACGGCGATCTTCATCGGCTGCCTCGGCCTCGGTGGGTTCCTGATGTCCGCCTTCGGCACACCTGCGGATAAACAGGGCTACCTCACACTCGACGGTTTCCGCGCCGCCCGCACCGGCACCTGGGGAATGATCGGTTTCGCACTCCTGTCGATCCTGCTGATCCCCATGTACATGTCGGACATCTCCGGCAGCCCCCTCCAAGAGGCGCTGAAGCCCAAGTACTGGGGGATTGCGCTGGATCAGGTGTCGGCGTCCAAATCCTGGCTCTGGGTCGCCATCTTCGCGGGCGTGGCCGGTGTGCTGTCGCTGCTTACACGCAAGTGGATCTGGCAGCCTTTCTTCCTGGCGCTATCGATCCTTTCGCTGGTTCCGCTGGCGCTGGAGGGGCACTCCGCGGCGGGCGGTAACCACGACTACGGTGTGAACTCGCTGCTCTGGCACATCATCTGCGTATCGCTGTGGGTGGGTGGCCTGCTGGCCCTGCTGGCGCACGCAAAACGCCGCGGCCCGCACCTGGCCCTCATCGTGCAGCGCTACAGCTTCCTGGCTCTGTTCTGCATCATCGCCGTCGCGCTGTCCGGATTCATCAACGCCCTACTGCGCGTACACCTGGACGAGCTATTTACCACCCAATACGGCCTGGTCATCGTATCGAAGATGGTGATGACCCTGATCCTCGGCTGGTTCGGCTGGGTGCAGCGCACCCACATCATCCCCAAACTCCAAGACGGCGAAGGCGAAGGCGGCAAAACCACCAGCGCCCAACGCGCACCCTTCATCCGCTTCGCCACCCTGGAAATCTTCATCATGGCCGCCACCATCGGCATCGCCGTGTCGCTGGGGCGCATTCCGCCGCCCATCGAGCAGGTCGTGAACCTCACCCAGCAGGACGTCCTGCTGGGCTACACCCTCACCGAACCGCCGACGATCTGGCGCTACTTCACCATGTTCCGCCTGGACCTCGTTTTCGGCGTGGGCGCAATCATCCTGCAGGCCGGCTACATGTGGGCCTGGCTAAGCATCAAGAAGCGCGGCATCGAATGGCCCATCCAGCGCCTCATCTGGTGGAGCGTCGGCAACCTCACCCTCCTGTTCGCCACCAGCTCCGGCCTGGGCATGTACTCCATGGCGATGTTCGGTCCGCACATGCTGCAGCATGTCATCCTCTCCATGGCCGTGCCCGTGTTCTGGGTCCTTGGCGGCCCTATGACTCTGCTACTGCGCGCCCTGCCCGCCGCCGGTCGCAATGGCGTTGCTGGCCCGCGCGAATGGTTGGTCGTATTCATCAACAACCCCGTCTCGCGCTTCCTGACGAACCCTATCGTCGCTGGTACACAGTTCGTTGTCGGTTTCTATTACCTCTATCTGTCGCCGCTTTTTGACGCCATCGCGCCCGAGCACGCCGGGCACCTGTTTATGATGCTGCACTTCATCATCTCGGGATACATCTTCTATTGGGTGATTATCGGCGTGGATGCCGCACCGCGGAACCTCTCGCCGTTCATCAAGATGCTGACCCTGTTCGCGATGGTGACCTTCCACGCATGGTTCGGTATCGCGATGATGCAGATCTCCGAGCCGCTGAACGCGGAATTCTACAGCCAGCTGGACTTCCCCTTCCCAGTGGATCTGGACCACCAGCAATTCCTGGGCGGCGGCATCACGTGGGGCCTGGGCGAGATCCCGCTACTGATTGTCTCCATCGCCCACGGCTTCCAATGGCTACGGTCCGACCGGCGCGAGGCCAAGCGCTTCGACCGCAAGGAAGAGCGCACTGGCGACGAAGAGCTGGCTGCCTACAACGCCATGCTGGCTGGACTATCCAGCGGGCAGATCGATACTGGCAACCGTGCCTACTACGGCGATGACTACCACGACCAGGACGTTCAGAGCACGCTGCACTCTGCAAAGCACAAGGCTCAGCAAAAGGCCAAATACAGGCAAGAGCACAACAAGCCGGACTAACGCACACCCAGCCGCGAGCTGTCAACCCCCTTCTTTGCAGCCTGTGGATAAGTGCCTTTGATGGGCGGAGTTGTCCACAGGGCGGCGTCCCGAAGAAAAAGAAAGACCCCGAAACGCGCTAACAATAAAGCCACGCGCCGGGGAACAAGCTTCGGTGCGACAACTAGGAAGGGGACAAGTCGGATGAGCAACAATCTGGCGCAGGCATATCTGGTGGGGAACGCGGTTGATCACCCGCAGATTCGGATTAAGGGGCTAGACGGTGGGCCGACTCTCACCACGTTCCGCGTGGCGATGAACCACCGCTACCAAGGGGCGGATGGACAGTGGCAAGACGGCGACCCGTGCTACATGGAAGTGCAGTGCTGGGGCGCGCTCGGGGATAACGTCTGCGCGACGGTATGTAAGGGAATGTCCGTGATCGTCGTCGGGCGCATCGTGCAGAGCACCTGGGAGGCCAACGGAGAAGACGGCAAGTCCGTGACCCGCAGTGTGCTGCGCGTGCGGGCAACCCACGTGGGGCCGGACCTGGGAGCTCGCAATGTATTGGTGAATGTCCGCAAGGCGGTGGAACAAAACGCGGCCAAGAACGCCGAACAAGAGGTCACCAAGGAAGCCGCTAAGGAACTTATGGGAGTTGGTGCGGCCACCACCGGCATGGAGGAACGGGAAGGAGAGGAGAAAACTCCTTTCTAAGCGTTTGGCAGCGTAGCTGACCTGGGCTGCTCGGAGGAGTAGCCCAGGTAGGCCTTTCCGCGGTGGCACCACGTACACTGGGTGGGCGAATACATTGGGACACTAACCACGAAAGGTCAGAAGAGTTCACCGTGGGCGAGTTCATTTACACCATGAAGAACGTGCGCAAGGCGCACGGCGAGAAGGTCATTCTGGATAACGTCACGATGGCGTTCTACCCCGGCGCCAAGATCGGCGTAGTGGGGCCGAATGGTGCAGGTAAATCCTCCATCCTGAAGATCATGGCGGGCATCGATCAGCCCTCCAACGGCGAGGCATTCCTGGACCCTGGCGCGACCGTCGGCATCCTGCTGCAGGAGCCGCCGCTGAACGAGGAAAAGACCGTTCGCCAGAACGTCGAAGAGGGCATGGGTGAGATCTTCGAGATCCGCCAGCGCTACGAAGAGATCGCCGAAGAAATGGCCACCAACTACACCGATGAGTTGATGGAAGAGATGACGACTCTGCAGGAGCAGATCGACGCGGCGGATGCGTGGGAACTGGATTCCAAGATCGAGCAGGCGATGGACGCGTTGCGCTGCCCGCCGGCGGACGATCCCGTGACCAACCTGTCCGGTGGTGAGCGCCGCCGCGTGGCGCTGGCGAAGCTGCTGCTTTCCGAGCCGGACCTGCTGCTACTGGACGAGCCTACTAACCACCTGGACGCCGAGTCTGTCCTGTGGCTGGAGCAGCACCTGAAGGACTACAAGGGTGCCGTCCTGGCCGTCACCCACGACCGCTACTTCCTGGACCACGTCGCAGGCTGGATCTGTGAGGTCGACCGCGGCAAGCTGTACCCCTACGAGGGCAACTACTCCACCTACCTGGAGACCAAGGCCAAGCGCCTGGAGGTCGCCGGTAAGAAGGATGCGAAGCTGCAGAAGCGACTGAAGGAAGAGCTGCAGTGGGTTCGCTCCGGCGCGAAGGCTCGCCAGGCGAAGAACAAGGCCCGCCTGCAGCGCTACGAAGAGATGGCTGCGGAGGCAGAGCAGTACAAGAAGCTCGACTTCGAAGAGATCCAGATCCCGACCCCGCCGCGCCTGGGTAACCAGGTTGTCGAGGTTACGAACCTGAACAAGGGATTCGACGGCCGGACCCTGATCAAGGACCTGTCGTTCACCCTGCCGCGCAACGGCATTGTGGGCGTCATCGGCCCGAACGGTGTGGGTAAGACCACCTTGTTTAAGACCATCGTTGGCCTGGAAGAGCCGGATTCCGGCGAGGTGAAGGTCGGCTCCACCGTGCAGCTGAGCTACGTGGACCAGAACCGCGAGAACATCGACCCGGAGCAGACGGTGTGGCAGGTCGTTTCCGATGGCCTGGACTACATCCACGTCGGCCAGAACGAAATGCCATCCCGCGCGTACCTGTCCGCGTTCGGCTTCAAGGGGCCGGACCAGCAGAAGCCGTCCAAGGTGCTGTCCGGTGGTGAGCGAAACCGCCTGAACCTGGCGCTGACGCTGAAGCAGGGCGGCAACCTGATCCTGCTGGATGAGCCTACTAACGACCTGGACGTTGAGACCCTGTCTTCCCTGGAGAACGCTCTGCAGCAGTTCCCGGGCTGTGCGGTGGTCATTTCGCACGACCGCTGGTTCCTGGACCGCACCTGCACCCACATCCTGGCCTGGGAGGGCAACGTCGCCGAGGGCCAGTGGTACTGGTTCGAGGGCAACTTCGAGGACTACGAGAAGAACAAGGTCGATCGCCTTGGCCCGGAGGCTGCACGTCCGCACCGCGTGACGCACCGCAAGCTGACCCGCTAGTCGCCGAAGCGCGTTAGCGCAGCACGCGGCGCAGGCTAACTAACTGGCCTGCGCCGCGTTTCTCGCTTCAAACCGTGTACCTACGTGAACCTGTGTGAATGGTGTGGCAATATAGGTTCGTAAAACAAAAGTAACGCGCGGGGTTTAACTGCGCGGAGTTAAACGAGGTTCCACACGCAATGCCCTTCATCGAATACGAGGCCACCGGGACTCGCTGGCACACCTGCCACCGCGAGCTCCGCTGGTCCGACTTCGACCAATACCAACACGTCAACAACGCCAAGTACCTGGAGTTTGGCCAGGACGCACGGATGGTGTTCCTCAAAGACGTGCTGATGGAAATGGACATTGCTGTCCCCCCGATGTTCGCCCGCCACACCACCATCGACTACCCGTTCCCCCTGTCGCCGGGGGAATCGGAGGTAGCCGTGGCCTCCTACTTCATCGACGTGGGGCGCAAATCCTGCACCATGCGCCAGGTCATTCAAGATTCTGTTGGGCGCGTGACCTGCACCATTGATGCCGTCATGGTGGGCATCGACGTAATGACGGGGAAGTCCCGCGAGTGGAACGACCAGGACATCAACAACATCAACATGTTCCTGATCCCCGCGGACCACGATGTGGTCACCGACCGCGCCACCACGGCCGCGCGTTTCTAAGTCGCCCGGACTCTGACCTGCAAGCGCTTAGCCCGCGCGGGCTTAAACTTTGGGGAGGGCTAAGGTGGGGGAACTATGGGCGTCACAATCGATTTACAGGGAATAGTTGATTCGCGATCCGCGACTGCGGCGGTGAGCGCCATGCGGCGTGCGGGGGCAGTGATGAAGCGCGCGCTGGTGATGGATCCGGGTGCGCTCGTGCGCCTGAGCGCTGTGGGCGAGCGGTCGACGGATCTTTTCATATCGACGCCACTAGGCTGCGTGGCTTCCGTGCGAGTACCAGGGAAGGTAGGCGGCGCCGCTGCGAATAGTAGCGCAAGTGCCGGTGCGGTGGCCTACGCCAGCGAAGCACTGGGAGCGATCGTCGGCTTCGAACCCGGCCAGCAGACCCTCGACTTGGGAGCGGACATGGACCTGATGTGGGTCGGTTCGCTGCCGCCACAGCAAGGCTTCGAGCTGATCGACACAGTACCGGGCGACGTGCTGCGCGGCCTGCACGCGGACATGGCCACGGAGAACGAGGCGAACTCGGGCCCCATGGGCATCGCGCGCAGCTTGCTGGAGCAGCAGATGTTGACGGTGCAGCGCACGGAATCTAGTGACGCCACCGCCTCCGTCGCACTGGAGGGGCGAACCATCGCGGCACTCGGCGGCCTGCGGCTGGTTCCAGAGCCAGGGGAGAAGCTGCGGGATTATGATTATGTGCGCGTGAGTGCCAGCGGGTCGTGGATCCGGGTGGATGCGTTGGTTGGCAGCGTGTATGCACCGCGCCCCGGTGGGCTGGCGCGGGTGCCCGGGCCACGCTAGAGGCTTTTTGGGGGCGGGGGCCAGGGCCTTTGCACGTGGGGTGCTGTGAGTGGATTAGGCGCTGGCGTACATGTCGTAGCCCAATTTGGTGCTCATGACGACAACAACGACGAGCAGCGCGATGCGGACAAAACCGGTTCCCTTGGAAAGTACCAGGCGTGCCCCTACCTGTGCTCCGGCCACATTGAAGACCGCTAGGCCGAGGCCCAGCGGCCAAAGAACGTGACCGCCGATGGCAAACACTGTCAGGGCGCCCAGGTTCGTGGCGATGTTGATGATCTTCGCCAGCGCGGCGGATTCCACGAAAGACCTGCTAAGAAGTGCGGTGAATACGATGATGAGGAACGTGCCCGTGCCTGGCCCAAAGAAGCCGTCGTAGGTGGCGATGGCTCCCACCGCGAAGAGCGCGATGAGCCACCGGCGGCGACTCTGTGCCGGTGCGCGCTGGGGAGTGCCGAAGCTGGGTTTAAGGGCGACATAGGTGCCAACGGCTAGCAAGAGGAAGATCACCAGAGGGCGCAAAACCTCTGTGCTGAGCGCCGCTACTAGCAGCGCGCCCGAGGCTGCGCAGACGAATGCGAGCGGAACCCCATAGGCCACCAGCTTGCGGTCGATCTTTTGGCGAATATCAGAGGATCGGAGCATGCGCGCGGCAGCCGAAGAGGTTCCAAAAACCGCCGCGAGTTTGTTCGTCGCCATCGCCGAGGCTTCGGGGGTCGCGGGGGCGACGATCAAGATCAGGGGAATGAGGACCAGGCCACCGCCACCGACGATGGCATCAATCAAACCTGCGACGAAGGATCCCACTGCGAGGATCGAAAACGTCTCGGCGGAAAGCTCTGCTAACACGTTTAGTCCTGGTCAGGAACGTTGACCAGCATGTGCGCGACCCGTTCCATGTGATCCCACATGGCTGCGCGGTGCTCGTCGGGGAGTTGTTCGCTATCGACAGTTGCCATAGCGTTGCCCATGAGCTCTAGCCAGCGGTCGCGGGCGGCCGTATCGATGCGGAAGGGGGCGTGGCGCATCCGCAGGCGCGGGTGGCCGCGCCGGGCGTTGAACTCCGCGGGGCCGCCCCAGTACTGCACCAGGAACCAGCGCAGGCGATCTTCGGCGCCTTCGAAGTCCTGTTCCGGGTACATCGGTGCGAGGATATCGTCGGTGCGAACCTGTCGATAGAACTCGTGCACGATGGCGCGGAATGTGTCCTCGCCGACAGCGTCGTAGAAGCTAGAAGTCATGCTTCAACCTTAACTGTTCCGCGATAGCGGGCGGGGCGGGATGGGCGCAGCCCCCGCCTGCCATTAGGGCGCAGCCCCGCGGCTACTTGCCCGCCGCGTCGACAGCTCGGGCGTCGAAAGCGCGGGCGGCCTTGGCTCGTGCCACGCGGTCGCGACCTTCGCAGAGCACGCGACGCAGACCGCTCGGGGTGTCCTCCGCCTTCACGAGGTTAGCGATGGCGGCATCCGTGGCGTCGCTGTGATCCCAGGTGGGGTAGATGCCCTCCAGGGTGCGCAGAGCCATCTCTGAGTTCAGGGACTTCCACCACTCCACGGCATGGGCAGCGTAATCGGCGCTGAACTGCTGCAACAGGTCGGCGTGGCCGACGTGCACCAGTCCAGCGTTGCGGTGGCGCAGGCTCAGGTTGCTCTGCTGCGGCGCCTCCACGGTCAGGGAGTGCCAGACCTGCTGCTTGGTCTGCTCATCCGGCACGGAGGAACGCGCCTGCAACGCCAGCGCCGCACCGCTGGAGGACTTGTCCTTAGCCTCCTCGGCAGCGATGCGCTCCTCGACCTGCTCGGAGGAATCTCCGGTGGCGCGGGCCGCAGCCGTCAGCGCGATGATGATCGCCCAGCGCAGATCCTGGTCCACGTCGAGGCCCGGGATCGCCTCGGCGCCGTCGCCAGCCTCACCCAGCAGCGCACGCAGCACCTCCGCCGACTCGGCAGAGTGCACGCACCCCACGAACGCGCGGATGAAAGCCAGCTGGGCCGGGCCGCTGGTCTTGCGGGCAGCAGCCAGGAAGGCCTCCCGCAGCTGCGCCCAGCCCTCGTCCGCCCACTCCGGGTCGGCGTAGTTCGCAGCCGCCGAGCGCGCCTGGGCCAGGATCTGCTCCAGCACTGCCAGCTCGGTTTCCTCGGCAGCGCCCCCGGCGACCAAGCCGATGAAGTCGCGCGCCCGCATCTGCGCGTTGCGCGTCATCTGCCAGGTCGCGGACCACACCAGGGCGCGCGCCATCGGGTCGGTGATGCGCGCGATGTTGGGCACGCCGGTTCCGGCCCCGTCGCTACCTGCGCCACCAATCGCCGTAGCCAGGGACCCCTCGTCCAGCGCCATATTGCCGTAGGCCAGGTCGTCGTCGTTGACCAGCACCAGGTCGCCAGCGGGCACGCCCACCAGCTCGGGAACCTCGGTTCGCTCGCCGGAAACATCCAATTCCACGCGCTTGGTGCGCTGCAGCGCACCACCGTCAAAGCTGTACACGCCCACGGCAATGCGGTGGGTGCGCGTTTCGCCCGCGCCGGGCTGTGCGCCAGACTGCTCCACGGCGAAGGAACTATAGGCACCGTCCGTCGCCTCGAACACCGGGGTCAGCGTATTGATGCCCGTCGTGCGCAACCACTGATCCGACCAGTCCGACAGGTCGCGGCCCGAGGCTTTCTCCAGCGCACCCAGCAGGTCCGCGAACGTCGCGTTGCCCCAGGCGTGTTCGGCGAAGTGTGCGCGGATGCCCGCGAAGAATTCCTCCAGCCCCACGTAGGCCGCCAGCTGCTTCAGCACGCTCGCGCCCTTGGCGTAGGTGATGCCGTCGAAGTTCGCCTCCACCGTCTCGATATCGCCCGCGTCAGAGAACACCGGGTGGGTCGAGGACAACTGGTCCTGCGCATACGCCCATGCCTTCTCCTTGCTGTTGAACGTCACCCATGCCGTGTCGTACTTCGTCGCCCCCGCCTGGCTCATGGCCGCCGACCAGGTGGCGAAGGATTCGTTCAGCCACAGGTCGTCCCACCACTTCATCGTCACCAGGTCGCCGAACCACATGTGCGCCAGCTCGTGCAGGATCGTGTCCGCGCGGCGTTCGTACTGGTAGTGGCTGGCTGCGGAGCGGAAGATGTATTCGTCCCGGATCGTCACCGCACCCGCGTTCTCCATGGCACCCATGTTGTACTCCGGGCAGAAAATTTGATCGTACTTGTAGAACGGGTAGCCGATGCCGAACTTATCCGCGTAGTAGTCGAAGCCCTGCTTGGTTACCTCGAACAGCTCGTCGGAATCCAGGTACTCCGCCAGCGACTGGCGGCAATACAGCGCCAGCGGCACGCGCATTTCGCCACTGGTCTGCAGGTTCTTGCCCAAAGGATTGTCGGCCAGCGCTTCCGCGGTCTCGGGGTGCTCGGTTATCGTGCCGCGCCATTCGTCGCGCACCACGTGCCACGGGCCTACGCAGAACGCAATGAGGTAGGTCGACAGCAGGTAGTCCACGGTCGCACTGTGCTTTTTCTTATTGACGCCCGCAGCCTCCGCCACGGAAACCTCATTGTTCGTCACCACGGTCCACTCGGTGGGCGTGGTGAGCTCAACGTCATAAGTCGCCTTGATGTCCGGCTGGTCGAAGCAGGCAAAGACCCGCTTGGCGTCCGCCGTCTCGAACTGGGTGTACATGTAGGCCTGGTCATCGCTGGGATCGAAGAAGCGGTGCAGACCCTGACCCGTGGTGGAGTACGGAATCTCCGCCTCCACCAGCAGCTCGTGCTGGCCACTAGACAGGTCGTTCAGCGGAATGCCCGTAGTGGCGTCATAAGTAAAGTCCCCAAGTGCCGCGCCATCGAGCTCCACCCGCAACAGCGAGTCCGCGCGCAGATCCAAGAAAGTAGACCCGGCGCCGGACGTGAAGGTGATGCGGGTCAGCGAGCGGAAGAGCTTGTTGTCGGGCTGCTCGCCGCCGGAAAGATCCAGCTGGATGGAGTAATGAACATCGCTGATGAGGTTGGCGCGATGCTCAGCCTCGGTACGGGTTAGGTTGATGGAAGTCATGCAGACCACCCTAGTAGGAGCGCCGGACAGGGGAGCCGCGCGATGGTTAGAGTGGGGGACATGACTGAACCACAGAAGCAGACCGTAACCATGTTCTTCGACGCTATCTGCCCCTTCGCCTGGGTAACCAGCCGCTGGCTGATGGAGGTGCAGGAGGTGCGCGACGTAGAGGTGAAGTTCCAGCCGATGAGCCTTTCCGTGCTGAACGAGGGTCGCGACCTGGATCCCGCCTACCGCGAGAAGATGGACGCCGCGTGGGCGCCGGCGCGCGTAGCAACCGCAATCTGGCAGGAACACCCGGAGAAGCTCTCCGCCTGGTACACCGCGATGGGCACCAAGATCCACAACGAGCAGCGCGCGGATGCCACCGATCCGCACGGCTACGACGAGCTGATCGCTGAGTCCCTGGAAGAGGTCGAGCTGCCCGCCGACCTGGCGAAGGTTGGCCACCTGGCTGCAGACGACGAGGGCTCCTACGAGGCGCAGCTGCGCGAATCGCAGGACAAGGCGATCGAGCTGGTGGGTGACGAGGTCGGCACCCCGGTCGTGCAGCTGGGCGACGTGGCCTTCTTTGGGCCGGTCATTACCCGCATCCCGCGTGGGGAAGAGGCCGGCAAGATGTTCGATGCCTCCGTGACCCTGGCGGCGAACCCGCACTTCTTCGAGCTGAAGCGCTCCCGCACCGAAGCGCCGGTAGCGGAGTAGAAGATGCCCGCGGGATAGCTCCCGCGCGCCCCCGGCGACCGGCTAGACTGGCACCATGCGTATTTACCTAGGTGCAGATCATGCCGGTTTCGAGATGAAGAACGTGATCAAGGATCACTTGAGCTCCAAGGGCTTCGAAGTTGTGGACTGCGGCGCCCACACCTACGACGCGGACGATGACTACCCGGCTTTCTGCATTGCAGCAGCCAAGTCCGTCGTAGAGGACGAGGGCTCGCTGGGCATCGTGCTCGGCGGCTCCGGCAACGGCGAGCAGATCGCCGCGAACAAGGTTCCGGGCGCGCGCTGTGCGCTGGCGTGGTCCGTGGAGACCGCGAAGCTGGCCCGTGAACACAACAACGCCCAGCTGATTGGGCTGGGCGGTCGTATGCACTCCGAGGAGGAGGCGCTGGCAATTGTTGATGCTTTCGTTTCCCAGCCGTGGTCGGAGGCGGAACGCCACCAGCGCCGTATCGACATTCTGGCGGAGTACGAGCGCACGGGCGAGGCCCCTGCGCTGCCGGAAAACTAGGTTTTCTTGGTTCTTTAGTTCGCGGTGGTGCTCGACGCGTTCGATGCGCCATCGCGCTTTTCTTGCCACTCCTTGACCACGTTGGAATCCCACAGAGTCAGCCCGTGATATTTGGTCACCGGGCGAGGTGCACGGCCGCGTCCCGCGTAGCTCGTGAAGGTGCCACGGGCGGTACCGGAAAACTCGGCGCATTGTGCTGCAGTCCAGAGTTCCGTGCCGGTTTTCTTGTCCACGATGATTGGTTCCATGACACTAGAATCTACCGCTAAAGATGGGCTCCCTCAATGCGATACGCAGATTCGCTACACCTGCATACCCCCGCAAGAACGCAGGTTAATAGTGGTTTAGTGGAGGGATTTTGCTGGACACTGGGGGTTATGGTGTAACATCACTGGACGTAGCAGAAGCTAGCTGCTTATGGGAATGTCGTATAGTGGCTAATACCTCAGCCTTCCAAGCTGAAGACGCGGGTTCGATTCCCGTCATTCCCTCCACTTTTTCGAGGCAGCTCCTCTGGTCGCGATCGTTCGCGAAACCGGGGGAGCTGCCGTTTTGTATTTAGCGGTCTGCTGCCAGTAGAGTAGCGTTCGCAGCTTCCGTGTACCTTGCGTTCGGCGCTTGGCGTTCGGCGTTTGGGTTAAATGTGCGGAGTATGCGGCTCGGGATATGGCGCAGTTTGGTAGCGCACTCGCTTTGGGAGCGAGGGGTCGCAGGTTCAAATCCTGTTATCCCGACATTTTTTATTTTGTCGCTTTTTTAGTGACGCCACCCTGCGGGGTCGCTTCCTTTTGGCGATGAAGTGGGGGTTTGCGGTCTGAACCGCCGGGGGAATCCAAGGCCTGTTGGTGGCGGTTGAGTTCCGAAACCTGACCCCCGCGTGATGTGCCCGGCGATGGTTCTATAAAATTGAGCACCGACCGTACAAGCGCTGCGCGACGAACGATGACCGCGGTGCATGAAGCTATCAATACACAGGAGTGTGCATTCGTGAAGAGCTCTGTAGAAAATCTGAGCACCACCCGCACCAAGCTCACGATTGAGGTCCCTTTCGAGGAGCTTAAGCCAGAGTTCGATAAGGCTTACAAGTCTCTTGCGCAGCAGGTAAACATGCCTGGCTTCCGTAAGGGCAAGGTTCCGGCGAAGATTCTGGAAGCCCGCCTGGGTCGCGGAGTTGTTCTGGATCAGGTTATTAACGAGATGCTGCCTTCTCGCTACAGCCAGGCTGTAGAGGAGAACGACATCAAGGCTCTCGGCCAGCCGGAGATCGAGATCGCGGAGCTGGAGGATGGCAAGCACATTACCTTCACCGCTGAGGTTGACGTCCGCCCGGAGATCGAGGTTCCGGACTTCTCTGACATCTCCGTTGAGGTTGCACCGCTGAAGGCTGACGATGAGGCCATCGACGCGGAGCTGAAGAACCTGCAGGCTCGCTTCGGCACCCTGAAGCCGGCTGACCGCGCAGTGAAGAAGGGCGACTTCGTCTCCATCGACCTGTCCGCCACCATCGACGACGAGGCTGTCGACGAGGCCACCACCGAGGGCCTGTCCCACGAAGTTGGCAACGATTCCCTGATCGAGGGTCTGGATGACGCTCTGATCGGCATGAAGGAAGGCGAGGAGTCCACCTTCACCTCCAAGCTGGTTGCCGGCGAGCACGCTGACGAGGAGGCTGAGGTTACCGTCAAGCTCGGTTCCGTCAAGGAGCGCGAGCTGCCTGAGCTGGACGATGACTTCGCTCAGCTGGCCAGCGAGTTTGACACCCTGGACGAGCTGAAGGAATCCCTGAAGGGCCAGGTCGAGCAGCAGCTGAAGAACACCCAGGCTGGCGAGATCCGCGACAAGGTTCTGGCCGCTGCGCTGGAGAAGACCGAGTTCGACCTCCCTGAGTCCGTTGTCAAGGAGCAGGTCGACGCTCAGATCCAGCAGATCATCCAGCAGTTCGGTGGCGACGAGAAGGTCTTCGAGTCCATGCTGGCTGTCCAGGACATGACTCGCGAGAAGTTCGAAGAGGATGCCCGCAGCTCCGCTGAGGATTCCGTACGCACTCAGCTGTTCCTGGATGCAGTTGCAGATGAGGAAAAGCCGGAGGTTTCCCAGGAAGAGCTGATGGATCACATCGCCTTCACTGCTAACCAGTACGGCATGGATCCGAACCAGTTCATCATGCAGCTGCAGCAGGCCGGTCAGCTGGGCAGCCTGTTCGCGGACGTTCGCCGCGGCAAGGCTCTGGCGCTGAACATCGCCAAGACCTCCGTGAAGGACACCGACGGTGCAGACGTGGATCCGAAGGAGTACTTCGGTGATCCGGAGGCTGATGCCGACAAGGCGGACTCCGCTAAGGAGGACAAGGCTGCAGAGAAGCCGAAGAAGGCTCCGGCTAAGAAGTCCACCAAGTCCACCGCCAAGAAGGCAGCGGCTAAGAAGTCGACCGCCAAGAAGAGCACCACTAAGAAGGCTCCGGCGAAGAAGACTGCGGCGAAGAAGTCCACCAAGTCCACGGCCAAGAAGTCGACCGCCAAGAAGAGCACCACTAAGAAGACTGCGGCTAAGAAGGCCACCAAGTCCTCCGCTAAGAAGGCTGCGGAGAAGAAGGAAGACTAGGAATTCCCTTTTAAGCTTCCGCCCGCCGCCGGAACCTCTCGCTGAGGTTCCGGCGGTTTTCTTTTTGCCTGCCTTTGAGCACGGCTACCGTGCGCTGACAGCGAACAACCCCACCAGAAGGCACGCTTTGTCCGGAGCTGTGACTAGGCTGGGGCGCAGACAAAAGTGAACTTTCGTAATACTTACGGCAAGGAGCGAAGTTGAGTTCGGAAACCCCTAACCATAGAGACTCAGTGTATGAGCGCCTGCTGCGCGAACGCATCATCTTCCTGGGCAGCCAGGTGGATGATGAGATCGCCAACGAACTGTGCGCCCAGATCCTGCTGCTGTCCGCAGAGGATCCGACGCGCGATATCAGCCTCTACATCAACTCTCCCGGTGGTTCTGTCACCGCGGGCATGGCAATCTACGACACGATGAAGTACGCGCCGTGCGACATCGCTACCTACGGGATGGGACTGGCGGCGTCCATGGGGCAGTTCCTGCTTTCCGCAGGCACCAAGGGCAAGCGCTACGCTCTGCCACACGCCCGCATTATGATGCACCAGCCTTCCGCGGGCGTGGGCGGTACCGCTGCCGACATTGCCATCCAGGCAGAACAGTTCGCCTACACCAAGCGTGAGATGGCTGAGCTGATTGCGGAGTTCACCGGCCAGACGGTGGAGCAGATCACCAAGGACTCCGACCGCGACCGCTGGTTCACTGCACAGCAGGCCAAGGAATACGGTTTCGTCGACCACGTCATCACCTCTGCGAAGGAGAGCTAAGACATGTCAGAGATGCAGATGCCAGAAATGCGATACATCCTGCCGTCGTTCGTGGAGCACTCCAGCTACGGCGCGAAGGAATCCAACCCGTACAATAAGCTGTTTGAAGAGCGCATCATCTTCCTGGGTACCCAGGTCGACGACGCTTCCGCCAACGACATCATGGCGCAGCTGCTGGTGCTGGAGGGGCTGGACCCGGACCGGGACATCACGATGTACATCAACTCTCCCGGTGGTTCCTTCACCAGCCTGATGGCCATCTACGACACGATGCAGTACGTCCGCCCCGACGTGCAGACCGTCTGCCTGGGCCAGGCTGCCAGCGCGGCCGCTGTTCTGCTGGCCGCCGGAACCCCCGGCAAGCGTGCCGCTCTGCCGAATGCCCGCGTGCTGATCCATCAGCCCGCTACCGGCGGAGTGCAGGGTCAGGTTTCCGACCTGGAGATCCAGGCTAAGGAGATCGAGCGCATGCGCAAGCTGATGGAGGAGACCCTGGCGCGCCACACTGGCAAGTCCGCCGAGCAGGTGCGCATCGACACCGACCGTGACAAGATCCTGACGGCCGAAGAGGCCAAGGAGTACGGCATCGTCGACCAGGTATTCGACTACCGCAAGCTGTCGGCTCAGAAGTAGAGGGCACGACCCGCGGGGTCGTGGGCCTCCCGGGGAATCCGGTGTGGCGCGGTAGAGTTGTAAGCCTACGAGGGTGCTAACCTAGCTGTCCCGTAACTTCCCCGATCCGAGAAAGCCTGATAACCCGCATGCCTGAAAGCGCAGAGCTCCTGAAGTGCTCTTTCTGTGGAAAGAGCCAGAAGCAGGTCCGCAAGCTGATTGCCGGCCCTGGTGTCTACATTTGCGATGAATGTATCGAGCTTTGTAACGAGATCATCGAAGAGGAACTGCTGGCCGTCGACCCTGCGGAGGGATCGGCCAAGCTGCCGAAGCCTGCCGCCATTGCCGAGTTCCTGGATAACTACGTCATCGGCCAGGACGAGGCCAAGCGCACCCTGGCCGTGGCGGTGTACAACCACTACAAGCGCATCCAGGTTGAGGAATCTAATGCCGCCGCCCGTCGCTCTGACGACGAGGTAGAGCTGGCGAAGTCCAACATTCTTATGCTCGGCCCGACGGGCTCGGGTAAGACGTATCTGGCGCAGTCGCTCGCCCGCATGTTGGACGTACCTTTTGCCATTGCGGACGCCACCAGCTTGACCGAAGCTGGCTACGTCGGTGAAGACGTAGAAAACATCTTGCTGAAGCTTTTGCAGGCAGCTGACTTCGATGTGGCGAAGGCGCAGCGCGGCATCATCTACGTCGACGAGGTGGACAAGATTTCCCGCAAGTCGGAGAACCCGTCCATCACCCGCGACGTCTCCGGCGAGGGCGTGCAGCAGGCGCTGCTGAAGATTCTGGAAGGCACCGTCGCCGCCGTCCCGCCGCAGGGTGGGCGCAAGCACCCGAACCAGGAGTTCATCCAATTCGACACGAAGAATGTGCTGTTCATCGTGGCCGGTGCGTTCGCAGGCCTGGAGAAGGTCATCTCCGAGCGCCGCGGTAAGAAGGGCCTGGGCTTCGGCGCGGAGATCAGCGCGAAGTCTGAGGAGGATCCGAACCCGTTCCAGTTCGTGGAGCCGGAGGACCTGGTGAAGTTCGGCCTGATCCCCGAGCTGATCGGCCGACTGCCGGTGCTGACCCATGTCGGCCACCTGGACGAGGACGCACTGGTGCGGGTTCTGACCGAGCCGAAGAACTCCCTGGTGCGCCAGTACCAGCGCCTATTTGAGATGGACGGCGTGCGGCTGACCTTCGAGGACGAGGCTCTGCGGGAGATTGCCCAGAAGGCCCTGGCGCGCGAAACTGGCGCCCGTGGCCTGCGCTCCATCATGGAGACCCTGCTGCTGCCGACCATGTTCGCCATCCCGGAGGACGAGGAAACTGGGGAAGTCATTATCACCGGCGCATGCGCCCGCGGTGAGGCGGAACCGACCCTGCTGACCCACGAAGAAGTAGCAAAGCGGGATAAGAAGAGCGCCTAGTCGTGATATAGATCGTCGGAGGCCGAGGGGGCGTCACTAACCTCGCTATCCCCATCCCGCGAATCGGCGTAGAGCGACGCGGCGACCGACGAACCGATCACCGACGAGTGTGAAGCGTGAGTGTATGAATTACCCTGCTTCGTTGGCATCGTCGTGGTGAGGAAAGCGATGACCGCGTCGCAGGTGAGGTTGCGCAGGCCGGCCTCGTTGGACGCCTCCCTAGAATCCATGCCATACAGCGCGTGGAACGTGGTGCCCTGGGTGACGGCGAAAGAGCACAGCGCGGTAATCAGGGCATAAGTGTCCTCCGCGGACACACCGTTGCGGAACGCGCCAATGTCGTGGCCACGCATCAGAACACGATCGATGTGCAGCACGACAGGCGAATCCTCCAGCACGCCTACGCGGTGCACCAGCTCCGGGTCGCCCAGAAGATTTTCGGCCACAATCAAGCGCACAGATTCCGGGTGCGTGGCGAAGCGGGTATAGGTAGCGCCGACGAGGTTACGCATCTCGCGGACGGGGGAGCGGTCCATCTCCGGGTTGTCATAGCCGTTCAGCGGCACGGGCCAAATGGAAGAGTGCGCATAACGCAGAGCTTCCTCATAGAGCCGGCTGGGGGAGGCGAGCAGATCGCACGTTGCCGACACGCGGGCAACCCGGGCGATGGTGGCCAAGTGCTGGGAAGTAAAGGCAGCACCGACCCGCACGGCGATGGTCACGGCGGCGTTCATGGCCCGGATGTACTGCTGATCGCTCAGCGCATACCAGGCCGCAGAAGCGGGGAGGTGGGGCTTATTTTGCACCAAAGTAGTTTATCTACCCACCGGGTTAACCTGCAGCGATGTGCAGTAACTGAGGGTGCGATCGGGGGTGGTGGGAAAGGCGAGGAATGGCAAGCTACGCCCTAGGGTGCGGAGCCTGACCTGCCGTGCCATGCAGGTCAACGGGAGGGTCATTACAGTGGGAAGCGGTTTAAAAATAATCTGAGAAACCTGCTTTCAAAGGAGCCCAGCGTGACCACTAACAACCAGAACGCCGTCACCGTCACCGTTACGGGTGCGGGTGGCCAGATTGGCTACTCCCTGCTGTTCCGCATCGCCAAGGGTGAAGTCTTCGGCGACCGGGTGGTGAACCTCCGACTGCTGGAGACCGAGCACGGTGTGCAGGCTGCACGTGGCGTGGCACTGGAGCTGGCCGACTGCGCCTACCCACTGCTGGGCGAGGTCACCATCACCACCGACATCAACGAGGGCTTCAAGGACGCCAACGCGGTGTTCCTGGTCGGTGCGAAGCCGCGCCAGAAGGGCGAGGAGCGCGCCGACCTGCTGGCCGCCAACGGCAAGATCTTCGGCCCCCAGGGCAAAGCCATTGCCGAGCACGCTGCCGACGACGTGCGCGTTATCGTGGTCGGCAACCCGGCAAACACCAACGCCGCGATCGTCGCCGCCCACGCCGAGGGGTTGGATCCCCGCCGCATCACCGCCCTGACTCGCCTGGACCACAACCGCGGCCTGGCTCAGGTGGCGGAGAAGCTGGGCGTGGCTGTCCGCGACCTGAAGAACATGATCGTCTGGGGCAACCACTCCGCCACCCAGTTCCCGGACGTCACGGAGCTGACGCTGAATGGCGAGAAGATCGCCGACAAGCTGGACGCAGCATGGGTGAACGACGAGTTCATCCCGCGCGTAGCTAAGCGCGGCGCGGAGATCATTGAGGTGCGCGGCCGTTCCTCCGCAGCCTCCGCCGCCAACGGCGCGCTGGATCACATGCGCGACTGGGTGAACGGCACTGCCGAGGGCAACTGGGTTTCCGTCGCTCTGCCCTCCGATGGTTCCTATGGGATCCCGGAAGGCCTCGTGTTCTCCTTCCCCTGCCGCTCCGTCAACGGCGAGTGGGAGATCGTGCAGGGACTGGAGATCAGCCCGGCGCAGCAGGAGCGCATCGACGCAAACGTGAAGGAACTGCAGGAGGAAAAGGCAGCGGTCGTGGAAGCTGGCCTGCTGTAACTGAGCCGCTAATTAGCCTTTAACTAGCCGCTAGCAAACCTCTAGTTTTCAACTAGAAACTTTTTTGCCCATACCGCCACCCGGCCACCTGGTCGGGTGCTTTTATGTATGGCATGAACTCACCAACTGAAACCACAGCTCCGATCCACTCCCAGCACCGCCAGCACTCTCTGTTTAATCAGCTGTCCGCCCGCGCCGGGTGGGTATTGCCCAACATTCCCGAAACCCTGCTGCGGGTACTCGGCACTCGCACGAACTCTGACGGCGACAGGCTGGACGCTGACGTTCGCGCCTCCAGCCTGGTCACCGACTTGATGCACCCCGCGGACTATTCCCATCAGCCTGTCGCGGAAACCCGCGCAGTAGTGGAAGACGCTGCCTACATGGCCGGTGGGCGCGTCAGGCCGGTTGGTTCGGTGGTGGAGGAGCAGATCCGCGGCGTGCGGGTGCGCCACTACCGGCCAACCGGTGCTGTGACACCCGACCAGGACCTGCCGACCCTGGTGTACTTCCACGGTGGCGGCTGGGTGGTTGGCTCCCTCGACTCGCACGATTCGACCTGCCGCTGGCTGTGCGAAAGCGCCCGTGTGGCGGTGCTGGCCGTGGATTATCGCTTGGCCCCGGAGCATCCTTTCCCCGCCGCGCCGGATGACTGCTGTGCCGTTGTGGAGGCCGCGATGGCGGGTGAAGTGAGGGGCGTCGATAAGAAAAAGGTGGCCATCGGCGGCGACTCTGCGGGAGGCAACCTGGCCGCCGTGGTGTGCCTGCGCCGGAAGCGGCAAGGGCAGGAGCAGCCGCGGGCTCAGCTGCTATTTGTGCCGGTCACGAACCTCGCGCAGATGGATACGCCTAGCCACAAGGAGTTCGCCAAGGGCTACTTCCTGACCCATGCGCACATGCGGTGGTACCGCGACCAGTACCTCACCGACGAGGCGCAGCGCCAGGATCCGGACGTGTCCCCGCTGCTGGCTGATGATGTGAGTGGGGTCGCTCCGGCATATGTAGCCGTCGCCGGGTTCGATCCTCTGCGTGACGAGGGCGCGGCCTATGCGGACAAGCTGCGCCAGGCAGGGGTTCCTGTTTCTTTCCGACGCCACCCCGGCCTGATCCACCCCTTCGTGAATTCTTCGGGAGTGTGGCATGGTGCCGCGCGGGCGTTGGACGAAGCCGCCGGTGTGCTGCGGGCGGCGCTGGAGATGTAAGCGCGCGAGATGTAGGCGGGGTTGTACAGCTAGTCCGGGCCGTCTACTAGACTGGGCAAGCGTGAGTGACTCCAGTTCTAAGGCAAATGGCTCTAACCAGATTGGTGCTGACCGCTCGGCACAGCTTCCCGCGGCATGGGACCCCGCCGCGGTAGAGGAAAACCTGTACCAGGGGTGGGTGGATTCCGGCTACTTCAAGGCCGACCCGGCCAGCGATAAGCCACCTTTTAGCATTGTGCTGCCGCCGCCGAACGTGACCGGCCAGCTGCACATGGGCCACGCACTGGACCACACCCTGATGGATGCGATGGCCCGCCGCAAGCGCATGCAGGGCTTCGAGGTCCTGTGGCTGCCGGGCTCCGACCACGCGGGTATTGCCACCCAGACGAAGGTCGAGGCCAACCTGAAGGAAACCGAGGGCAAGGATCGCTTCGACTATGGCCGCGAGGCCTTCGTGGACAAGGTCTGGGAGTGGAAGGACCAGTACGGTGGCGTGATCCAGCGCCAGATGCGCGCCATCGGTGACTCGGTGGATTGGTCGCGCGAGCGCTTCACTCTGGACGATGGCCTGTCCCGCGCGGTGCAGACCATGTTCAAGGAGCTTTTTGACGCCGGCCTGATCTACCGGGCGAATCGCATGGTGAACTGGTCCCCGGTGCTGCAGACTGCTATTTCCGACATCGAGGTCGTTTATTCCGACGACGAGGGCGAGCTGGTGAGTATCCGCTACGGCTCCCTGGACGATTCCGAGCCCCATGTGATCGTGGCGACCACCCGTGTGGAGACGATGCTGGGCGACGTGGCCGTTGCCGTGCACCCGGAGGACGAGCGCTACGCGGAACTGGTGGGCAAGACCTTGCCGCACCCGTTCCTGCCAGATCGCCAGATGGTTGTGGTGGCCGACGACTACGTCGACCCGGAGTTCGGTACTGGTGCCGTGAAGATCACCCCGGCGCACGACCCGAACGACTTCGCATTGGGCCAGCGCCACGACCTGCCGATGCCGGTGATCATGGACGAGACCGGCCACATCGCGAACACCGGCACGGAGTTCGACGGGATGGAGCGCTACGAGGCGCGCGAGAAGATCCGCCTGGCGCTGGAGGAGCAGGGGCGCATCGTGGCCCGCAAGTTCCCCTACGTCCACAGCGTGGGCCACTCCGAGCGTTCCAAGGAGGCCGTGGAGCCGCGCCTGTCCGAGCAGTGGTTCGTCAAGGTTGACGAGCTGGCGAAGATGTCCGGCGATGCGATTCGCTCTGGCGACTCGGTGATCCACCCGGCCTCCCAGGAACCGCGCTGGTTTGACTGGGTGGACGACATGCACGACTGGTGCATTTCCCGCCAGCTGTGGTGGGGCCACCGCATCCCAATCTGGTACGGCCCGAACGACGAGATCGTGTGCTGCGGACCGGACGATGAACCCCCGACGGGTGAGGGTTGGCGCCAGGACGAGGACGTGCTGGATACTTGGTTCAGCTCCGCCCTGTGGCCGTTCTCTACGATGGGCTGGCCGGAGAAGACCCCGGAGCTGGAGAAGTTCTATCCCACCAGCGTGCTGGTGACCGGCTACGACATCCTGTTCTTCTGGGTTGCCCGCATGATGATGTTCGCCACCTTCGCCTCCAAGCACACCACCGAGGTGCTGGGCACGGGCAAGGACGGACGCCCGCAGATCCCATTCAAGGACATTTTCCTGCACGGCCTGGTGCGCGACGAGCACGGCCGCAAGATGTCCAAGTCCCTAGGCAACGGCATCGACCCTATGGATTGGGTGAGCGACTATGGTGCGGATGCGCTGCGCTTCACCCTGGCGCGTGGCGCCAACCCGGGCTCCGACCTGCCGGTGGGTGAGGATGCCGCACAGTCTTCCCGCAATTTCGCCACCAAGCTGTACAACGCCACCAAGTTCGCCCTCATGAACGGAGCGCACGTCGGTGAGCTGCCAGCCCGCGAGACGCTGACGGATGCTGACCGCTGGATCCTGGACCGCCTGGAGGAAGTCCGCCAGCTGGTGGACGACGCTTTGGACCGCTACGAGTTCTCCCTGGCGAACGAAAACCTGTACCGCTTCGCCTGGGGCGAGTTCTGCGACTGGTACCTGGAGATCGCGAAGGTGCAGATCCCGCGCGATTGGGACAGCGCTACCGAGGAGCAGATCCAGCGGGGCATCAGCACCCAGATCGTGCTGGGGCGCGTGCTGGACGCAGTGCTGCGCCTGCTGCACCCCGCCATGCCTTTCGTCACCGAGACTCTGTGGAAGGCACTGACCGCTGGGGAAGAGGGCTACTCCGAATCCCTGGTCACTGCCGCCTGGCCGACCGCCGATTTGACCAACGGTGGGGTGGAGACTGACGCCGACGCGGTGCGCCGCATGGCTGACGTGGACAAGCTGGTCACCGAGCTGCGTCGCTTCCGCAGCGACCAGGGCGTGAAGCCCTCCCAGAAGGTGCCCGCTGCCCTGGACTTCGCTGCCGCCGACCTGGCCGACTTCGAGGACGCCGTGCGTTCGCTGGTGCGCCTGGAAACCCCGGCCGAAGACTTCGCTGAGACCGCGTCCATCGAGGTGCGCCTGTCCCAGGCCACCATCGCGGTGAAGCTGGATACCTCCGGCACCGTAGACGTGGCCGCGGAGCGCAAGCGTCTGGAGAAGGACCTCGCGGCAGCGCAGAAGGAGCTGGACAACGCAGCGAAGAAGCTGGGTAACGAGAACTTCCTAGCCAAGGCGCCGGAGAAGGTTGTCGAGGGAATCCGCGAGCGTCAGCGCGTTGCGCAGGAGGAATTCGATCGCATCACCGCCCGACTGGAAGGTCTGCCGAAGGCATGACCGACGATAAAACCACCGACGACAAGCTCGGGGATAGCTACCCGGAAGAGGTAACCCTCGACGAGGCAGGCCTGGCCCTGCCTATCGACGGCGTGGGGTCGGATGAGGCTGAGGTGGCGTCACCAAAAGAAAGGCCCATTACGCCCGAGGACCTGGCCGCCCTGGCCGAGGTTGACGCGGAACTGAACCTGCGGTGGCCAGAGACGAAGATCGACCCGACGCTCGAGCGGGTGGAAATGCTGATGGACCTGCTTGGTCACCCAGAGCGCGCGTTCCCCGTGATTCACGTGGCGGGTACGAACGGCAAGACCTCCGTGGTGCGGATGATCGAATCGCTGATGCGCGCGTTCCACCGCCGCACCGGGCGGACTACCAGCCCGCACCTGCAGATCGTCACCGAACGCATCGCCATCGATGGCAAGCCGCTGCACCCGCGCGACTACGTGGACACCTGGCGCGACATCCAGCCGATGGTGGAGATGGTGGACGCGAAGAGTCAGGCCGAAGGCGGCCCGCAGATGAGCAAGTTCGAGGTGCTGGTGGCCATGGCTTACGCGGCCTTCGCCGATGCGCCGGTGGACGTCGCCGTGGTGGAGACCGGCATGGGCGGGCGCTGGGACGCGACGAACGTGGTGAACTCCGACGTTGCCGTGATCACCCCGATAGGGCTGGATCACACGGACTACCTGGGCGACACGTTGGAGCAGATCGCGGGCGAGAAGGCGGGCATCATCAAGGCTCGCTGGGACGCCGATGACCTGCTGACCCCGCCGGATAACGTGACTATCGTCGCCGAGCAAGAACCCGAAGCGATGCGCGTGATCCTGGAAGAAGCGGTCGCCAAGGATTCCGCGGTTGCCCGTGCGGGTAGCGAATTCGGTGTGGTGTCCAGCCAGATCGCAGTGGGTGGGCAGAGCCTGACCATCCGCGGCTTGGCCGGGGAATACGAGGACATCTTCCTGCCCCTATCCGGCGAGCACCAGGCGCGCAATGCGGCTGTGGCGCTGGCGGCCGTTGAAGCCTTCTTTGGTGCCGGGGCAGATCGGAAGCTGGACGTGGACATTGTGCGCCAGGGCTTCGCCTCCGTTGCCTCGCCCGGCCGACTAGAGCGCGTGCGTTCCACCCCGAGCGTGTTCATCGACGCTTCCCACAATCCGCACGGAGCCAAGGCCCTGGCTGCGGCCATCGACCGCGACTTCGAGTTCCGCAGGCTTGTCGGCGTGATCGGCGTGCTGGGGGACAAGGACGCCCGCGGTATCCTGGCCGCTCTGGAGCCTGTGTTGGACGAGGTTGTGGTGACGGAAGTGAATTCCCCGCGCGTCCTGCCCGTCGATGTGTTGGCCGAGTACGCGCGCGATGCCTTCGGCGAGGAGCGCGTGCACGTGGCAGCTAACCTTCCCGGCGCCGTGGAGCTAGCCACTCAGCTGGCCGAAGACGACGAAGATGGTGTGCTGTCGGGCGCGGGCGTGCTGATTACCGGCTCCGTTGTGACGGCTGGGGAGGCCCGTACGCTGTTTGGCAAGGAACCGGCGTAGCGCACACGGGCACACTGGCACTGGCACAGGCGCCGAAAGAAGTATTCAATCCGGAAGAATTAGCAGAACTAGCAAGGAGCTGCACGATCGTGGCACAGAACCCGCACAACCGCACTGGGGCTGGCAAACGGGCCGACAACCAGGCTGGCAAGCAGGTGGGGAAGCAGGTCGAATACGGCCCGCTAGGCCCAGGCCAGGCTCCCGCGAACGATCCCCTGAAGGGCCTGCGCGGAGTGATGGCAGGCACCCACATCATGGAGGCCATCGTGATCCTGCTGGTTCTCACCGTGATTACGCGGGTGGACGCCGGCGCCTCCGCCACAACCTTCAACATGGTTTACGTCATCGGACTGGGCGCTGCCATGATCGTGGCGGCTTTCCTGCAGAAGCTCAAATGGGCGGATTGGCTGAACATCGGTCTGCAGGTACTGGCCGTTGCGGGGTTCATTGTGCACCCGGCGATGGGTGCGATGGGCGTGATCTTCGCGCTGTGCTGGTGGTACGTTTACCACCTTCGCTCGAACCTGCTGCGCCGGATGGAGCGCGGTCTGCTGCCTTCACAGCACCTCGATGAGGAAGGGAACGTGCGCCGTCCGGCTACCCCCACTGAGTAATCTTTATGACGCCACATTCGCCACTGCTTTAACATCAGTAACGGCGACCAGGGGATACCCCGGAAAGGGGGGTGATGTGCCCGCTACCCCCGAATGTGTCTTAATATGCGCATCATGACGTTGACGCGCCGTGCATTTTTCCGCTCATCCACCGCCCTTGGAGCCGCCGTAGGTGGCACCCTCCTCTTCGCCAACCGCAACAATATGGGGGTCTTTTCCTCCGCTGACAACGCCGCCAGCCCCACCGACCCAGCCAACCCTGCCAACCCAGCCAACCCTGGCCAGTTAGCAGAATTTACGGCGACGGGAATCGGCGTCAACCAGAAGGGACAGCTTCCCGGAGGCACCGGGTACCTGACGATTACCTTTCCGCCCGCGGCGACAGAGGAGACCACGGCGACGCTCCGCTTTGAGTTCGCGGGCGGGCGCACGGAAGATCGCGTGGTGCACCCCGAGGCGCACGACCGCGAGGGCGACGATTCCGCCCTGAAGTCCGACCCAGTGAACCTGCCGGAAGGGGCTACCGAGGTGTGGCTGCCCGCCGACCTCAACGATCCGGCGACCCGGGTATTCCTGCACGTCGTGGAGGCTCCAAAGGGGGAGGAAGAGAAGATTTTCGGCGCGGGCATCGCACCCTATTCCGCGCCTGGTCTCCCCAAGGATCCGGCTGATCTGCAGAGCAGCCTGGAGACCGGTGCTGCGGGTGTGGTCGGCTCGCTGGCGCTGGCGGGAACCATTGCTGGAATCCTGGCGTCTAGTGGCTTGGCAATTCCGGGGCTGCCCGCCCCAGGCGGTGGCATCGGCGGTGGCGCGAACGTGATCGACGGCCTGCGCGTTGTTTCCCGTCGCGAATGGGGCGCCAACGAATCACTGATGGGGTGGACGCCCCGCTTCACCCGCGCGCAACTCATCACCGTGCACCACACCGCCATGGCCACCCCAGCCAACGGCGATTATGCCGCGAACGTCCGCAGTATCTATGCCTTCCACGCCTCCAGCGCGAATGGTGGGCGCGGCTGGGGCGATATCGGCTACCACCTGCTGATCGCCCCGGACGGCACCGTGTTCCAGGGCCGCACCACCGGCACGGATGGCCAGGCGGTGTTCCAGTCCGGCAGCCTGGGAGGTACGCCGATGTCCGTGACCGCAGGGCACGTGTACAACGCAAACGACGGCAACATTGGTGTGTGCTTGCTGGGTAACTTTATGACGCAAAGCCCGACCCCCGCTGCCATCGATTCCCTCGTGCGCGTCCTACGCCACCTGTGCCACGGTCTAGGCCTGGATCCGCGCGGCAGCGTGCGCTACGTCAACAACGCAGCCCGCCTGAACGTGACCCGCCGGACGATTACCGGCCACCGCGACTGGGGCGACGTATCCACGGCAACGGCGTGCCCGGGTGACCGCGCGTATGCCTTGATGGACCAGGTGCGCGGTCGCGTGTAGCAGTGGGGTGCTGCGGCGCTGCGGCGCTAGGGTGTTGTGGCGCTGTAGCGCCAGGGTGTTGCGGCGCTGTAGCGCCGTGACGCCACGTGTAGAATTGCTGGCATGACTGAACGCACTCTCATTCTGATCAAGCCCGACGGCGTGAAGAACGGCCACGTGGGCGAAATTATCTCTCGCATCGAAAAGAAGGGTCTGAAGCTCGTCGAGCTGGACCTGCGCACCGCTGACCGCGAGACCGCGGAGAAGCACTACGCTGAGCATGCCGACAAGCCTTTCTTCGGCGAGCTGGTGGACTTCATCACCTCCGCTCCGCTGGTTGCAGGCATCGTTGAGGGCGAGTCTGCTATCGCTGCTTGGCGTCAGCTGGCCGGCGGCACTCACCCGGTCGAGAAGGCCACCCCGGGCACCATCCGCGGCGACTTCGCACTGACCGTTGGTGAGAACGTTGTCCACGGCTCCGACTCCCCGGAGTCCGCTGAGCGCGAGATCGGCATCTGGTTCCCGAACCTGTAAAAATTTAGACAAATAGACCGCGGGCGCATCGCGTCCGCGGTTTTTGCGTGTTGCGTGTTAAAGGGGGTGCGTGCTTGGTCGCAGCCTCGGTATTATCCGGCGCATTATCCGCCGTAGCGCTGCTGGAATTTCTGTGAACCTTCTTCCGTCAGTGTTACCCAGTTCAGCGCACCATCGGCGGAGCGCAGCTCGCGGATCTTCACCGCATTTCCCTGCTTGACCAGTTTGTTCAGAGCCTCGTCTGCCTCTTTCGCGGTCCAGCCGTAGTGCGCTAGATCCTCCTTCAGCCTGTCGCTGAGCATCTGCAGCCCGCCCGGCACGCAGCGGCGGCAGTAAAGAAATGCGTGCAGCCACTCCACGGGGGTTTCAATCTTGATGTCCCGATCAAGCTTTTCTGGGGTGGTGTAGCGGGCGGGGCGCCAGGCGTCAAAAGAAATAACCCAGTAGGCAACCCCCACGGTAATGAGTGCGGCAACACCTGCGTAGGCCCACCGACCGCTGCCAACAACCATCGACGCGACCTGGGATAGTCCGAAAACCAACCCCAGCAACAGCACGAGGCGACCTTCCTCCTTCCAGCTGAAGGGGGTGCGGGCGGCCTCGACGTCCGTCTTCATGGGGGAGTAGTCGTTCCCGCGCACGCCGCCCCGTCGCAGGTAGCGCCACCACACCACGCAAGCCACGATGGCGGTGACGAGGATCCCCAGTGCGGGCAGCGGACCGTTTAGCGGCGAACACAGGATCAGCATTATTGCTGCAAACACGATAGACAAGGCGAACTGGGCGCCTTTGTTCGGCTTCATGCTGTTGGCTACGTCCGTCAGAACCGCATGGTCGAAAGCTCTAGGGGGCTGCGTGGGGGTTGGCATAGCGACTAGCGTAACAGCCGGTTTCGGCGCGTTCGCTGCACTGTCGGGTGGATATGAGACAATGGGTGCAGATCGGATGCCCACAACGATGATGCGGCATTGCGATCGAGCAAACTTTGAAGACTTTAAAAGGAGATTTCGTGGCGACCATCAGCCCGGAAATTGCAGCTCAGGCTGCGAAAATTGATCGAGGAAGTGTGGGGGAGAAGGTCCGCGTCCACACCATTGCCAAGCAGTTGGGGATCCGCGCGACGGATTTCCTGGGCGTACTGGCGGACCATGGAATTGAGGGAAAGAAGACGGCTTCGTCGCTGACTCAGGCGCAGGTCTTTTCTGTTCTGGACGCCCTTAGTTCCACCGATAAACCAGCTCAGGCAGACAAGAAGGCTGCGAAGAAACAGGCAGAGAAGCCTGCGAAAAAGACTGCCAAGAAGGCAACAAAGAAGGCAGCCAAGAAGACCTCGAAGAGGCAGACAAAGAAGGCAGCAGAACAACCTGCCGAAGAGGTTTCTGACAAGGAAACTGCGACAACTGTCGAGCAGCCAGCAGAGCAGCTAGCGGAGCAACCAGCGGAGATGCCCGAGGACAAGGCGGGGGAGAAGCCCTCTAAGCGGACTTCCAAGCGCACCGCGAAGCGGACGACGAAGCGCGCGGTGAAGAAGACCGCCAAGAACGCGGAGCCTAAGCAGTCCAAGCAGGCTGAGCAGGCCAAGCCAGAAAAGGCTGAGGCTGAAGGCTCCGAGCAGAAACCAGTTCGTCGGCGCCGGGTCCGCCGAGTCGTGCGCCGTGTGGGAAGCGTGCGCCAGGCGGAGGAGCGGGCGTCAGAAGAAAAGGGCGAAGGGCAAGACAATAAACAGGAACACCAGAAGGCGATCGCGCCCGAGGACCTGCACCCTGCCGAGCGCTCCACCGACGACATGGTGGATGAGCCGGTGAAGATGAAGGGCTCCACCCGCCTTGAATCGCAGCGCCGCTGGCGTGCAAGAAACCGCGACCGGAACTACAAGGCCATCACCCGTGCCGAGTTCCTGGCACGCCGTGAGTCCGTCGAGCGCACCATGATCGTCCGCGACTCGCAGCGCACCGACGACAAGGGCATGTTGACGCAGGTCGGCGTGGTGGAGGACGGTCAGCTGGTCGAACACTTCGTCGCGGATGCGACGCACCAGTCGCTGATCGGCAACGTGTACCTCGGCCGTGTGCAGAACGTGCTGGGCAGCATGGAAGCAGCCTTTGTGGACATTGGCACTGGCCGCAACGCAGTGCTGTACGCAGGTGAGATGGATTGGCGTTCGCCGCACCTGCATTCCAAGAGCCGCAAGATCGACCAGGCACTGCGCCCCGGCGACCAGATCCTGGTGCAGGTGCTGAAGGACCCGATCGGGCACAAGGGTGCCCGCCTGACCAACCGCATCAGCTTCGCAGGCCGCTACCTGGTGTTCTTCCCGGCAGGTACGACCGCGGGCATTTCCCGCAAGCTGCCCGTCGGTGAGCGCAAGCGCCTGAAGGACATCCTCGGCGAAGTGATCACCGGCGACGGCGGCGCGATCATCCGCACCGCTGCGGAGAACGCCACGGAAGAGCAGATCACCGAAGACGTCCAGCGCCTGCAAAAGCGCTGGGAGGAGATCCAGAAGCTGGAGAACAAGGAGCGCAACTCCAAGGGCTCCAAGCCGGTGACGCTCTACGAAGAGCCGAACATGCTGATCCAAGTCGTGCGCGACGTCTTCAATGCGGACTTCTCCGAGTTGATCATCGACGGCGATAAGTCCTGGCAGGTCGTCCGCGACTACCTGGGACGGACCTCTCCGGAGCTGATGGACCGGGTGCACAAGTGGAACCGGGGCAAGCACGACGGCCAGGATGCCTTCGCGCCGCTGGACCTGGACCAGCAGCTGGAAAAGGCAATGGCCCGCAAGGTGTGGCTGCCCTCGGGTGGCTACCTGATCATCGACCACACCGAGGCCATGACGGTCATCGATGTGAACACCGGCTCCTTCGTCGGCAGCGGTGGCAACCTGGAGGCCACGGTTACCGAGAACAACCTGGAAGCGGCCGAGGAGATCGTGCGCCAGCTCCGTCTGCGCGACATCGGCGGCATGATCGTGGTGGACTTCATCGACATGCTGCTGCAGCAAAACCAGGACCTGGTGCTGCGCCGCCTATCGGAATTCCTGGGGCGCGACCGTACCCGCCACAAGCTGGGCGAGGTGACCTCGCTGGGCTTGGTGCAGCTGACCCGCAAGCGTTTGGGCACCGGTCTGCTGGAGACCTTCTCCACCCCGTGTGAGGCCTGCGACGGCCGCGGCTTCATCATGCACCCGGACCCTGTCGAGCAGCAGGATCCGGAGCCGCGCCGCGATCACGGCCGACGCAAGGAGCGCCAGCAGGCGAAGAACCAGGGTAAGCGCCGCGACGATAGGCGTCAGGAAGACAAGCGTCAGGAAGACAAGCGCCGCGAGGATAGGCACCAAGACGACAAGCGCCGCGAGGAAAAGCAGGACAACCGGCGTGACCAGGGCAACCAGCGGGCGCCGCAGCACGAGCAGGGAGCCAGCGAGCAGAATGCCAAGGAGCAGGGAGCTAACGAGCAGGGCACCGGCCGTCGTCGCGTGCGGCGCCGTGTCGTGCGCCGCGGCAACCCGCACGCCAGCCAAGCCACCGAGGACATCAACAGCATCGTTGCCAGCGCCCGGAAGCGGTCCGCGCAGGAGGATCCGGACGAGCCCTCTGCAGCCGATCACGCCGAGAAACCGGAACGCGCTGAGAAGTCCGAACGCACTGAGACTCCGGCGAAGCGTCGCCGCCGTCGCCGTGTAGTTCGCTCGGCGTCGACTGGCGCGGATGCGGGTCGATCTTCTCGTTCTTCAGTTAAGGACGCCCACGTTTCCGACGACCAGCCTTCCAGCTACGAGGAAGCGAAACGTCAGTTCGACGAGTCTCCTCGCCGCAAGCGCCGCACGCGCGGTAACTCAAAGTCCGACTTCGCTCCGCGACGGGAGGACTTCCAGGGCAGCCAAGACTTCGAGGGCAGTGGCAACGGTGGTAGTGGTAACGATGGCGGCGGTGATCGTGGCCGCGATGCCGGTGCGGAATCGGGTGCTCAGAATCCTCGCTCGCGAGGCCGTCGCCGCCGCGTTGTTCGTAAGAAGAACTAGTTCGTGGCGAAAGAAAAGGGATTTGGTTTTTAGCCCCCTGACCGGGTAGTCTTAACCAGTCGCTGTTCGTTCCGCCGGTGACCAGCTTTAACGCGCGCGTCGCCGGGGACTGCGTGAATACATCTTCAACAGCAAGATGCGTTCTCGCGGTAAGTCCTGAGTTTCGGGGGAACGGACGCAGCTAAGCAAAAGTAACAGTCAGGATGCTTCCTTCCCGCAGGGGGCTGCCTGAGCCGATTAGAGAAATTAAAGGGGTAGCCCTACATGTACGCGATCGTCAAGACCGGCGGAAAGCAGTACAAGGTTGCCGAAGGTGACCTCGTCAAGGTCGAGAAGATCGAGGGTGAGCCGGGTTCGTCCGTGGCTCTCACCCCGGTTCTCGTCGTCGATGGCGCAAACGTCACCACCGGTGACAAGCTGGCATCTGTCAACGTCAACGCTGAGATCGTAGAGCACGTCCGCGGACCGAAGATCCGTGGTATGCACTACCGCAACAAGACCGGTTACAAGCGCCGCTTCGGCCACCGTCAGAGCCTCACGGTTCTGAAGGTCACCGGTATCAAGTAAACTACCGAGACACTTCAATAATCTTCCTTAAGGAGGGAGAGACAAATGGCACACAAGAAGGGTGCATCTAGCTCCAACAACGGCCGTGACTCCGAGTCCAAGCGTCTCGGTGTGAAGCGCTTCGGCGGCCAGCAGGTCAAGGCCGGCGAGATCCTGATCCGCCAGCGTGGTACCTCTTTCCACCCGGGTGAGAACGTCGGTCGCGGTGGCGACGACACTCTGTTCGCCCTGAAGGCCGGCGCCGTACAGTTCGCTACCAAGCGCCGTCGTCGCGTGGTGAACATCGTCGAGAACGAGGCTGTCGAGGCCTAAGCCTTCACCAGCATTCGACATAGCTTTCGGCGGAGACCCGCACAGAGCTTAAAGATCCAGTGGACGCAGTCAATGCGTCCACTGGTTTTTTCGTGCCTCGATACAGTCATGAAAGCCATGATTCTGGGGTTAAGTAGCAAAAAGTGTGTCCGCTCG
>NZ_KV799232.1:0-457 GCF_001809885.1 Corynebacterium sp. HMSC058E07
ACCCCGGGGATAACAGGCTGATCTTCCCCAAGAGTCCATATCGACGGGATGGTTTGGCACCTCGATGTCGGCTCGTCGCATCCTGGGGCTGGAGTAGGTCCCAAGGGTTGGGCTGTTCGCCCATTAAAGCGGCACGCGAGCTGGGTTTAGAACGTCGTGAGACAGTTCGGTCTCTATCCGCCGTGCGCGTTGAAACTTGAAGAAGGCTGTCCCTAGTACGAGAGGACCGGGACGGACATACCTCTGGTGGGCCAGTTGTCACGCCCGTGGCATGGCTGGTTGGCTACGTATGGGAGGGATAACCGCTGAAAGCATCTAAGCGGGAAGCCTGTTCTGAGATGAGGTTTCTTTTGAGGTTCCCTATAGATTATGGGGTTGATAGGCCGGATCTGGAAGTCATGTGAGTGATGGAGGTGACCGGTACTAATTAGCCGATGTTCAACACAATGTGTGTGCT
>NZ_KV799233.1:0-688 GCF_001809885.1 Corynebacterium sp. HMSC058E07
ATAGGCGAGCGGCCTTTGCCTTTGCCTGATACACCGGCTAGACGCATCAGCCGCGCGGTTTGTTCACGACCGATATCGATTCCGTCACGATGAAGAGCATGCCACATTTTCCGCACACCGTAGACACCGTAATTATCCCGATGAATAGCACCAATGCGTTCAACCAGCACAGCATCACGAAGACGGCGAGCACTTAATCCACGGGCCCTGGACTGGCGATACCCACGCGAGGTGATGAACCCACCAGCCCGGTTATCCTTCAACGTCTTACAGATGAACTCGACAGAGAAACGATTCCGGTATTCATCGATGAACCGGATCATTTCCGACGTTGTGGGTCGAGTTCCGACGCGAAAAAAGCCGAGGCAGCCTTTAAAAGTTCATTGGTGTCGCGTAGCTCTTGATTTTCACGGCGAAGCCTCGCGTTTTCGGCGGCCAGATCTTCAGGCACGGGTTCTGGGATGTTTCCCGCACGGCGGGCCTGTTGGGTCCATTGACGAGCCGTGTGCCATGACACCCCCAACTTTGGAGCAACTGCCTGGCACGCGGCTTGCATCGACATGTTTTCCGCCAAGATGCGGTCCTCGACAAGACGGACCACACGGTCCTTCGCATCCTGGTCAAATTTTCTTGGCATGTTCCAGATTTTCCCATCTACTCAAACGGAACAAAACCTGGGACACTTCAG
>NZ_KV799234.1:0-447 GCF_001809885.1 Corynebacterium sp. HMSC058E07
AATCCTATCTTGAACTAGGAGCACCAACTAAATGATCTATCACGCTATGTTGCAAGCCAGCGATTTTGTACTAGGGTTTTGGGGATCTAACCCAGAGAATATGGGCGAACCAACTTGGAACGAATCGTTCACTTTTGCGAACGCAACCAATGCATTCTTAATCGGGTCGCCCGACTTTTCATCAACATTCAAGACTACAATTCTTATTGATGAACCTCGGTGTATAGGACACCCCGATTTCCACAAACAGCTTGACCTTGACGAACGAGGACTCTTGATTTCAGACATCGTAGAGCTCGATGGGAATAATCAAATCGAATTGAAAAGAGCAAACGTAGGACATTATCTTCCGATACCATGGACAGGAGACACAGACGTCCAAATTTATGTATTGGACTGGGTGAATGATGCAGATGGAAATCCAGCACCTCATCAAATTGAACTACG
>NZ_KV799235.1:0-13294 GCF_001809885.1 Corynebacterium sp. HMSC058E07
TCCATGTCCAAAAACCCTATGGACATAACACACCCTAGCTAGCTTCGGCAGCTAGTCCCCCAGCACCCCGACGGGGCAACTCACGCCATTGGAACCGTGGTTGCAATACCCGTCGGGGTGCTTGTGTAGGTACTGCTGGTGCTCGTCCTCGGCCAAGTAGTAATGCCCATCGCCGATGTTCGCCAGCTCGGCAACCTCGGTGGTGATGGCCCCAAAGCCCGCGTCGGTGAAGCGCTGCTGCCAGCCCTCGATAGCTCGCTGCACGCGCCCGAGCTGCTCGGCATCTTGTGTGTAGACGCAGGAACGGTACTGGGTTCCCACGTCGTTGCCCTGCCGGTCACCCTGTGTCGGGTCGTGGTTTTCAAACGCGATCTGCAGCAGCTGCTCCAGGCTCACGGCTGCTTCGTCGAAAACGATCCGCACAACTTCGGCGTGCCCGGTGCGCCCGGTGCAGACCTCGCGGTAGGTGGGGTTCGGGGTATATCCGCCGGCGTAGCCCACGGAGGTTCCCCACACCCCATCCACGCCCCAAAACATGCGCTCCACACCCCAGAAGCACCCCAGCCCCAGCACTATCTGCGCAGGTCGTTCCAGCTTCCCTTCCCAGTACTTGTCTTCCAGCCCGGTCAGTGCCGTGCCCAGCACCGCATTGGGCTGCGGGTCCACCAACACGGGCGTGCGGCCGCCCTTCAGCGCGTCATCCGGCCCTACTCTTTCGGCTCGGAAAGGCCCCTGGCTGTTGAGCGCCAGGATGCGATCGAAGAAGTTCGTCATGTCCTTTGTGCCCTCTCTGCTGTTTGTTGTCGCCGCTGTTTTTATTGACGCCGCAGTTCCCGCAGTCCCGGCGCGCCTCTGCGCAGCCACGCGCGAACCGCTGACGTTGCCACACAATCGTCGGCGTTGTAGCGCTCCAGCTTACGCCGGGCAGCTTGGGCGGTGGTGCGGGATCCGCCGATGGCCTGCTCGAACAGTTCCACTGCCGCTTTGCCGTTGATGCCCGCCTGGCTGAACTCGAAGCCAGCCAGCGGGGCGACTGTCTTCAGCCCTAGAGAATCCGTGGCCGCCAGAGCCTTTTTCACCAGGCTAAAGCAGTCGCACCAGTGTTCGGAGGTGATAAAGGCATTGACCTCCGCCAGCGTGGGCATCGTGACGCGCGCACTCGTGCCCGGAACCTCGTAGCTGCGCCCGCCGTAGCGCTCGGCGGCGTGGCGCAACCAATAGTTCTCCCCCTGCGCGGCATACACCCAGACCTGGAAGTTCTTTTCCTCCGCCAGTGCCTGATCCTTCTGTGCTTGCAGCCATTGCCAGAACTCGGCAACGTGCAGCCCTTCATCGCCGTCCCGACTGAAATCCCCGAATCCTATGTACCGGGAGCCGTCGAAAGTGCCCCAGAGGAACGTGCCGCGGTTCGGGTGAGCCTCCATGTCCACGTCGATTTCCACCCAATCCCGCTGGTCAGTGGCCGCCCCTGCGGTCTCGCCTACCCTCCGGGGCGCTCCACCCCACAACTCCGGCGCCTCGAACCAGCGGTTCTTCGGCCTGCGTAAAGCGACCTGCCCGTCCATCCATGCCTGCGCCAACTGGGGCTGTTCCCCGCTGCTCTGTGCAGCCAATTGCGGCAGGGTCTCGATACCCTTTTCCCGCCACGTGCGAGCCTTATCACCTGGCAGCAGCAGACTGATTTCTTGCGCCTGAAGCAACTGGGCACGGCAGTGATTATGGAATTCGCAGGTCCGGCACTCTTTAATCCGCCGCGGGGTGGAGGGAATCGGCTCCTCCAACGCAGCGTAAAGGCCAGGGAGCACGGAGGGGGCGTCAAAAAAGAAACAGCGTGGCTTCCCCGGCCCAGCGCGACCAATCAGCGCCACGGTGTTGGCGGCAAAACCCCATTGCTGCAGTACAACGTGGGCCATAGCGATCTTCTGCGCATCCCCAGCCACCGCGCGATGGCGATAATCAGTCGGCGCCGGCACGGCCAAACCCAACGCGTTGATGTCCGCCACTCGGCAATCCGCGAGCTGCGTTGCCTTCGCCCGGCGCGCCACGGAATGAGAGGAAATGGCGACCGGGATGTACTGCATGAACTCGTCCACGCCTTTGCCCTGATCCGCGCGCACCAGAAGATCCAACTCCACACGGAAGGGCCCCTCCGCTAGGACGGGGCGGGTGATCAGCCGCGCGCCCGAAGCCAAAGCCTCCAGGGTCTGCTCCACGGCAGTATCCCGATCGGTCGGGTCGATGTCCACGCGGCTGGGGAACAACTTATCCCCGATCCGCGGCTTGGTCGGGAGGAGCTGAAAAACCAGATTGCGGCGGATCTCGGCGTTCGCCCGGTGCTGTACGGCCTCCACATAGGCCTCTAGATCCTGCGGAATGTGTAGCCGCGGCCGCTGTACCTCTGGCCGCTGTACCTCCAGCCGCTGCGCCTTTGCCCCGCGCCGAAGTACCGCCCGGTGGCGGCAGCCCACGCAATCGCTGGGGCTGAGAGGCGGAAGATCTTCAGGCAAGCTCACAATAGTTTCTAAGCCTAGCGCGTCGGCCGGACGTGAACGCACCGTGGCTGGCACCTCCATGGCGACCTGCCCGGGTGTCGAAGTAAGGTGAAGCGCGTACAGTAAAGATGTTTCTTAAGTAATCTGGTTGAACAGTAAGACAGATCAATACGCATCGGAGTGACATGGGACTGCTCAGCGGTATGCGCAAGCGCCGTCAGGAAAAGAAAGCCGTCGAAAAGGCCGCGAAGGTTCGGGCCAAGGCTCAGGTGAAGGCCGACTCGAAGCTGGAGAAGCGCAAGGAGGCCTACCTGCGAAAGACTGCTAAGCAGGTGCGCAAGATGGATGCCAAGGAGATCAAGGCACAGCGCAAGCACAACGAGAAGATGGCGAAGGCCTCGCTGGAGCAAATCAAGGCCGGGCGCTTCAACTCCAAGAACGTGCTGCGTATTGCGGGGGCTGCCCGCGTTGCCGCTCCTTTTGCCATTCCGCTGTTCTACCGCGGTGTGACCGCGCTGCAGGAGGCCACGAACGGCGCTACTGCCCGCCGCAGCGGCCTGGCCACCAAGGCCACTGCCCAGTTCCCTGGCGACGGCGGCCTGCAGCAGGCTCGCATCAATCGCATCCGCCAGTCTCTGGATAAGGGGCTGCCCTCGGGATTTGCCAAGGATATTTCCGAGCGCATGGATGATCTGGATAATGCGGTCGAGAATTCCCGCTCGATGAACGAGGACCAGGGCAAGCGCGTGCTGCGCTCTGTGTCCAACGAGCTGGATCTGGTCGAAGCGCAGATTAAGGCTAAGCGCGACTAAATAGGGCGCGACTAAAGCTGAGCCAGACCCCAGAAGACGGGGGGCGTTCGCCAAGCAAAACCTGAATGAACATGGTTTTATAAATCCATGACGAACAACCCCACGGAAAATTCCACCCCGGCTCAGTCCGGGCAGTTTACCCGCCGCCAGGTTCTGCAGACTGGCGCCGCCGGTGCCGCCGCAGTCGGAATCGGCTCTATCGCAGCTAACTCCGCCGCTTCGGCCAGCCCATTGGGCTCCTCCAAGCCGGCCAACCCGCCGATCAATATGAAGATGGGCAAGGAAGCATTCCAGCACGGCGTGGCCTCCGGCGACCCGTACCCGGATAGTGTGCTGCTGTGGACCCGCGTTACCTCCAACGAGAACGACTACCCCGGCCTGGAAAAAGGGCAGACCACCACCGTGAAGTGGGAGGTCGCCACCGATAGCAAGTTCACCGCAGTCGTCACCTCCGGCACCGCGAAGGCAGAACCTTCCCGCGACATGACCGTGAAGGTCGAAGCCCGCGGCTTGAAGCCTTTCACCGGCTACTTCTACCGCTTCATCACCATCGACGGCCCACGCAAGGGCCAGACTTCCCCCGTGGGCAAGACCCGCACCGCACCGGCCAAGGGCGCGGACGTTTCCGAGCTCCGCTTCGCCCTGTTTAGCTGCTCTAACTGGGAGGCTGGATACTTCAGCGCCTACCATGACATGGCTAAGCGCGGCGATATCGACTACGCCCTGCACGTCGGCGATTACATTTACGAGTACCCGCGCGGCGAGTACACCGGTAAGACCGGTTCGGTTCGCCTGCACGAACCGGCTAACGAGATCAAGTCCCTGGCCGACTACCGCCAGCGCTACGCCCTGCACCACACCGACAAGGATCTGCAGGCCGCACACGCTTCCTGCCCGTGGATCGTCACCTGGGATGACCACGAGGTCGCCAACGACACCTGGTCCAACGGCGCGGAGAACCACCAGCCGGACAAGGAGGGCGACTTCATCGCCCGCCGCAACAACGCGATGCAGGCCTACCTTGAGTGGCTGCCGATCCGCGCTACCCCGCTGTCCGAGAAGGGCCACATTTACCGCAACCTGTCCTTCGGCAACCTGGTCGAGCTGAACATGCTGGACCTGCGCACCTACCGCAACGAAAAGCCCGGCTTTACCTCTGCACGTAAGACCGACGACAAGTCCCGCACCATGCTGGGTTCGGAGCAGTTCGGTTGGCTGACCAAGAAGCTGTCTACCTCTTCCGCCCGTTGGAACTTCATCGGCAACTCCGTCATGATCAGCCCGGTTCTGATCCCGCCGCTGGATCCGGAGGCCACCAAGGCCGTCACCCAGCTGCTGGGTCTGCCGGAGGAAGGCATGCCGTACAACCTGGATCAGTGGGATGGCTATGCCGCCGAGCGTCGTCGCGTGACCAAGTACCTGCTGGATAACAACATCCGCAACACCGTGTGGCTGACCGGCGACATTCACTCTTCCTGGGCCTGCGACATTCCCGCTGCCCCGGGAACCTACCCGCGCGGTGGTGTTGCAGGTGTGGAGATCGTCTGCACCTCCGTAACCTCCTCCAACATCGACGACATCCTCAAGCTGCCGGAGGATAACGCGCTGTCCCACACTGTGGAGTACGCCTTTACCAACATGAACCGCCACGTGAAGTACCTGGACTTCGATTCCCACGGCTACACCGTTGTGCGCGTGACGAAGGATGCGGTGGACGCAAACTGGATGGCGCTGGGCCCGGACGGCAAGCTGAAGCCGAACCAGCCGCTGCACTTTGCCAAGGCAGCCAGCGCGAAGTGGGGCGAGGGAATCCACACCTCCAACGTGCGAATCAACCCGGCTGATCACTCTGCTCGCTAAAAGCTGCCCACTTAAAGCCTTTTAAGCGCTTTAAGCAAATGCCTCCAGGTCACCCCCTGGGGGTATTTTTTATGTCGATATATCTTTTATCGACGCCCCGTTTCCAGCACTTTTCATATTCAATAAAGATTATGCAATACATTGCATTGCAATCTGTCGCTCAGTTACTACACTAAGTATCAGAACATTAACAATCCTTAAAAGAAGGGAATGCACTGATGGCACGCCGCGAAATTACCCAATTCTTTGACGACCTGGACGATACTCCATTGGCTGAGGATCAGGTCAACGTCGTCGATTTCAGCCTGAATGGCGTTGATTACACGCTGGATCTGTCCGCAAAGAACCGCGAGGCATTTGATAAGGCTCTGGAGCCTTTCATCAAGGTCGCCCGCCGCAAGACCCGCGCCGGTGTAGCCGGTCGTCGTGTGGCTTCCCGCAGCGCTAATCCGGAGCGCAACCGGATGATCCGCGAATGGGCTAGGGAAAACAACATCGAGGTCTCCGAGCGCGGACGCATTTCCGCCGATGTTATCGAGAAGTTTGAAAAGGCCCAGGGACAGTAAAGAAATCACCGTCTAGGGTATTTTCGGTTTTATGGGAGATCTGAGGAATCCGATACTGGGGCGTCACAAAGCAAAAAGGGCACCCCTTACGCTGGTAGCAGCGACCGCAATGGCATTTAGCCTGAGCGCCTGTGGGGATAACTCGGGGAACGGTCCGGCAGACAGCGCCACCTCCTCTACGGAGCGCACCGTCGACCCCGTCAAGGGGACGGAACTGCCGATTGAGGCAACCCCGGAAAAGGTAGGCCAGGGCGGCCAGGAGGTCTGCCCCTACCTGGACGGCGACTGGCTGCAGAATACTAACGGCCAGCGCCTCACCGGCACCGGTACGGATGAACGCTTCGACCCCCCGGCCTGCGTGTTCTGGTCCTACGAGGACTACCCGCAGGCAACGGTGATGGTGCGCCACATGCGCACGAACTCCGACGCAATTGCGGTAGTCGACCACGCCGCACCAATCGATTCAACCCTGAAGGCGCTAGAGCCAAAGGGATGGAGCGGCGGGCGCCGTGGCGGTGACGGTAAAACTGGTGCCGTGTACGCCGTGTGGAAGGACGAAACGGCAGTGGTGGTGACTACCGCCCAGGAACAGTCCGTGAAGGCGCAGAAGATCGCCGAAGAGACGATCAAGAACCTGAAGCTCTAGCTGCTAAAGCCCCAGCGCCCTTTGCGCGTCCGCGATGCGCAGCGCCCCCTCCGAGACCCCCACGTCCGTCCACGGCATCATCGGCCCCACCCAGGGGAAAACGACTTCCATCAGCAGGAAGAAGATGCCCACCAGCAGAACCAGGACGATAAATAGCTTCACCCACCACGGGCCTGGCAGGTTGCGCCACAGCATCGCGTACATTTAGGCTCCCTCCGTCAGCTCTTTAGGTGTACTACCGGCCTTCTTCGGCTCGGAGCGGACAAGTGCCGCGTGGACGATCATGCGCTCCTTATTGGAGAACTGCGGGTGGCACGTCGTCATTGTCAGCAGCCCCGCATCCCCCGGGCGCACCTCGATACGCTGTTGTCCTGGGACGGGGTTGATCACGTTAATGTCGCTGGGGGTGGTGATGTATCGGCCATTGACGCCCGCGTATTCGCCGCTGGAGATCTTCTGCGCCAGCTCGGGGGGCATGCATTTTTCGGCCTCCGCCTTCCGGTTTCCGGGGGCGGCGTCGATAGGCAGCACACGGTAGATGTTCCAGGTGCCTGCGGTCTCCACGACCACGGCATCGCAGGTGTTCAGCAGGCCAAGGTCATTGAAGGGGGAACCGCGCCCCACACGGTGGCCCGCCATGGCGAAGTTGCCCGGCTTTCCCGGGGCTTGGCTGTCCTCGTAGTGGCCCGGCCCCTTGTTCAGATCGTCGTCGGCCACGCCCTTGACGATGGAAAAGTTGAAGTCCGATCCGAAAGAGGGGATGTAGAGCCGGGCAAACGCCGCGCCCTCCGCCGGCTCAGTCAGCGGGCGGGGATTCTTGTCATCCCATTGGTTATCTAGCTCCCGGGCAACGGCGGCTTGTTCGCGGCCGGACTGGATATCGGTCCAAAAGACGTCCCAGAATCCAAATAGCAGCGCAATCACGCCGAAAGTAATAAGGAGTTCACCGATTACGCTAATTGGATCGAGTCGCTTGCTCGTTCTCGCTGCCTTCCGGTGTCGTCCCATGCGACACATCGTACTACGTTTCCCCGTTTCTTATGCTTCCCAATCTGGCATTAGTAATGCCCCTCCATATCCCGCAAGGTACCTGGTTGGCGGGTAAGCTCCTCTGCATGAAGATCGTCGAGTATCCCGTTGCGCTTTTCTTGAAGGCTTGGCACTATCTTTTTGCTGATATCTTCGGTTGGGATGCTGCGCAGTCGTGGCTGTTGGCACTAATTCTTCTTATTGTCACTGTGCGTGGTTTGCTTTTGCCCTTCGTCTACCGGCAGTCGTATTCCAGCCGCATTCTGGTGAATATCCGCCCGAAGGTCTATCGACTAGAGCAGGAATACAGCGGGAAGGATCCCGAGACCCGTAAGGAGCTGGCTAGGAAGCGCCGCGAACTACAAAAGGAACACGAATACCGATTTTCGGATGGTTGCATTCCTGCGCTGGTTCAGCTTCCTGTTTTGCTGGGCCTGTACCGCATGCTGATCCACGTCACCAGTCCGGATCCGGAGGTCAAGGCGGCGGTCAATGGCTTCGGCCCACTCAATGCCGAAGAAGTACAGTCATTGCTTTCCGCAAAGCTCTTCGGGGTTCCTCTGGCGGCCTATGTGCAAATGTCGGATGAGCAATTTGCAGAAATCCACACCACGATGGAACAGGTCTTTTGGGTAGTGTTCCCTATGGCCATTCTGGCCGCAATTTTCACCACCTCTAACTGGGCCTATTCCATGTACCGCAATTACCGCACGGTCGACCACAACTCTGTGTTGGCTCGCGGCTTGCTGAAGATGATGTGGCTGATCGGCCCGGTTGTGCTGATCGCGCCGTTCACCATCGCCCTAGGCGCGGTGGGCCCGGTCGCGCTGATGATCTACTGGGTAGGCAATAACCTATGGACCGCCACGCAGACAATCACCCTGCAGCGCCATCTGGACCGAAAGATTCCCTACACGGAGGAGTTCCTGGAGCACCACCAGAGGATGAAGGTCAACCGCATCGAATCTAAGAAGAAAAAGAAGGCGGGTCGCAAGGCGAAGAAGCAGGCTACGGCGGACTCCCCCGAGGAGCCTTCCGAGAGCTAAATGTTGTAGCTCATCGGCGCGGTGAGCAGCAGTTGCTTCGCCAATCCGCGTGCGGTTTCCAGAGGCACAGTATTGCGCGACATTTTCGCACCGTTAAGACCACCGTCCATGAACACCATCAGCTGGTCGGCCAAGGTCTGGGACGCATAGCCGAAGCGCTCGGTCAGCAGCTCGGCCATCGTGTCGCGGCACCAGCGCCGGTAGTCCATCGCCGCGTCGCGGATACGCTGTTCCGAATCCGTCTCTGGGCGCGGGTATTCGCTGGCCGCGTTTTGGAAGTGCGAGCCGCGGAAGTTGTTATCCGGTTCCTGCTGAATGCACAGGTCAAAGAAGGCAATGATGCGATCCTCGGGGCTTTCGCGCGGGTCAGCCAGCGTGTGCCAGTCGTCGCGCCATTTCTGGTCGAGCTCCCGCAGGTAGGCAACCACCAGATTGTCCTTCGACCCGAAGAGCGAGTACAGGCTGGCTTTCGCCACGTCCGCGTCGCGCAGAATGCGGTCGATGCCGATTACGCGGATTCCCTGGGTGGTAAAGAGGTTCGTGGCGCTGGCCAGCAGGCGTTGCCGAGGGCCAGGGCGGTTACGGCGACCGGAGCGAGCAGCCTGCTTGGTTGCCTTCTTCGCCGTTTTCTTCGCTGCCTTCTTGGTAGATTTTGTGGCGGTTTTGGCGCTCGTCTTTTTTATGGACGCCCCGTCGCGTGCGCCGGCGGAAGAATCAGAGGTGGCCGCGGATCCCGACTCCCGGGATTGATCGTCTGCCGTTGCCATCCACTTGTCTCCTTCTCTGCATGGCTGCTTTTCAGGTTTGTTTACTTGCTTAAGTCTACAAAATCCTGCAGGGCCACCAGAACCCTACAGGACTTGTAGTTTATTCCCTAGCGCTTCTTGCTGTCCTTTGGGCGTACAACCATCAGCGGGCACGGGGAGTACTGCAGCAAGGTGCGGGAGGTAGATCCCAGCAGCATTCCTTTGAATCCGCCGCGGCCGTGGGAGCCGACGACCAGCAGCTGAGCGTCCTTGGCGGCCTCGGTGAGGGACTGCACTGGGCGCTCGCGCTCCACGATCTCCTCAACCTGCACGCTGGGGAACTCCTTGATGAGGTCCTTCAGCTCGTCCTCCATCATGTCCTGACGCTCGACGATCATGCGATCCATCTGGTTCTGAGCATCGACCAGGCCGACGTAGGAGGTGTGGATCTGGGAATCGGTCCAGGAGTGGATTGCACGCAGCAGGGCACCACGCGCCTCGGCCTCGCGGAAAGCGATACGCAGCGCCTGACGCGATACCTCGGAGCCGTCCACGCCCACCACGACGGGACCGTACTTGTTTTCCGCGGTCACGTCGTTATCCTTGCGGACCACCACAACCGGGCAGTCGGCGTGGGAGACCACGGCGCTGGAAACGGAGCCCATGACCAGGCCGGACAGGCCACCGAGGCCACGGGAACCCATGACGATCATCTCCGCGGTGGTGGATAGATCCAGCAGCGTATCGATCGGGGCGCCTTCCTTCACCAGGTAGCTGACCTCAACCTCTTCACTGAAATCGCTGACGATCTTGTGGGCGTTTTCGATTTTGTCGACGGCCTCGCTTTCGAGCTCGTCGTAGAGTTCCTGCGGGGGCACCATCCCGTCGGCGTACATGAATTGCGGCATGGTGTAGGCGCTGACCAGCTTCAACGGCTGCTTGCGCTTGAGGGCTGCGTTCGCTGCCCACCTAACGGCTTCGTTGCTGGCATCGGAACCGTCAACCGCAACGATGATTTCCTTATCGCTCGTGGTAGCCATGGGAAATGATCCTTCCTTGCAGGGCATTATTCGATTTGTCCTTCAACACTTCCCATTATCCTGAAAAGCAGTAATGAATGCAGGAAGGTGCCTGATTCGCCCCTATTTTCGGGACATATCAGGCACCTTGTGAGTGATTCGTGAATGGTCGGTGTAGTTGGTCAGTGAGTGTGGTCGGTGTAGTTGATCAGATGATTAGCGACGAGTGGTGTCCGGCAGCGGAACGTCGTCAGCAGCAGGGGCGTTGGACGGGGAGAAGAACTCCAGCAGCGTGCGGAAGATGTTCAGCAGAACACCGCCCAGCTCGCTCTTGAACAGGTTAGACAGGGAACCGGTAATTGCAGCAATATCCATGCCGGGTAGCATAACGGATTGATGGGACCTTTACCAGTAAAAAGGGGCTTAAATCCTACGCGGATCCTTGTTCCCCCAGCTACCGACACGCCGTGGGTGGCAAAAGATTTTTTGTGGCACCTCATTTCTTCCCAGCGTCACCGCGCAAAAGATGATGATTTTAGTGCTGTTTTAGATCGCTTTGCTGCAGGGGAAGTCTGCCTGGATTCCGGCGCCCCCATCGCCCCGGATGACGTCCTACGCCCGGGAAGCTTCATTAACTTCTATCGTCGCCCAGCCCCGGAGCGCCCCGTCCCCGGCGAGATCACGGTGCTGCACCAGGACCGAGACATTGTCGTCATTGATAAACCCCCTTTCCTGGCGACCCTCCCGCGTGGCCAGCACATCACGGAAACTGCGCTAGTGAAGGCTCGCGTTCAGCTCGGCATCCCAGAGCTCTCCCCTTCCCATCGCCTCGATCGCCACACCCGTGGCGTGCTGCTGATGACCGCCCGCCCGGAGGTCCGCGGCGCCTACCAGACGATGTTCGAGCGCCGTATCCCCCACAAGGTCTACGAGGCGCTCACTCCCCTGCCCAACGAGGCTCCCTTCGCCCCGATCGCCCCTCTGGCCGATTGGCGTTCGTGGGATCCACCCACGCCGGAGCGCCCCTGGCGCCTGGAACACAGCATGTCCAAAACACGTGGGCATCTCAGCACCATCCTCACCGATGGCCCTCCCAATGCGCTCACCGTGGTCTCTGGACTGCGCACGGAGTGCCGCGACGGCCTCGACGTTCTGGTTTGGCGCCTCGAGCCACACACCGGCAAGACCCACCAGCTGCGTGTCGTCCTGCGCTCGCTTGGTCTGCCGATTCTGAACGATCCTCTCTACACCGAGCTCACGGACGCAGCGCTGTTTAGCATGGACGCCCCTACACCCCGGCCGGTTTACGCGGAGGACGAGGACTTTAGCGCTCCCATGGGGCTCATCGCCAAGGAGCTCCACTTCCCCGACCCGTTGACTGGCCAGCAGCGAAAGTTCATCAGCAACTTCTAGCTTTAATCTTCCAGCTTTACGGTAACGCCCCGCAGGATCCGAGCCGTGTAGAGGGAACCCGCCGCCAGCACGACCACGACCAACCCGGAAACCAGGGCGAAGGCATGTGAGTAGGCCGTACCCGCAGCGGCGAGCAAAGGTTCAGTCCAGCTAGCTTCGGTGGAGTGCGCGATGTGCACGGCAGAGTGCAGGCTCTCCCCCGCCGACTCGGGCGCGCCGGCCGGCAGAACAACCAGTGCCGAATACAGTGCCGTCACCAAGCTGCCTAGAACGGCAATCGAGGTCAGAGATCCGAATTCGTAGCTGACTTCCTCCACTGAGGAGGCCATGCCTGCCCGGTGGCTGGGCACGCCAGAGATCATTGCGATGGAAGCTACGGCCATCACCGCGCCCAGCCCCATGCCCTTGATAAATAGGCCGCTGAGAAGAATGGGCGTCCAACCCCAAAAACCATAAAGGCACACGATCGCCGCACCGATCGTGGCTACGCCGAACCCTCCGGCGATCAGGCGGCGAATGCCGAACTGCGCCAGGCGCGCGCCGGCGTAGATCGATGTGGCCAGAGCACCCATGGCCGCGAAAGTCACGTACACACCGGAACGCAGGGGGGATAGACCGTCCGCGAGCTGCAGCTTCTGCGTGATGACGTACTGCAGCCCCGCGAGGGCGAACATTGACAGGGCGGCTCCCAAAGCGCCGCAGCGGAACGCGGGGTAGCGGAAAATGTCGAGGGTGATGAGGGGTTGTTCTAACCCTTCTTGACGCCGCGTAAAGGCCCAGCCAGCGAGGACGAGCAGTACGGCAGCCACGCCGATGATTGGCCAATTCTGCGGAGCATGCGTGCCTTCCTTGATGAGCATCACCGCACTGACCAGGGTGATCATCGCGTAGACGGAGGAACTGAAATCCCAGTGCTTGTCCGGGTTTGCACGGTCGGGCGGGGCCACAAAAGGCACCGCGACAAGGGCTGCGATCACCAGCGGGACGTTAACGAGGAAACAAGAGCCCCACCAGTACGCTTCCAGCAATAGCCCGCCGACGATGGGGCCGAGGGTTGCAGAGACAGTGGACAAGCTGCCCCATATGCCGATGGCCAGGTTCAACTCTGCGGGATTGGTGAAGGTAAGCCGGATCAACGATAGCGTGGACGGCATCATCGTAGCGCCTCCCACGGCAAGCAAGGCTCGGCCAAGAATGAGCATCGCGGCGCTTGGCGCAAAGGCCGCCAGCAGCGAGGCGCATCCGAAGATGATAAGGCCTGCAATGAACATCCGCCGGTGACCGATCTTGTCCCCGAGCGTGCCGGTCCCGAGAAGTAGGCCGGCGATGACGATCGCGTAGATATTGACGATCCAGAGCTGTTGCGTGCTGGTCGCGCCAAGATCCTCGACGAGACTAGGGAGTGCTGTGTACAGAATGGTGTTGTCGAGCGTAATGATGGTGATGCCTACGCCGACGGTGGCTAAGAGCAGCCAGCGTTGGAGGGGACCCGTATTAGCCGACTGCGCGTTCATAGGGGTGACTTTACCAATGCCGATTAGGACTGGAAAATGGGGAAAATAGGGCATAAAAAAAGGGAGTGTATACGCGTAAAACGTACACACTCCCTTAATCTCTAGTTTTAATGCCGGCAGTGACTTACTCTCCCACACCCTCCCAGGTGCA
>NZ_KV799236.1:0-29952 GCF_001809885.1 Corynebacterium sp. HMSC058E07
TTTCGCCAGTTTAACCTTTTGGTTTGCAGTGGAGTGTTTTAATATTCTCTTGCTTTCCAAGCCAGTCTCGTTCGTCAATAACATCTACATCGACTAGATTCCGCCAGCTCACGAGATGAGCAGATTTATGGCAATATGCACGTGCTGTAACCTTCGTCCGCATCCCTTTTGTCTATTAACCCTTCTTGTATCTGTGGTGTCCAGAGCGCTTTCGGGTTAAGGGTTAAAGTCCAAACTCATAAATCAAAGTGTGAAACTGCTAGCTATTTCACACTTTAATTCACACTTTGAGGTTCAAACTGTGAATGAGCAGGTAGTGAAAGTGTGAAAAGTGATCTAGACTGATCATCATGAGTTGGAATGCCGAACGTCTTGCGGAAATGATCAGGGAGCTCCGTGCCTTCGGGGACGACACGACTCTTGTTGAATGTAAAACCGCGGCAGGAGGTGTTCCGGAGAACATCGGTGAGACGCTATGCGCATTCGCCAATATGCCGCAAGCTGGCGCGATCATTCTTGGCGTTAGCGAGCGAAAAGGTTTTGAAGTCACCGGTATTGAAAACCCAGCGGAAATGCAGAAGGCGATCGCATCGGTCAGCCGGTCTTCAGTGAAGCCGGCCCCGCAGCTTGAGTTCTTTCACCACATTATTGACGGAAAACACGTTTTGGTGGTGGAAGTCACACCGTTGACACCGACAGAGAAACCGGCAAGGTTCAAGAACAAGGCGTACCTGCGTCAAGCTGACGGCGATTATCAGATGAACTCTAACGATCTAAAGATGCTAGAGCTCTCTGCGCTAACGGCTAGCCAACAAACGCACTTCGATTTTCAGATTGTTCATGGAACCGATACTGGTGTGCTCGATGGCGAGGTGCTAAGGAGCTTTATCGAATCGGTGCGCCAGTCTAGAACTCGCCTATCCAGGATTGACGATGACTCGCAGTTGCTCCAAATTTCTAACGTAACTGATAACCAGGGCAATCTTCGTTTGGGAGGTCTGTATGCGCTCGGTTATCTGCCTCAGTCAGTTGAACCTGCTCTTGGCGCAACTGTCGCGGTGAGGTTGGCTCGAGGTGATGGAATGGGGCGCCATAAAAATCTCAAGGAGATTGAAGGTCCACTGCCGGTGATGCTTGTGGAGATTATGAACTGGATTAGGCAAAACTCGGACACGGTGAGCAGGTATACGGAAATTGGCCATCTTGTCGATGAACCGGAGTTTCCGCCTTCGGCTATCCGAGAGGTGCTGGCGAATGCCCTGGTTCACCGGGATCTGGGGCCATCCGTGGAGGTGGGCAATAAAGTAGAGGTTCGAATTACGGAGAAGATGCTTGTAGTGGTCAGCCCGGGTGGTTTGCGTGGATTATCCGCATCCCAGCTGGAAAGCCCGGAGCTGACCAAAGCCCCTGTAAACAAGCGGCTTTATGAGATTGCACGCTATCTAAGGACGCCGGATGGTGAGCGCGTCATCGAGGGTGAAGGTGGTGGAATTCAAGAGATTCTCACTGCTACGAGGGAGGCTCGTTTGCCAAAGCCGCAGTTCATCGATACCGGTGTCACGTTTAAAGTGTTATTTCCCCGCGGTTCACGTTTCAGTGAGATCGAGGATAAATGGCTCGAGGATCTGCAACGACAAGGAAAGCGGCGTCTCGTTCCGATTGAAGAAGATCTACTGGTGAATCTACGTAGTCAGGGCGGGGCGACGCGGCAGCGCATCGTGCAGATGTACGCCCCGTTGGGCGAGAGAGCATGTCGACGGATGCTTGATCAGCTCTCGGATAATGGGTTCCTTAATTACGAAGACGGCGTCTATTACGCCGTCGGAGAGGAGACCGGTTCTGGCGATAAGGCGCGTCGTAAGAGCACGGACGAGCAGATTCTACGATCCTTGGGAAAGAACGTTCCTAAAGTTTATGAAGCCATTGGCTTGAACGGATCAGCGACAATGAAGGAGTTGCAGGATAGGACGAGTCTGTCTCCTGCGCAGGTCCGCTACGCCCTTGATCCACTCCTCGCACAGGGATACGTGTCCATGGTCGGGGGTCAGGGACGAAAAGCGACGGTTTACAGCCGCGAGTAGCGGTTGGAGTCTAAGTGTGAATGAAACTATGAAACGACTCGTTGAAAGTCGCACTTTCGTTCAGAGTTTGACACTTTGATTCTCAGTTTGATGCAAAGTCGGAATCCTTGAGGAGACGGCTAGGCACTTGGCACGCTCGCGGTCACCGTAGCCGCTGGATTCGATAACTTCTAGCGCAGCCTCGTCGCCGGTGATTTCGCATGGTGTTGCCCTTCGAATTCGACGGCGATGTCATCTAGATCAGACAGAAGTCATTCGGATTTTGCAGATTCTTTCGCAGCCTCCAAGCAGTCCTGCATGGTTAACTCGGGTCGCTTTCCAGCTGCCTGGTCGGCGAGCGCTTGGACATCTTCGGCAGTAGGCTTCCACCCCTCATGAACTCCGAGGGTTAGGGCTTCCGCGAGGTCGGCACGCTGAGCAGAATCAAGTGGTTGGAGTTGCTCAGGGAAGGCATCAGCCCACTGATCGACGCCTCGAATGGTGTTGAAATTGACGGCCACGTCCTAGTCCTCCATTCCGGTGGGTGTAGAACTCAGTTTAGTGACGGGGTGCGACATCCCAGTCGGTATGTCACTCGATAATCGAACGCTTGTCTGCCGGACTGCCTTGTAGCGAAAGGTCTGCGGGGTACCGCAAATCCCGCCAGCACTACCCAAACGTCAACGAGTAGAGCTCCACGCCCTTGCCAGCCCGCACGCTCAACTCACCCTGTTGCTGCTCGGGTTCGCGCAGGATATCCACCGTGCCATCCGAGTTGATGGGGAAGCGGCGGGTCGTGCCGTCGCCGTAGGTCACTGTGATCTCACCTCTGCCAGAGACCACCAGCTGCACGCGTCTGGCCTGGTAGTTCAGGTGCAACACCGCCGGCTCGTCGACCGGGCGGATGGACTGCTCCGCCAACTCCCACTTGCCCTCCAAGCTGTAGTGCAGCGCCTCCGGCTGCACCTTCGCAAACTCGTGAGTCCCGTTCTTGTACTCACCCGCGGGATTAGAAAAATACTCCGCGCGCCGCGTGCCCAAGTACGTTTCGGGGTTCCGCTGGCGGGAACTGGTGGCGTCATGAGAAGAATCCCCACCTTCCTCTACCGGCGAAGGCAGCTCGATGCCCGGATTGGCCGCCGACAGCAGCTCGCGGACCAGGCGTTCGGTCTCCGCATAAGCGCCTTCGCCCTCGTGGATCTGGCGAACCTTGCCCGTGTGATCCACCAGGTAATGCGCAGGCCAGTAGCGGTTATTGAAGGCACGCCAGGTGGCGAAGTTATTGTCCTGCGCGACGGGGTAGTGGATGCCCTGGTCGCGGATGGCGGCGGCGACGTTGGAGGCCTCGTGCTCGAAGGCGTACTCCGGGGCGTGCACGCCCACCACCTGCAGTCCACTATCCCGGTATCGGTCGTACAGCTTGGTTACGTGCTCGTTGGCGCGCTGGCAGTTGATGCAGGCATAGGCCCAGAAGTCCACCAGGGTGATGCTCTGCTTTCCGTTCACCTTCGCCGGATGGCGCGGGTCCACAGGCGTTTCGGTATTCTGCCAACCCTCCAGGCCGGCGAAAGCCGGCACCGGTCCGCAGTCCTGCAACCTATCGGGTGCAGCGGTCCGGCAAGATTCCAGGCTGCCGTCGCCTACGCTGCCACTGTTGCCAGCGTTACCCGCGCTACCGCCGTTGGCCTGCTGCAACGCGTTCCGGGTGCGGTCGGAAGCGTTGAACTTCTCCTGGGCACTTGAAGTCCAATCCGGCAGCGCCCGCTGCAACGCCGCCGGAGCGTTGAACGCAATCGCCACTGCCAACACGATCACCAGCGCGCCCGCGCCATAAGAGATGCCCTTGCGGTGGGAACGCACGAAGTCCGCCCGCGTGCCGATCTGCTTGCCAGCCAGCGCGAAGAAGAACAAAGGGGTACAGGCGCCGACCGCGAAACTGACCGCCAGCACCACGTTGCCCCAGCCGATCTGTCCCGTCGCGCCCGCCACGGTCACTGCCGCTAGCACCGGCCCTGCGCAGGGCGAATACACCGCACCCAGCGCCAAACCGATGCCGAACCCGGAGCCGCCGCCCGTCGTAATCCGCTGGATCCACCCTGGAATCCGGATCCGCGCGAAGGGCCGTTCCAGCTGGTCACCCAGCGCGGGCCACAGCATGCTCACACCCACGAGCACCAGCAGCACCACGCCCGCCCAGCGCAGCAGATCCTTCGGCAACCCCAGTGCGCTGAGGATCAGTGTTCCCAGCAGCGTGACCAGCGTAAAGCTCAGTCCAATACCTGTCGCCACCAGCCACGGCTTACGTCGCTTATCCGCGCTGACCGCCAGCACGATCGGCAGCACCGGCAGGATGCACGGCGAAATGCCCGTCACCAACCCGCCGATCAACCCAATCAGGACGATGTCCCATCCCATGTTCTTGTGCTCCTTCTTCTTTCTTATTGACGCCCACCGCGTGCATCGCCGGGGCGCTCCTACAAACGAGTTATGTGAATGACTACGGAGCACTTGCGGGAAATGGATTGGAGAAAAATTTCTTTAGAAACTTCCAATCCGATGTTGGTGTTGGCTTCGTATGTACTCATGAAGCTGCCTTAGAAAGGGGCAGCGTGAACCAAGCATGTTGCACAAAAAGTGCACTCTGACCATTCCGAAGGAGCAATTAAGAATGAACACTCGCAAGACCAACCGTGGAAACAACACCCGTGCAACCGGATTCTCCGTCGGGCGCGCTGCCGTTGCAGTGGCTTTGACCGGTGTGATGGGCCTGGGTCTGGTTGCGTGCAGCGAGGACAACAAGGATGCCGATAAGTCCGAAACGTCTTCCTCTTCCGAGATGACCAGCGAAAGCAAGATGACTGAAGAGAAGATGAGCGACGATAAGATGACCGGCGAAAATATGACTGAGGAAAAGATGGAAGAGTCCGGCGCCATGATGTCCGACAAGATGGACGGCAAGATGGAAGACAAGGTGGAAAACATGATGGAGACCGACGAAAGCATGATGCCGGACCTGCAGGGTAAGCACAATCACTAGGTCTAGTCACTGGACGAAGCACAAGCAGTCTGCGTGACGCACTACGATGAGACCGGTGGCAGTAGTCGATAGAGAAACACTCGAGAGCTTGATGCTGCTCACCCAACAGGGTGATGCGGCAGCTTTCGCGCGCCTCTACGACGACATTGCCCCGCAGGTACTAGGCCTCGCGGTACACATCCTCAAGGACCAAGCCCAGGCGGAGGAAGTCGCCCAAGAGGTATTCATCGAAGTGTGGCAACACGCGGGCGACTTCGACCCAGAAAAAGGGTCGGCGAAAGCCTGGATTCTGCGCCGGACGAGGCTCCGCGCCATTGATCGCGTTCGAAGTGCCATTTCCACGCTGAAAAGGGATGACCGAGAGGCGTTCCTGGTGGCGTCCATAAAGAAAGAAAGCGTGGAAGACGAAGCGTTACGGAACGTGCAGCGCCACGCCGTGCGGACCGCGCTGGAGATCATGGGCGAGCCGCACAAAACCGCGATTCTGCTGGCGTATTTCGGCGATATGACGCACGCGGAACTGGCGGAAACCACCGGCGTACCGTTGGGAACTGCGAAGACGCGCGTGCGCGATGGGCTTCGGAAGCTAGAGAAGATCCTTAAAGAACAACGCGACGCACTGGCGGAAGGGGGTGCCTCATGAAAGACGAAAAGCCGGACTTTGGCGAACTAGAAGCCGACCTGGCCGGGCTGGCGGAACCCGTAGAGCCTTCGCCGAAGCTGAAATCAGACATTATGGATGCGATCGCCTCGGGCAAGTTTCCGCAGTTCGCGCCGGGTGAAGGTAGCGCTGAAAAGAGCGAAGAAAACAACGAGGAAAGCAACGTTGTGCCGTTGGCCAAGGCGGCTGCGGATTCCAGCGCCGCCGAGGACGAGTCGATCAAGCCCCGCGGCGGATTTGCGCGCGTTGGGTTCGCCGCAGCCGCCGCGGTCGTGCTGCTGGCCGGCGTAGGAATCGTAGGCACCACCACTGGATTGTGGGGGAGCTCCGGCGAGGATTCCAGCTTGGCGGAGAACGGTGCAAAGCAGCCTGCCGAAGGCGGCCAGGGAGACTCCCCGGAGGCATTGTCGGACGGCGGGGGCGCCGAAACGTTCATGCAGGGCGCGGAAGCGGAAGACCACATGCACTCCATCATGGCGATGGGGGATGCGCGCAGCATTTCGCTGAAGGCGGATGGATCCACGCTGGACGTGGTGATATCTGAGCAGATGGATTCCGGTGGCGCGATGGTTAACGGTGCGCCAGTGCTAAAGAACGGCATGGGCGCTCAGGTCTGGTCTATCGATAAACACGGTGCCGCCCGGTCGGCCGGCGTGATCGACCAGGACCCGCACGACAATGTATGGATGCCACTGCCAGCGGACACGATGATGGTGCGTGTCACCGAGGAACCGATGGCGGGCAGCAAGTCGCCGGGCGGGACGGTCTTGGCCGAGGGGAAGCTCTAGTTCCGCGTGGTAGTATCCCGTCCGCTGCAAGTACTGTGGATTAAAGAAATCCGATTCAGCCCCTTCGACGAATCCAAACCCCAATCCAGGGAGCCCCACGACTCATGAGCAGCATGACTACCACGTATCGCTACACCGACCCCTTCACCGGCACGCCGCAGACAATCGACGGCCCTGACGGTAAGGCGTACCTGCTAGTGGAACGTGGCGAGGAAGTTCGCGTCGGCGACCCACTGGAGTTCTACAACGACCACGACAGCGCCCGCGAGGCCGTGATGGCTCGTCTCACCGAGAAAGCCCGTTCGCTACAGGACTACGAAGAGTACTACGTCACCCACGCCACCCTGCGCGGTGCGTGATACTTGAAATCTTCATGCGTACAACACGGCAAAGGATTATCCCGGTTATACGGCGCCGGGCGAAGTGGGCTTCTTTAACAGCGCTTTCCCTGTCCTTTAATGCGGCCGCGAATGCGGTCGAGCTTTATGCGAATCTTTTCCCCGGTGTGCGCCTGAACAGGCGCCATGCCCTGGATCCCCGCCGTGGCTTCGCCATCATCGGCGCGGAAATTGGCATGTGGAACGCCTTTTCACCTTCGCTTCTACCGCACCCGTGGTGGGCCGTCGCCGGCAACGCAGCAACGTCCCAGGCAGTGGGGCACCTCAACGGAACCATCGTCGCCAGCGCAGCCCTGCCGGCCTTCCGCGCCTTCGGCCTGGATCTAAGGGAACTGGTGAACAAGCCCGGCTACCGAGAGGCCTACCGCGGTATCCACGGAGCCTTCACCCTGGCCACCGCCGCCGCGGCCTACCGCTTCTACAAGCGCCAAGGTGAATCTGCGGCACTGGTGAAAAGCCAGCGCCTCGGCGCACCCTCCGCCTTCGTCGGGGTCGCCGTCAGTACGCTTGGCTACGGCGCATTCCTGCTGCTCGGCGAGTTGCTGCAGTCCAGCTTCGACCTCACCAGGCATTCGCTTCGCCGGTTCGTCCCCGCCCCCGTGGCTGTGCCTGTGGCTGCTGGGGTGGTGGGCGTCATCACCTACCTCATCTCCGAAAAAATCCTGCTACGGCAGTTCCTAGAAAAATTTAACGAGAAGGCCGAGCTTGTAAACCGGCGCGTGTACTGGGGTTATCAGCAACCATGGGAGCCTGAGCGGTCGGGTTCCGTCTGGTCCCATGAACGGTGGATCGCGCTGGGTGCGCAGGGGCGCGTGCTGGTCGGCGGCGGTCCGCGGGCGCGCGACATCACCGCGGTCACGGGCCTGGATGACGTGCATGAGCCGATCCGTATCTACGGCGGCCTGGCCCCCGGACGCACGCTGGAAAGTATCGTTGAACTGGTAAAACGCGAGCTGCTGCGGACGGGCGCGCTGCACCGTTCGACGATCGTCATCCACACGTCTACCGGCACGGGTTGGGTGCCGGACTGGCAGTTGGATACCGTCGAGTTCCTCACCGGCGGTAACTGCGCGAATGTGACGATGCAGTACTCCTATGTGCAGTCGCCCGTCGCCTATGCGCTCGACCGCGATACCCCGGTGCGCGCTGCGAAGTTACTTATTGACGCCGTGTTTGAGCTGCTAGAAGGCATGCCGAACGCGCCGAAGGTGTTTGTGACCGGCGAATCCCTGGGGGCGTATGGCACGGCCGCAGCTTTCGACGGGCTGGAGGACATGCTGGCGAAAGTAGACGGGGCGGTGCTGTCCGGCGCGCCACGCTTCACCACAATTGTCCGCGACCTCACAGAGAAGCGCAGCGAGGGTTCGCCGGAACGGCTTCCGCTGTACGACCAGGGGCGCCACGTGCGCTTTATCAGCCATGCCGACCACCTGGACCGGGACTGGCGCGGCCAAGAATACGGCCAACCCTGGCAACACCCGCGGGTGGCGGTGGTGCAGCACGCGTCCGACGCGATCGTGTGGTGGGATGCCGAACTGTTCTGGAAGGAACCCGACTGGCTGCGCGAACCTGGCGCCCGGGGAGTGCCCGCGCCACCGACGCAACACAGCGATGTGGTGGATAAGCTGCGCTGGATTCCCTTCACCACTGGCTGGCAGGTCGCCATGGACATGCTGAACTCGAAGCGCGCGCCGGAAGGCCATGGCCATAACTACCGTGGGATCATGGTGCCGACCTGGGAGAGGATCCTCGGACCCGACCTGGTGCGCGTGCCGCTGACCCCAGAGCTGCAGGAGCAAATCACCGCTTGGATCACCAAGCACTCGCGGGACACGCGCCGGGAGGAAGACCGTTTCCTCGACCGCTTCGGCTTCGGCGTGGCGCGGGAGGACTAGCTGCCTCGGGGCCGCGACAAGCTTCCGGGGCTTGCTGCCAGAATCCTATTGCGGGGGGATGAGGTAATCGTCGATCGGCCGCGCAATCGCCTGCTTGGCGCGCTGCTCTGAAACCCCCAGCATGCGCAGCAGATCCAGCGCGAGATCATCCCCGGCGATCCGGCTATTCAACTCAGGGTCCTCGTGCAGGCGCTGACCCAGCATGGCGGAGGCGCCGAAAATGACGGCCGCCGCGGATTCGGTGCTGGCAACGTGGAAAGAGCCGTCTTCCACGCCCGCACTGATTCGCTCGCGCAGCTGCCGCACCAGCTCGTTCGGCATTGTGTAGAAATTGGGGGAGCGCCGCACGATGGATTTCGACAGGGTCGGTACCAGTCGGTGCGCGAAGGCTAGGATGCGGATGTTCGTCGCCGCCGCGTCGATGGAGTCTAGGTCTGTGGCATCGGCCAGGTCAAAGATGATTGCCAGGTGGTTCACCGCGTATTCGGCCACCGCGTCGAAGAACTGGTTGCGGTCTTGGAAGAAGTTGTAGAAGCTGCCGTTGGAGACCCCGGCCTTTTGGGTGATCGCCAGGATGGAAAGGTCGGTTCGTTCCTCGGCGATCAGCTCGATTCCTGCGCGCAGCAGCGCTAGCCGCGTGCGTTCCCTCCGCGTCCCGCCCTGTTCGCTGCGGTTGAAGATGGCCTGCATCCACGCGGCGGTATCGATGTGCTGTTCGCTTGTTCGCACGCGCGGATTCACCCCGTTTTTTCTTATTGACGCCTATCGTTCCACCCACGCCCCGTACCAGCGCCGGTGCCGTTATGGGGTGTGCATAGCTTCCTTTCAGATTAACTTACCGCCACTGTCGGCTACCCGAAACGTGCTCGAAAGCTACTCGAAAGCTACTCGAAACACATTTCGATCCTCTGACCTGCGATAAACAACGTACTCGAAAATCTTTCAAGTAGAATGTCGAGTTGTGACTGTGCAGCGAAACTTCCACAAGGAACCAAGCCAGCTTCTGGAACTCCCGGAAGATCAGTGGTTCGAGCGTAAATCGTTCCGCATTAAGCCCAAGGACTTGGCTAAAACAATTGTCGGCATGGCCAATGCCGAAGGTGGGGTTATCGCAGTTGGAATCACGGATCGTCGATTCGACGGAAGACCAACTGCCGGCCAAGATAATGCTCTGCGGCAGACTTCGCTGGATCATACCGATCCGACGGTTCGCGTCCAGATCGAGTTGTGCGATGTGGATGACCGTGCGCAGGTGTATCTTTTCCACGTCTTGCCCAGTGAACGGGTCCATTACCTGAAGTCGGGGGACTGCTTCCTGCGGGTCGGTGATGAAACAAAGCAGTTAAGAGCCGATGACATCCTGGAGCTTCGCTACACCAAGGGTGAGCAGCAATACGATGCGACAGTGCCGATGGGCGCCAATCCGAGTGACCTGGATATGGAATTGGTTGTGGCTTATGCCAAAGCTATTGGATCCTCTAGCGCCGACGATGCCTTAAAGGCGCGAAACCTGGTTGATCGAGAAGGCAATCCACGCGCAGCTGCGATCCTGCTTTTTGGCAAGAATCCCCAGGAGTTCTTTCCCAATGCACACATCAGGGTCCTGCGCTTCGGTGAGGATGAACGGTTGCCGGGAGAATTGCAGCAACTAATGGAAGACCAGCGTTTTGGTGGTCCGATTCCGCAACAGATTCAAGCAGCGCAGGATGCAATTGGTGAAATGCTGCCCAACGCTCGAAGGCTTACAAATGCCGGGCTTTTCGAGGACGAAAATCTGATCCCGCACGACGTTTGGCTAGAGGGTCTGGTCAATGCAGTGGTGCATCGCTCGTACAGCATGATCGGCGACCACATTCGCTTCGAAATCTATCCGAGCCGTATTGAGGTCTCTAGCCCGGGTCGATTCCCCGGCCTTGTAGATCCTACGAGGCCAGAATCCATTGCCCGGTTCGCACGTAATCCTCTGGTCGCACGCGTGACAGCAGAGCTTCGCATTGGTCAGGAGTTAGGTGAGGGAATTCGTCGTATGTTCGCAAGCATGCGTCGGGTTGGATTTGCCGACCCGGTTTACGCGCAAACCAGCGGAAGCGTAGTACTGACTTTGAATGCAATGCAGCGCTTGGATGCCCACGTTCTGGGTGATCTTCCTCGTCACTCCGCAGACGTGTTAACTGCTTTGGAAACGGGGGGTCGCCCTATGTCCACGGGAGAGGTGGCGGAAGCGTTGGGATTGTCGGCTCCTCCCGTGCGCCGCTCTTTGCAGGCTATGCGGGACGCGGGGCTAGTCCGATGGCGGGGGAATGGCCCACGGGATCCTCGCGCGGTGTGGTCTGTAACGGGGCCGCTGAGGTAGCTTCATGGCGTACTCGAAAGCTACTCGAAACGTACTCGAAACAAATTTCGAGCCCTTGACCTGCGATAAACAACGTACTCGAAAATGTTTCGAGTAGAATGTTAGGCGATGTGGCCCCCGAGTGTATCGAGTAGCGCGGCGGCTTTCACGAGCGTTTCCTGGTATTCCGCCAGCGGGTCCGAGTCTGCGACGATCGCTCCACCGACCCCGAAAGAGCACTCTTTGCCGTCATCAATGAGCGTGCGGATCGTGATGTTTAGCTCCGCCGCGGAATTGGGGGAGATCCAGCCGATCGCCCCGGAGTACAGCCCTCGTGGCTGCGGCTCCAGCTCCTTGATGATCTGCATTGTCCGGATCTTCGGCGCCCCAGTCATCGAGCCACCGGGGAAGCTGGCCTCAATCGCGTCGACGGCGCCAAGCCCCGCGCGGAGCCGGCCGGTAATCGTGCTAACCAGCTGGTGGACGTGCGAGAAGCTCTCCACCGAAAAAACTTTCGGGACCTCCACACTGCCCGGATCGCACACCCGTCCAAGGTCGTTGCGCAGCAGGTCGACAATCATCAGGTTCTCTGCCCGATCCTTCGGGTTGCTCTGTAATTCTTGACGCCCCCTGGCGTCAGCCGCTTGATCCTTCCCACGGGGGCGGGTGCCCTTGATCGGCTTGGCGGAGACTGCACCGGCCGGTGAGATTTTCAGGAACCTTTCCGGTGAGGCGCTGAGGATGTGCAGCGGTGCCTGGCCAGGGCGGTCGAAGCGCAGGAATGCGCCATACGGAACCGGGCTGACCTCGCGGAGGCGAAGGTAGGCCTGCAATTCTGGGGAGGCGGAGCCGGTGGCGGCCGCAGGGGACTGCCGGGAGGAGTGTTCGCTGGCCCCAAGGGCAGCGAGGTTACGCAGAGCCGGCCCGCGGGCAGTGTTCGTCAGGCAGACCTCGTAGCTATCGCCCGCGGCGATGTAATCCAGGCAGCGTTGAATGCTCGCCAAGTACTGCTGCTTCGGTTGGTCGAAGTGGAAGGTTGCTGCGTAGTCGGTGGGCGCGCAGTCGGTTGAAAGAGTGCCGCCCAGAGTAGCGACTGGGGCAGAGCCCAGGACGGGCCCGGAGACTTCATTCGCGATGTCCTGAACCGCCACGACGGTGGCATCCAGCCATTCCAGCTGCTTGGCGTGCACCTCGCGGGCCTTCTGCGGGGGCCCGTCAACACCCGGAAGTAGCGCCATCGCGTGGGCCACCGCGCGCTCGTGGTCGACAACAACCGCCCGGTCGGCGAAGAGCAATGCTGCATCAGGGTGGTCTTCCCGAGAACGGGCAATGTCCTCGATCCCGTAGCCCAGCGCACCCACCCAGCCGAGGGCGAAGTCGCATGGCCATTCTGCGGGGATCTCCACCGGCTCAGCGAAAGCGCTTCTGAGCTGCGCGAAGAACTCAGCCGAGCTAGCAACCTGCGGTAGCCACGTCCGCGCGAGGGGGCCAGCGCTGTTCGCCAGCACGCTGATCCTGCCGCCGTTACCGGAAGAGTCCAGCCAGGTGGCGGTGGGGGCGTCATTAAATAAAGACAAAAAGACCCGCGACGCGACACTTCCGGTGATGTCCCGAGAATCTGCCGACGGTAGCGGGATCGTGCGGAAAGTGAGGCGGCGCGGGGTCATGTACGCCATTATCGCGCGCCGGGTTCAGCGCGCGAGCGGAGGGCTGGGGTTAGAGGCGGTGCTTGCCGCCCTCGTCCGGATCCTCGCCCGGCCCCTCGGCCAGCGGGAAGTCGGCCTCGGCAGCGTCGGCGGCCTCTGTTGCCTCCTCGACGTCGGCGGCACCCTGGGCGCTACCTGTCTGCGGGGCAGCCGGTGCGCCCGGAACAGCTACGCCAGCACCCGGGGCGCCAGGAGCGCTCGGAGCACCCGGAGCCTTGTTTTCAGCCTTAGCGTCGGCCTTCTGCTCGGCCTTCTCCTTCACCTCGGCGGCCTTTGCCTTTGCCTGATCGGCAGTGTCAGCGGCCTTCGCCTTGGCCTTCTCGGCAGCGCCGGTGGCCTTGTCGGCGAAGTCCTGTACCTTCGGGGTGTTCTTCGGCGCGGCCTGATCGCCGCGCAGGAACTTGAATGCAGCGGCACCAGCGGCTACGAGCACGGCCAGCAGCAGGAACTTGCCGAACAGGCCACCCTTCTTCTCGCTCTTCGCACGCTTCGCAGCGGCCTTGCGCTCGGCCTTCGCCAGAGCCTTGCTCTGCACCTTGTTGGTGGTGCGAGCAACCTTCTTGTCCAGCTTCGCTGCACGCTTCCGGGCATCCTTCTCTGCACCCTTGGCCTGCTTCTTCGCACGCTTGGCGGCCTTCTTCTTGGTGGCCTCCAGCTTCTTGCTCAGCTGCTTGCGGTTCTTCTCGGTGGTCTTCGCCAGCTCCTCACCGCGTGCGACGGCATCCTCGCGCAGCTTGGAGGTGGCCTCCAGGCCGCGTTCCTGCAGATCCTGAGCGTTATCCTTCAGCGCTGCGGACAGCTGCGCGATCTTCTTCTCGCGCTTGGCAGCCTGCTTGCCCGCCTTCTTCGTAGCCTTTTCCTGTGCGTTGTCGAAACGGTCGCGCAGCTTCTGAGTGCGCTTCTCGATCTTCTTGCGCAGCTTCTCGGCATCCACGCCGAGCTTGTCGTTCAGGTCAATGCTGTTCAAGTCTTTGCCCTTCTTCTTTAGTGACGCCACCAGCCCAGCAGCCTTGGCCTGTGCCTTCTCTGACTTATCTGCAGCCTTGTCAGCAGCTTTGTCGGCGGTGTTGTTGAAACCGGTGGAAGCCATGTCAGCCACATCCGCGACGGTGGCATCCGGCGAATTGTGCACGCGGTGGCGCTTACGAGCAGCGGCGGCCGCCCGAGCCTGCTCCAAAGCAGCCGCGGCGCCCTCTTCCTTGCGCATGAGCTCCGCTACAGCCTTGACGTGGGCGGGGGAACCGGCGATGATGCCCTCGCGCTCGCCCTCGGAAGCGAGGTTCTCGCGGAGCTGCTGCAGCGCGTCGAACTCCTGACGGCGCTTGAACTCCTTGCGGTTATTGAGCATCGTGCGGCCTTGCTTAGCGCCGCGCAGCGCCAACTTCAGCGTGGTGGGATTCATCGTGGGGAAGGCTCCTTGGGGATCTTCTGAGTGTTTTTGTGTATGTATTTAATTCGGACTGCTACCCATCCTAAAGAAAAATTCTCACCGGGGATGGGCAATACCTCATTATTAAGAACCCGGGTATCCGATGTGTTTTTCAGTTTCCAGTACAATGGAGCACCGTGACTAACAAGACTGCAACCGCAATTCTGCACACCAACCATGGCGACATTGCCATCGACCTGTTCGGCAATCACGCGCCGGAGACCGTGGCTAACTTCGTCGGCCTGGCTAAGGGCACCAAGGAGTACTTCAAGCCCAACGCCTCCGGCACCAACGAAGGCCCGTTCTATGACGGTGCGATCTTCCACCGCATCATCGATGGCTTCATGATCCAGGGCGGCGACCCGGAGGGTAGCGGCAAGGGTGGCCCGGGCTACCAGTTCGGCGACGAGTTCCACCCGGAACTCCAGTTCGATCGCCCGTTCCTGCTGGCCATGGCCAACGCTGGCCCCGGCACCAACGGCTCTCAGTTCTTCATCACCGTGACCGCCACCCCGCATCTAAACAACCGCCACACCATCTTCGGCGAGGTCACGGACAAGGAGTCCCAGAAGGTCGTCGCTAAGATCTCCCGCGTGGTTACCGACCGCATGGATCGCCCGAAGGACGATGTCGTCATCGAATCTGTAGAGATCCAGGAGTGATCACTCGGCGCCCTTACCGGCGCTATACCGTCACCAACGTCTTCCTCGTAGCGTGCTGCGTGGTTTACGGGGTGACGGTTTTTCAGTCTGGCAACATTGCCAGCCCACTCGACGGCCAATCGTCCTTCGCCTTCGGCGGCGAAAACCTGGGGCTGAAGATGATCTTCAGCGCCGCCAACGTCTCTTTCTACGGCGAATGGTGGCGCATCCTAACCGCCGCGCTGGTGCACCTAAGCCCGGTGCACCTGGGCTTCAATACCCTGCTGATCTTCCTGATCGGCAGGGAGGTCGAGCGCCACTACGGGGCGATCGTCATGCTCTGCCTCATCGTCGCCAGCGCCGCCGGTGGTGCCTTGGCTTGCATGTATTTCCAACCCGAGGTGCCAGTCGGAGGGGCCTCCACCGTCGGCTATGGTCTCCTCGCCATGCTCATCGCCCTCTCCCGAGTAGAGCACCGCGACCTGCGCGGACCCATCGCCCTGCTGCTGGTGAACCTCGGATACTCCATGCTGCTCTCCAACGTCTCCTTGTGGGGACACATTGGCGGGCTCGTGGGAGGCACCGTCATTGCGTTCGCTACCACGTCCACTGAGGCGGGCAGTAGCGGGGGCGAAGGGGCGTCCATAAGAAAAAAGACCATCGCAGCAACAGCCGCGACGGTCATTCTGGCCTTCACAATATGGACAGGCCTGGGGTGGCACTACTAGCTAGGCAGCTACTTCCAACCCATCGTCATCAGCAGACCCACGATAAGCAGAGCGAAGCCGATCAGGTAGTTCCACGCGTTCAGGTCGCGCATGAACGGGATCTGCGGACCAGCGATGTAGTTAACAACCAGCCACGCCAGACCCAGGATCATCAGCGCGAGCATCAGAACGATGTACCAGCGCGGAGTACCGGTGGAATTCAGCTTCACGGGCGTGCGACGATCCGTGGAAGAGGAACTAGAGAAGTTCTCCTCAGCGGAATTGACCTTGGACTTTGGCATTTTAAAAAACCTCGAAAGGGTTGACTGCGAAGCGGACGGTTGGCGGGCAACGAGCAGCACATCACAAGCACAGCCCGGGTGTGTGAGCGCCAGCCGAACGCCCATGGGCAAAAATTACGTACCCAACGATACTAGCAGCACATATCGCTAAAGCAGCATACTCAGCGCGCTAGACTCTTTGCTATGCGGATTCTGGTGATCGACAACTACGACAGCTTCGTCTACAACCTCGTGCAATACATCGGGCAGTTGGGGTTCAGCGGAGATGACTGCGTGGTGCTGCGTAATGACGCCCCAGAGCTGCAGGGCAATGGGCTGGCCACAACGCTGCAGGACTGCGACGCGATCCTGGTCTCCCCAGGACCGGGCGAACCCAGCGCAGCCGGGCGCACCCTGGACGTCCTGAAGATCGTGGTTGATCAGCAGATTCCCCTGTTGGGCGTGTGCCTGGGGCACCAGGCGATCGGCATGCACTTTGGGGCACAGGTCGTGCGGGCGGACGAGCTTTTCCACGGCAAGACCTCGCCCGTGACCCACGACGGGACGGGCGTGCTGGTCGGGGTGCCAAGCCCATTCCGCGTGACGCGCTACCACTCCCTGACCGTCGACCCGGCAAGCGTGCCGGAAGAACTGCTGGTTACGGCAACGTCGGATTCCGGGATGATTATGGCGATGCGCCACCGGAGCCTGCCGATCCATTCCGTGCAGTTCCACCCGGAGTCCGTGATGACTCAATACGGCCACCTGATGTTGGCCAACTGGCTGAACGAGGCCGGGCAGCGTGCTGGCTTGGGGGAGGTTGTGCCCGCCGAGCTGGTCGATCGCTTAGTGCAAGAGCAGCTGGAGGTCACAGGCGCGATCAGCGCCGAGGCGTCGATGCTTTAGTTTGCACCGAACCTAGGGCAGCAGGTTGAAGACGTAGACGGTCACCGTGATGTCTTCGTCGCGCTTGACAACCTCGCCCGCGCGGATGGACTGCTGCGCCACCTCGTCGACGCGGCCCAGATCCGGGGTGTTCTTGTTATCCCGGTGCAGCTGATCAGGGTTGCCACGCCAGCCGGCGGCCTGTAGCTCCCGGAAGACATCGCCGAACTTCTTGCCTTGCAGGGAAGGCATCTCGAACTGGTTGCCCAGGGAGACCTCCAGGGTGATCTCGCTACCCTTCGGCAGCTTCTCGCCCTCGCTCGATGCGGACAGCACCTTGCCCTTCGGCTCGGTCGAATCGACCTGCTCCACGACTACCTTGAAGCCGGAGGATTCAAGGTTCTCGCGTGCATCCTCCACCTGCTGGCCGGTGACCACAGGCACGCGCACGTCCTCGGGGCCAGTGGAGACGGTAATCGTCACCTTGGTGCCGACCGAAACCTGCGACCCCTGGGGCGGAGTCTGCGTGATGATCTTGCCCTTGGGCACGTCGTTGCTGGCTTCTTCCTTCACCTCATTGTTGAGGGCCAGCTTCGCTTGCTTCAGTAGCTTCGAGGCTTCTTCGGTGGTCTTGCCCGTCAGGTCGGGCACGTCGGTGATCTCGCGACCGCTGGAAACCAGCAGCTTAATCTCAGTGCCTCGCGCCACGGAGGCATTGGCAGCGGGATCAGTGCCGATAGCCTTGCCACGCGCGATCTTGTCGTGGGTTTGTTCCTCTACGCTGACCTTAAAGCCCGCTTCCTCCAGCTGCTTCTGCGCCTCAGCACGGTCCTTGTTCTGGACGTTAGGAATCTTCACTTGTTCAGCTTCGACGGGCTTGTCGCCGCCGTCGTCGGTGACGGCTTGGTACGCGAAGTAACCACCCGCCAGGACCGCGGCGATGCCCGCCACCCAGGCAATTGGCGCCCACCAGCGGCGTTTCGGCTTGTCCTCGTAGTAATCCTCGTCGTAGTACGCGCCGTCATCGTAGTCGTCGCCGTACTCGTCATCGCCGTATTCGTCGTCGTAATAATCGCCGTCGAGGTCTTCGTCGTAGTTGTAGGACGCCCCGTTGTCCGCCCCGGCAGCGCCAGCCGCACTTGTCACACCTGCCGCCCCGGCGGCACCGGCAGCACCCGGGAAGTTGGCATTCTGGCTGGCGGGGATAACGGAAGTCTGAGGATCGTCGTCCCAGTGGGAACCGGATCCCGCAGCTCCAGCCCCGGCGGCACCTGCCGCTACGCCGGCGGCGCCCGCAGCCAACGTTCCAGCACCGGAGCCTGCCTGGTGGGAACCCGCTGCTTCCGAATCGGCGTCATTGGTATAAGCCTGCGCAACCAGGGGCAGCTGGTCCTTCGAAAGGCGCTTAAGATCCGTCGCCATTTCCTGCGCATCGTCGTAACGATCGGACGGCGATTTAGCCATCGCGGTCAGGGTGATGGAATCCAGGCTCAGCGCCTCGCGCTTCGAAAGGTGCATGCCGGGCACCTGGGACGGGGGCTCCGGGTTCTCCTGCACGTGCTGGAAGGCAACGGACAGCGGCGATTCGCCGTGGAAGGGCGCCTGGCCGGTCGCCAGTTCGTAGAAGACACAGCCGGCGGCGTAGATATCAGAACGGGCGTCGGCGGACTGTCCGCGAGCCTGCTCTGGCGAGAGGTACTGGGCAGTGCCAATGACGGCGGCGGTCTGCGTCATCGCCGACGAGCTATCGCTCAGCGCGCGGGCGATACCGAAGTCCATGACCTTCACCGCGCCGGTATTCGTGATCATCACGTTCGCCGGCTTGATATCGCGGTGAATAATGCCCGCTTCGTGGGAAAAGTACAGGGCATCGCATACCTGCGACATCACCGCGGCGGCGTCGTTCAGGCTCATCTTGCCGGAATGCTGGACGATGTCGCGCAGCGTCTCTCCGTGTACGCGCTCCATCACGATGTACGGCACGGCGCCTTCCTCGTCGGGAGTTTGGCCAGTGTCGTACACAGCAACGATCGCCGGGTGGTTCAGCTTCGCTGCGTTCTGCGCCTCGCGGCGGAAGCGCTCCAGGAAGGTCTTGTCGCGCGCCAGGTCGGGGCGCATCATCTTCACAGCGACATCGCGACCCAGAAGCTCATCGGTAGCAGCGTAGACGTCGGACATACCGCCGGTGCCGATGGTGGCGCCAAGGCGGTATCGGCCGCCTAGGGTTGTGCCATTTCGGTCCACGCCGTTGCTCCTTTGTCTTTATTCTCTACGCTACTTGTTACTTGTTGGTGCTTGCCGATGGTTGTCTTTGCCCAGCTATCTAGGCCTCAAATTGGCTCTCTTGTCACTTTGATTAACAAATCCTAGTCGAACTTGTTGTAGGGACATAGTTGTATGGGCTGTGTTCCTGGTTCCTCGGCCTTAGTTTTCCTACAGAATCGGCTGGTTGTTGGTCTCTAGATTCGGTTCGCGGAGCTCCCCGGGCAGGTCGTTATCCGCCGACGTGGCGTTGTCGTTGGTGTTCGGGCGGTTAGGGTTATTTAGTCGGTTGGGGTTATTCGGCCCATTCTGCTCGTCCGGCGAATTAGGTGCGGCGGTGGGCTCGCCGCCGCCCCGGCCGTTGGGGAAGGTCGGGAATGTCGGGAAAGAGGGGCTGGACGACTCGGACGTCTCCGTACTTTCTTCAGAGGTCTCGGGTCGGCGGGTCTCCCGGCTATTAGTTGTGTTCGTCGGGCCAGGGTTAACTGTTGCTCGCGGCACCGTTCCACCCTGACCTGTCGTTCCTTCTTCTTCGGTCGGGCTCGTCGTGACCTCGTTGGTCACGGTCATAGTTTCCGGGTTGGGAGCTTCGTCGTCGCCGCCCTTGGTCAGCAGGTACGCTGCAACCAGCAGCGCGGCGATGCTGACCAGCGCTAACACCGCGATGATCAAGCCGTTCCTTTTTTGTGACGCCCCCTGGGTCCCCCTAGCCCCCTGCGCCAGCGCGGGGTTGCCGGTTCCCGTGGCGGGCGCGTGCGAGGACGGGTATGCCGCGTTGGAGTAACCCGAGCCAGGGTAGTTCGAGCTGGTGTGGTTCGATCTGGGGTAAGGCGAACCAGGGCGCCCGGTGCCTTCCGTGGAAGGCACGCGGGTTCCCGGACCGGTGGCTACGTTCCCCAACTGCTCGGTCAGCGGGTGCGGTTCCGTGCTTACTTCCGGAACATTGTGCGGCGGTGGCGGCTGCTTCCCTTCGGCGACCAGCACTGTGGCGGCCGCGAGCTCCGCGCCATCGGCGTAGCGGGTGCGTGGGTTCTTACGCAGGCACACCTTGATAAGTTCCCGCAGGTTCGGGCTGATGTTGTCCGGCAGGTCTGGAGGTGTTTCGGAGATGTGCTTGATGGCCACAGAGACAGTTGAATCGCCGGAAAATGGGCGGTACCCGGCCAACATCTCAAAACCAACCACGCCGAGGGAGTAGACGTCACTGGCTGGGCCGACCTGATCACCCTGGGCCTGTTCCGGGGAGACGTACTGGGCTGTGCCGACGACCATGCCGGTACGCGTCAGTGGCACTGCGGCGGCTGCCTTGGCGATGCCGAAGTCGGTGATTTTCACCATTCCGTCGGAGGTAATCAGCAGGTTCCCTGGCTTGATGTCGCGGTGCACCAGACCGGCGGCGTGGATGGCCTGCAGCCCCGCAGCGGTCTGAGCCAACACGTCCAACGCCAGGTTCTGTGGCAGCGCGGATTCGCGCGACAACACATCGGCCAGGGATTCCCCGCGGATGTATTCCATGATGATGTAGCAGAACACCGTCCCGTTATCGGGGTCCTCGACCTCGCCGGAATCGTAGGTGATCACCACGTTGGGGCTGGATAGATCCTGCGCTGCCTCGGCCTCGTTGCGGAAGCGCGCGCGGAACTCTTCATTTTCCGTGTATTCCGGGCGCAGAATCTTGACCGCTACGTCGCGCTCTTCTTCGCCATCTCGGGCCAGCCACACGGTGGACATGCCACCGCGGCCAATGACCCACTGCAGCTCGTAGCGCGCACCCAGCAGCCGCTGTGTGCGCTCGATTTCCGTGCGGTCGGGTTGTTGGGAATCGCTCATGGCTACTGCTGCTCCTTCTCAGCTGCATGGATGACGGCACGTCCGATGGGACCAGCCACCGAGCCACCGGTTGCGGCCTGACCACGGTCGCCACCATTCTCCACGAGAACCGCTACCGCCACGTCGGCGCTGGTGGAAAACGCGATGTACCAGGCATGCGGCTGCGAGTTGCGGGAATCCTCACCGTGCTCGGCGGTACCCGTCTTCGAGGCGATGGAGGCATCCCCACCGGCCCACTTCTCGGCGTCCACCATCAGTTCCTTCAGCGTGTCGGCCGTCTTCTCCGGGATCGCCCTGCCCGCCTTCTGCGGCTTGGTGGTGCGCAGGGTGGACAGGTCACGGCCGGTGATCTTGCTGACCAGGTAGGGCTTCATGCGAACACCGCCGTTGGCGATGGTGGCGGCGATGACCGCATTCTGCAGCGGGGTCAGCGCCACGTCGCGCTGGCCGATGGAAGACTGGCCCAGCGCTGCATCGTCGGGGATGTCGCCCACGCGGGAGGGCTCCACGGGCAGGCCCAGGTAGTCGTCCTTCTCGCCCACGCCGAAAGCGTGGGCGACATTTTTGAACTTATCCGTGCCGTGGCGGTTGGCCATCTCCACAAATGCGGTGTTACAGGAGCGCTTGAAGGCCTCGCGCAGGGTCGTGGTGCCGCCTCCGCCGCAGGCCGCACCGCCGTAGTTCTCCAGGGTGGTATTCGTACCCGGCAGAGTGATCTGGGACGCGGCGGTCACAGAGGTATTCGGGTTATCGCCGTCATTCAGAGCAGCGGCGGTGGTGATCACCTTGAACGTCGAGCCCGGAGGCTGGATCTGCTGCGTTGAGCGGTTCAGCAGGGGAGAGGACTCGTCCTGCGCGTAGTTGTCGAAGTTAGCCTTCGCCTCCTCCGCCGGAGGCCCGACAATCCTGCCCGGGTCGGCAGAGGGGGTGCTGGCCATCGCCAACACCTCGCCCGTCGAGGGGCGCAGCGCCACTACGGAACCTGAGTAGCCCTTGTTGGCCAGCTGATCGTAGGCAACCTCCTGAACCTTCGGGTTCAGGGTCAGCTCAACGTTCGCCCCGCCGACTTCCTTACCCGTCAGCATGTCCCATGTGCGGGTGGCGAATAGGGAATCGTCTTCACCGGTGAGGATGGAGTTCTGCGAGGACTCGATGCCCGACGCACCGTACTGATCCGACAGGTAGCCGATGACGGAGCCGTACTTGGCGGACATGTAGGGATATTCACGGTCGTAGAAGTCCTCGGAATCCTTCACCGACTGCGCCAGCACCTGGCCGCCGGCGGTGATCCTGCCGCGTTCCTGCGACTTGGCCTCTAGGAATTGACGCGAATTCAGCGGGTTATGCGCCAGCGACTTCTGTTGGAAGGCCTGGATGTACGTCAGGTTTGCGATCAGAGCCATGACCAAGATGAAGCTAAAGATGGCTACCGCGCGGATGGAGCGATTCATGCTTCCTCTCCTTCCTTGATGGCCTGGGGCGTGCGGGCGTCATGAGAAATACGCAGAATAATTGCCAACAGTATGTAGTTCGCCAACAGCGACGAACCACCGTGGGAGAGGAATGGCGTGGTCAGGCCCGTCATGGGAAGCAGGCGCGAAATACCGCCCGTGACCACGAAAACCTGGATGGCGATTGTCAGCGCCAAGCCCGCGGCGACCAGCTTGCCGTAGGAATCGCTGGCCCGCATAGCGGTGTTGAATCCGCGGGAGACGAACACTGCATAGAAAAGCAGCACGGCGGCCAGGCCGATCAGTCCTAGTTCCTCGCCGATAGCAGCCAGGATGAAGTCGGAGTGCGCGACGGGGATGTTGTTCGGGTAGCCCCCACCCAGGCCGCGACCGGTCACGCCGCCGAAGGACATGCCAAACAGGGCTTGGGAAAGCTGGAAGCCGTTGCCGTCGTAGTTCGCCAGAGGGTCGACGAAGTTCGACACGCGATCCTGAATCTTCGCCGAGATCTGGTACACGCCGAATGCGCCGACGAAGGCCAGGCCCAGGCCCAGCACCAGCCACGAGGCGCGGTTGGTGGCAATGTACAGCATGCCCAGCACGGTGCCGAACAACAGCAGTGCGGGACCGAAGTCGTTCTGTGCGGCCATGATCATCAGGGCGATGCCCCACACCAAGAACAGCGGACCCAGGTCGCGCAGGCGAGGGAACTGCAGCCCCAGGAAGGACTTGCCGGCAACGGTGAACAGGCGGCGCTTATTCACCAGTAGCGCGGCGAAGAACAGCAGCAGCATGATCTTGGCGAACTCGCCGGGCTGGATGGAGAACGGGCCGATGCTGATCCACACGTTTGCATCCGCGTTCAGGGAGGTCGGCCACACGATCGGCAGGGCAGTCAGAATCAGACCCGCCAGACCCAGCAGGTAGGAGTAGTTCTGGAGCGAACGGTGATCCCTTAAAAAGCCGATCACCAGACAGAAAAGGATCGCGCCCAGGGCGGTCCACATGATCTGCGATTTCGCTAGCTCGCGCCCCGACCCCAGGTCCAGACGGTAGATCATCACCAAGCCCACGCCATTTAGCAGCGCGGCGATAGGCAGCATGATCTGGTCGGCCTCCGGGGCGGTCCAGCACACCACCAGGTGCGCGACCAAGAACGTCGCAAAGAAACCTCCGACCAGGTAAAAAACTTCGGAGGTGATTTCCTTACCCTGGGAGATCTCCAGCGCCACGATGGCCAGCAGCAGGATAATCGCAGCCAGCAGCAGTAGACCGGCCTCAGTACGTCGGCTAAAAAGCTTCATAGGCTACTTCACCTCGCGGCAGGACACTCCGGGGGTCGTGAGGTCCGCCGGATCGCCGCCGCTGCGGCGCTCCGAATCGTTGCGGTCGTCCTTCTTACTTTCCTTATCGGAAGGCACCCGCGTCACACACACCGGCAGAGTTTGCTCCGCCAGCCGATTCACCTGGCTTTCAACCTTCTCGTAGGAATCCTCCGGCAGATCCTCCAGCGCGCCCCGCGCTGCCGGGGTGAGGTCGGAGGTCGTAAACAGGTGGCAGTCATCGCCCGCGCCCGGATCCACTAGCTTTGCCGTGCCGTCGTCTTCCAGGCAGATGTCCTGTTTAACGGAGTTCAGCTTTATACCCAGCACAGAGGCATCGGTGCCGTTCATAACCTTGATCTGCGAGTTTTCCTCCGCCACGTAGTACGTGTCTTTGATCCGTTGGTACGTGATGTAGCCCGCCGCGGCTGCGCCCAGCACTACGACTAGGACGATCGCGAGGGTAACCCACAGGCCGCGCCGGGACTTCTTGGGTTTATCGGTCTTGCCGGACTTGCCGGCGCCCTTTCCGTCATCGCGACCTTCGGTGCGGGCCGCCGTGCGGGTTACGCCGGGTGTCGCTGGTTCGGCTTCGTCTTCTTCGTCCTTTTTTGGTGACGCCGTCGTCGTCGATAGTCCCTGAATTGCCGCTGCGCGGGCCGCCGAAGAATCCGGGCGTGGCATATCCGTTGCCTCCCCCGCAATAGCGCCCGCCAACACCGGGCGGGGTGGGAGGGTTAGCTCCGGATCTGTGGGGGTGTTGGAGTCGGCGTCGAACCCAACAACATCAGCGACAACGACCGTGACGTTATCGGGGCCGCCACCGCGCAGCGCCATTTCGACGAGCTTGCGGGCGGCCTTTTCCGGTGTGCCGTGGGAGAGGATTTCGCGGATCGTGTCGGGGCTCACCGGGTCCGAAAGTCCGTCGGAGCAAAGCATGAATCGATCGCCGACCTGCGTCTTTTCGCGCCACAGGGTGGGCTCGACGGGGCGGCCGGTCAGGGCTTTGAGGATCAGGGAGCGCTGCGGGTGGCTGCTGACGTCCTCGGGAGCGAGCTTTCCTTCATCGACGAGGGACTGGACGAACGTGTCGTCCTTGGTGATCTGGCGCAGATTGCCGTCGCGCAACACGTAGCCGCGGGAATCGCCGATGTGGCAAATGGCCACTTCGTCCTCGCGGAAGAGCATGGAGGTCAGGGTGCAGCCCATGCCATCGAGGTTCGGGTGTTCGTCGACGTGTGCGGCGATGTCCTGGTTACCTTCATCGGTGGCCGTGGCCAGCAGGTTTTCCAGTTGATCGCGGTTGTCGGGTTCGTCGATCAGCGGGGAATCCAGGGGGCTGAGCGCATTGATGAGGAACTGAGAGGCAACCTCGCCGGCCGCGTGGCCACCCATTCCGTCGGCCAGGGCCAGCAGGTGTGGGCCGGCGTAGGCGGAGTCCTCGTTATTGCCGCGGACCAGGCCACGGTCGGAGCACGCCGCGAAGTTCAGTGTGGAGCCGGTGTCGGCGGGGCCGCCGGCGTTGCCTTTCGTGCCGTCGGTCATGCGTCCATCCTCACGTGGGTCTGGCCGATGCGGATTTCCATACCGGCGGAAAGCTTAACGGGCTGGTCCAGGCGCTCGTTGCCTACCCACGTGCCGTTGCGGGAATCGAGGTCTTCCACGTACCAATCGGATCCGCGGTGGATCAGGCGGGCATGGGAACCGGAGGCGAAATCGTCCTCCAAGACCAAAGTGCAAGACTGCGAACGGCCGATGGAGATTTCCTCGTAGCCCTTGAGGTTTAGCGTGGTGCCGGTCAATGGACCAGAAGTCAGTTCCAGGGAACGGGGGGCCTTGTGCCTGCGGAAAGCGGAACCGGAGGACGAGGGTTCGTTCATGGGCGGCCCATAACCCGCAGCGACCGGTGCCATTCCGGCCGGGGCGAGCCCGGAAGTTCGGTCTGCATCCTTCTTGAGGGAGCGAACTGTCATCCAGATGAAGAACCACAGCAAAAGCAGCAGGCCAATCTTGACCAGCAAAAGCAGCGTGGTCTGCACGGTTTTCAACTCCTCAAACAAGGTCGGCTAGCGCTTCGACTAGCAGGGCTGCACATGGCCAGTGGGCCACATGTGTATGTGAATAGCCTAGTTTAGATGACCCCGGAGGAGTAGACGAGAAAAGAAAAAGGATTCGATTCGGGGGCGTTAGTGGAACTCAACCCCAATTTCGGAGTGCCCCATCGAAATCACATCGCCGTTGGCCAGCAGCCAATTTTCGATCGGAGTGCCATTGACGGACGTGCCGTTGGTGGACTGTAGATCCGTCAGGATGGCATCGAAGCCATCCCAGGTAATGTCCGCGTGCTGGCGGGAGACACCGGTATCGGGAATGCGCAGATCCACCCCGTTGCCACGGCCAATGATGTTGCTGCCCTTGCGCAGTTCATAGGTGCGATCCGAACCGTCGTGCAGGGTGAGGGTGACCTTTAGCTCGCCTTCGCCCTCGCCCGCGCCTTCGCCGCCGCGGATGGGGGAAGGTGTGGTCTGCGCGATGACTTCGGTGCCCGGGTAGCTGGCTGGGTGCTCAAAATTGTCGGCGACCTGCTCTTGTGGCTGGGCTGGTGACTGCTCTTGTGGCTGGGCTGGTTGGTTGGGCTGCTGAGGCTGGTTCTCCGACTGCTTACGGGCGAAATCCGGGGAGGCGTGGTGCACGGCTGCGGCCCCGCCGAGTCCCGCGGCGCCGGCTGCGCCAGTTGCGCCTGTCGCTCCGGCTGCACCGGAAAACTCATTACCGGCGCTGCCTTCCTGGTTCGGTGCTTCCGCTGGCGAGACCAAATCTCCCAGAGACCTGCCCGCGCCCGAATCGTCAGTTCTGTTGATCGGGTTGCTGTTGTGACTGTGGGCGTCATAATCCTGCGACACCAAAGAGCGCTCGCCGGACTGCGACGACGGCCACGCCGGGTGATCAGCGTCGTCGGCAGCGCGAGGCACATCGAAACGCGCGTCGGCGCGCATCTGGCCGGAGTGCAGGCCCTCGTGGGCAGAAAGATTCACCTTGACCGGCTCGTTAGTTCGCCAGCCCTGATTACGGATGAAACGGCTGAGGCGATCGCCCATCTCCTCGGCCAGGCGCGGGCGGGACTCGGTGAGGCTGGCGTAATCGCGGGTGCTGACCAAAACCTGGAAGTAGCTGGGCGCCAGGCGCTGACCCTGGGCATCTGTCATGACGGATTCCTCTGCATACTGCTTAAGAACCTCGTCGATCTCGGTCGGGACAACCTCGCCGCCGAAGACACGTGCGAAGCCGTTATCCAACCCGCGCTGCAGCGAGTTGTCGAGCTTCTTGATACGTCCAAACAGACTCATTGTCCGTAGTCCTCCTGTGTCATCCTGTGTTTTTCTAATGCAGTCGCATGCCTGTAGCGCCGTAGGCGAAACAGCTGGTCAGCAGTTTGCCCAGGCGCCGGGTGGCAGGTTGTGCTGTGCAAGTCGCGCCCCGTCGCTGCGAGTACGTCCACGAGGCAGACATGCGCGAAAAATCAGTCACTGTGCGAGTGTGTAGTTGGCCATTATAGGGGCAATGCCGGGTATCGTGCACTTTCTAGCAGGTCAGAGACGATTTTTGGAAGCGCGCATGCATCGTGCTAGAGTTTCATTTCGTTGCCAGCGAGCATCGCTTCCAGTTCGGAATGTTGAGCTTTAGCAGGCAAGACAGTGTAAACACTGTGGTGAAGACCATGTGTCCTACATAGTCACTCGGGCGAGTGGCGGAATGGCAGACGCGCTGGCTTCAGGTGCCAGTGTCCTTCGGGACGTGGGGGTTCAAGTCCCCCTTCGCCCACAGCAAGCAGTTGAACAAACTGCGAGACCGGGAGTAACAAACTCGAATGGGTTCGTGACTTCCGGTTTCTTTCTTTTTCTAAACTTTACTGGTCGAGGATTGTAAGTGCAGGGAACAGTTTTCGGGGAGCTATGATGTGGTGGTTTGTGAGGTGTGTTCAACGGTTACGTAGGGACGCGGACGCACTTTTTATCCTTTAACCCTCAACAGGGGTCTTCGGCCACAGGTGGCGTAGTCCCTCAAGTCCTCCGGAATCCTCATCACAGGTCGCCAGTTTTGGTAGGGCTAGTTCGTCCAGCAAGCGCATGCAGGATCAGGAGGATTCTTTCGTATACCAGAACCAGTTGGTGACACGGCAGGAGTCAGTGGCCACGACAAGGACCTTGGCGTTGAAGTAGGTGCCGTCGAAGAAGATTCGCTGCTTTTCAACGCTTAGGGGAGGTCAGATAAGCCAGAACGTTTTGAAGCGGCGTTGCAAAGTTCGCAGTGAAACTCCACAGTTTTTAGCTGGCTCTGCTAGGCTGTGGCCTCACATGAGCCTAAAGATGAAAAGGCGGAGCCGTTTGGACTGTACTGCGTCGTCGTTGACGCGGGTGAGGGTGGCCTTGCAAGTGCGGCATCGCCATCATTGGCGACCAGCACTTGTCATTTCGTGTTTGGTGCACACCTCGCTACAGATGGGGGATCGAGGAGGATCCTTAACTCATCCTCTCATCGTGAACCAAGGTAGCTAGCACGCCAGAATGGCCAACCATCTAACCTCGCCAACACATCCTGTCGTTTAGACTGGGCTTTCTTTGCTCCAAGATCGTAGCAATTCGAGCAGTTCATCCTGTTGTGTACTGGACAGGTGGTTGAGGGCTTTTCGCTCAGCTGTGGCATGGGCTTCAACGATGGACATTATTCGGTCGTGTCCTTCTGGCGTTAGTGTCAGAGTTTTTCCTCGCTTATCGCTAAGATTTATTTCTTCATCAATGAGTCCTTGCTTTTTGAGCTTGTTAAGTCTTCCGGTAATACCGGCCTTTGACAGAAGTAGGGCGTGTGCAAGTTGTCCCGGGGTGATGTTTTCCTGGCGGAGGATCGTTGCTAGAACATCGAAGTCGCCCGGAGCTAATTCAGCTTGTTCATGGATGGTCGTCACTTCGTTTTTGATTGCTCTTAACAGATGGGTGAGGCGAAGGGTTGTTTCCATTGCATCCACATCGACGTGGGGATTTATCCTCGTCCATTTGTTCATGGCTGTGGAGATGGGGTCCATTTTGTTCCTTTCGGGTTGCTGAAACTTAGTGTAGCGCTTGACAAAAGAAGTTCGGTAGCGAACTATATAGTTCGTCAGCGAACAACCAATGGAGATTTAAGATGTTAATTTCTGAACCCGAAATAGTGGCAGATGCTTCCTCCTCTCGCCTTCCGAAGGCAAGATTGCTGGTGGATGCCTCGGATGCAAAAGGGCATGTGAGTGTACAAAATATTCAACTTTTTGATGGGGGTGAGGGAGCCGTTCCACATCTTCATAAGATTTCGTGTGAGTTCTTCTACGTCACTAAAGGGGAACTGGAGTTTTGGGAGGATGGCCACATTTACCAGCTAGGTGCGGGTGATTGCGCATTGGTTCTTCCGGGTGTTCCTCATGCTTTTGGAGCCGCTAAGGGTAGCGATGCGGATGTACTGGTAACTATCGCACCCGGTGTGGAGAGGTTTGAGTATTTCCGTATCTTGGGAGGGATAATGAGTGGCAAGGCGCCTGAAGATGAGCTTGCCCGTCGAGAAGATGAATTCGATACGTATTTTGTGGAAGCACAAGATTGGAAAGCGCATAGAGGAGGATAGGGAGCCAGAATCTACGTTGATTGCACTCCGGATGTAGGGAGACCGGACTGCGAGCATTTTAGGAAGATTGATTATTGCCAATCATGTCGAATCGGAAATCGAAAGCAGATATACCAGTCCTACAATTGACAGGGTTAGCGTTTGCCGCTTTCTTGGCCATAATGACCGAGACCATTCCTACGGGGGTTTTGGTTGATATGGGTGAGTCCTTTGGAACGACAACGGGAAAAGTAGGACAGTTTCTAACCGCTTATGCAGCTGGATCTGTGGTGGCTGCAATACCGGTGATGACAGCAACTCGAAAAATGCCGCGTAAGCGTCTTTTGGTTATAGCTATCATGGGGCTTGGCGTTTTCAACGCTCTCACTGCTATTACTTCGTATTTGTGGTTAGCCTTTCTTGCTAGGTTTCTTGCCGGTATGGCTGGAGGCGTCGTTTGGGGCCTTGTGGCAAATTACGCTCGGAGTATAGTCAGTTCGGAAAACCAAGGTCGCGCACTTGCCATTATCGGTTTTGGGCAGCCTTTCGCCTTAGCTTTTGGAGTCCCGCTTGGTGCATTAGGGGGTCAACACTTTGGTTGGAGATTGAAGTGCCCCGGGTTTTGTTCCTAGGCAT
>NZ_KV799237.1:0-20592 GCF_001809885.1 Corynebacterium sp. HMSC058E07
AAACCAGTCCAACTTTCGGGGGCTAGTTCATTCTAAAGTGCCCCCTGTCGGCTGGCCCCTAGCGGCTGAGCTGCCTCCATATCGGCGGCCACACATCCCCCAAATAATTAACTTAGGGTAGGCTCTTGTCTGGTTAGCCTAACCTGTGTAAGATAGGCGCGATTGCTGAGTCCACCGTAGCCGAAAGAGGCCATCAGTCTCTTGGGGCTACGGGTACTTTACAGCGCCTCAAAGAGTTCCTTACACGTTAGGCTTTCACATGTTTCGAAACAATTCGCTGACCCGTCGAGCGGCGCTGAAGACCGCCGCTGTCTTGGCAGCATCCACTCTTGTTCTGTCTGGTTGCTCCCGAGGCGATGATGCGGCGGCGTCAAAAAATGAGGGCACCGGGGACGAGCGCATCGCCGCAGTTGGCCTGGGAGACAGCGATACCTTGCTCGCTCTGGGCATCCAACCAGTTCTTGTAGCGCCCTGGGGTGCTGAGGGAGATGTTGATGCGTCCGGCGTCGGCCCTTGGGCTACAGAACAGCTTGGCGACAATAAGCCTGAGGTGGTTTACGGTACTGCCAACGGATTCACTGCTGAGATCTTGGAGAAGATCTCTGCCGCTGATCCGGACAAGATCATTGCGGTGAACTCCGCTGTGGATGCGCAGGCGAAGAAGGCCCTCAACGACATTGCCCCGACCACCCTCAAGCCAGAGGGGGCGACGGACTGGCAGATTCCGTGGCGGGATCAGGTTAACCAGATCGCCGGCGCTGTAGACAAGCAAGCAGAAGGCGACAAGCTCGTCAAGGAAACGCAGAAGGCCTTCGACGACTTCAAAAAGCAGCACCCTGAACTCAAGGGTAAGCGAGCGGCTATCGTCATGCCCTATCAGGGCAAGATCGGCTTGTACACCTCCGGTGACGGCCGAGGCCAGTTCATCGAAAACCTAGGATTCGAGATCCCGAAGGAACTCGAAGGTAACGGGGGCGAGTTCTACCGCGACATCGCGCCTGAGAACTACAGCGACCTCAACAATGTCGATTACCTGTTCGTTCTTGATTACCAGGGAGCTGCCGATACCCTGAAGAAGGATCCGACATTCAGCAAGTTGGATGTCGTTCGCGAAGGCAAGGTCCACTGGATGGATGAAAACGTCGGAAATGCGATGAGCATGCCGAATCCATTGACTATCCCCTGGGCAGTCGAGAAATTCTCTGACGCAGTTTAGTTGAAAGTGTCCGTGTCAATAATTCGACATTCTTTGGTTCATTCCAGGCGATTGCATATTCTGGCCACACTCGTTGGCTTGGCATTGCTGCTGGTCGCCTCCCTGTACCTGGGTTCCAAGGACCTTTCCATTGGCGAAGTGACCAGCATTCTCATGCATGGTCCGCACCCGTCCGTGCAGTCCGGCATTAATGCTGAACAGTCCGGCATTATTTGGGATCTGCGCGTTCCGCGCACTCTCTTGGCTGTGATCACAGGCGCAGCTCTGGCTATGGCGGGTGCCATTTCCCAGAGCTGGACCCGCAACCCCTTGGCAGATCCTGGCATTATCGGCGTGAACGCTGGGGCGAGTTTCGCAGTCGCCACAGCGCTGACGTTGGGGTGGGCAACGACGGTCGGGGAGCGGACACTTGTGGGGCTCCTCGGAGCGACCGTCGCTGCTCTGATCGTGCTGTTGATTTCCCGTGTATCGCGTAACCCGCTAACTCTGGTACTCGTGGGCGTGGGAGTAACCTTTGCCCTGCAAGCGGCGACGAACATGCTGAGTCTCTACTCTTCCGACACCCTGGAGGGGCTCCGCCGGTGGACTGTTGGCTCTACGGCTGGGCGGGGTATGGACGACGTGGCATTGGCCGCTTTAGGCCTAGCGCTAGGCGCTCTATGCGGTGCGCTTGCAGCACGCCCGCTGGATCTACTTGCGATGGGAGAGGACTCCGCCCGTTCCCTTGGCAGTTCGCCCACGAGAACCCGTGTGTTGGCGGCAGCAGCGGTGATCATCCTCGCCGGTTCCGCGACAGCTACCGTGGGGCTTGTGACCTTCGTGGGCTTCGCCGTGCCGCACTTACTGCGCCCGTTCACTGGTCCGGCCCTTACCCGACTCTTGCTGCCGACCGGCATTGTTGGTGGCGCGGCTGTGTTGCTGGCCGATATTGTTGGCCGCTTCGTCCTGCAGCCTAACGAGCTAGAAATGTCCATTGTCCTGGCGATTGTCGGTGCCCCGGTGATGATTCTGGCGGTACGGCGTAAGGAAAACTCTCCAACCTCGAATAACTCGGAGCTAGCGATATGAGTAATACGACGTCTATCGGTAGCATCAAGCGTTCACGAAAAAGACGCATCCTGGCAGCCACATCGGGGTTCGCCCTATTAGCGGCTCTTTGTTATTGCTTAATCCTGGGGCAAGGCGCGGTGAAGCTCAGCCCGATGGAAGTCATCGAAGTGCTCACCGGTGGGGGCACACAGCAAGCAATCAACGTGGTGTGGGATCTTCGCCTGCCTGTAGCAATCGCTACCGTTCTGGTCGGCGCGGCGCTGGGGCTGGCCGGCGCGTGGACCCAGACCATGGCTCGCAATCCGCTAGCTAGCCCGGACATTCTCGGTGTCTCCGGTGGCGCAGCGGTTCTGGTTGTGGCGGGCACCGTAGTCACCCGCCCCGCATGGAGCGAGGAGTTGCCGACGTTCTGGTGGCGTGCTGCACTCGCTTTGGTTGGCGCACTAGTAATCGTTGGTTTGCTCGTTCTACTCGGTGGTTTCGGGACGTCCCAGCGCGTAGTGGTCATCGGCCTGGCACTGTCGTTCCTCACACAGTCCTTAGTGCAGTATCTGTTGCTCAGGGCTGACTTGACTCGTGCCACGGATGCTCAAACCTGGCTCGCTGGGTCTACCGGCTTTGTGCGCACGGAAGCTTTGTTGCCTATGGCGTTGGGCCTATTGCCCTTCGTAGTTTTAGGCCTTTGCGTTACGCGCGACGTTCCTCTTCTTTCTCATGATGACGCCACCGCGTCCACACTTGGAGTAAATGTCACAAGGGTGCGAGCTATTTTGCTCATCGCCGCAACGGGCATCGTCGCGGTGGTGGTTTCGTTTGTCGGCCCGATTGGATTCGTCGCACTGTTGGCTCCTCAGCTGGCCAAGCTGGTGGCCGGAACGCCCACGCCCCATCCGTTGTGCTCTACTTTTGCAGGCGCTGCTCTATTAGCTGCGTGCGCCGTCGTGGCGGGCGCACTGCCATTTACATCCCCTGTGGGTTTGGTTACCGCCATCATCGGTGGCCCCGCGCTGGTGCTGCTTGTGTGGTTGGCGGCCCGTCGCGGAACTCTGAAAGGAATGGTTCAATGAACGTTCGTGTTGATCGCGTCACCGTGGGCTACAACGACGGCCCAAGCATCGTTAAAGACGTGTCTTTCGATGCAGAGCCCGGGAAGGTCACCACGCTCTTAGGCCCCAATGGTTGTGGCAAGTCGACGTTGCTGAAGATGCTTTCTCGGCTGCTTGCTCCCACCGAAGGACGTGTTCTTGCAGAGGATAAGGACGTGCATAGTTTGCGGGCGCGTGAAGCCGCCCAACTAATTGCACTTTTGCCACAACACCCTCTGTGTCCGGCGGGGTTGACCGTTGGAGAACTTGTGGAGCGCGGACGGCACCCTTACCGTCGTGCGTTATGGGGCGGGGGCGCGACGGCGTCCCAAGATAAAAAGAAAGTTCTTGAGGCGCTGAAGAAGACGAAGGTTGACCATCTTGTTGCCCGCGACGTGGCGGAGCTATCCGGCGGCCAACGGCAGCGCGTCTGGATGGCGATGGTATTGGCGCAGGATACGCCAGTTGTGCTGTTGGACGAACCAACTACCTACCTAGATCCGGCGCATGCGATAGAGATTCTAAGTATCGTGCGCGAGCTCGCTCAAGAGGGCAAGACGGTGATTACCGTGCTTCATGATCTTGGCCTGGCGGGAGCTTTTAGCGACGAGATGATCGTCATGAAGGATGGGCAAAAGATCGCCGAGGGGTCTCCAAAGGAGGCTTTGACGGTGGATGTCCTGCGCGAGGCATATGGGCTGAATGCTGAGGTGTGGGAAGACCCCCGCGGTACGGCTCCGGTGATTGTGCCGCGAGGGATTGTGGCTAATTAGGGGCGCGCCCTGCCGAGGAACCAATAGGGGCACCACTGCACGGATTCGCTGTTGAGGCCCCAAGCGTGAATCGCGTGGTGCCGAACATCCTTGCAGAGTTGCCCTTCGCCCGCGACCCAGACGTACTGCGACTGTGTTGCGGGGTGTTCTGCAGAGTCCAGTTGCTGGAGGTGGGCAATAACTGCCGTGCTGAAGTCCGTTGTCGCGCTAAACAACACTTCTAGGCTGCCAAGCTTGCTCCCCCAGTCAGCGATGAGGGATGGCTCGAGGTCCTGCTGGCTCTCGGCGACAACCACGAGGTGCATGTCGCACAACTGCTCCGGGGCGAAAGTAAGTACGTATTCCAAGATGGCACGAACGGAAGGCACGGCAGATGGGTCTGCGATCAGCGTTTGCGAACTGTGTGCACGGTGCCACAGCCCCCGGCCTGGCCAGATGCCTACTTGGTCGCCGACGCGGGCTTCAAGAGTCCAGGCAAGTCCCGGTCCGACGTTCTCATCGTTAGGATTCTTGACGCCATGAGTCGCTACGTCGAAAGCTATCAGCCCACGCTCGGGATCGAATGAGCGAACGGTATACCAACGTAGGTTTGGGCGCTGGCCGTCCGGCATAGCTGCAACGCATGCACGGATATTGGTGTCACCGTTGTAGAGAGGTAAATGAAGATCCTCGTGGGTGTTTGGCGGCATAAGAAGACCAAAGAACTCGTCCGGGCCGGAAAGTTGAAAGCCGACTAGTTCGGGGGAGTGGATGACAATCCGGTGCAGATTCTCTGCTGGGGTACTGACGCCACAAACAGTGGCGCGGATGATCCGGTGGTGTGGTTCAGCTGGGGCGGTCAGGAGTTGGTGGTCAGAGAAGGCCACGCGGTACGCGGAAGTGTTCGCTGGGGTGCTTAAGGTAGAAGGGTTCGAGGTCATAGTAAGGGTTAGCTTACCCTTGCCTAAAGCAAAGCGAAAGAATGACGGGATAGGAATAGCCCCGCGGCGATCTAGAGATCGCGGCGGGGCTTGGGTCTCAGCTGAACAGATTTGTTCTAGCTTGAGAAGGCTGTTCTTACTTGCCCAGCTTGCTCAGCTTCTGGAAGTTGTTGAACAGGGAAGCGATGCCGCCAACCAGGGCTGCAATGGTGGTGACCAGGGTGACGACGCTGGCGATCTTGTCCACGGTGGAAGCGCCGTCCTTCCAACCAAAGAAGCTCTTAGCGGAGCCAGCCAGCTTCTCCTGGCGCTCCTTCTTCTGCTTCTCCTTGTCGGTCAGCTCCTTGCTCGGATCGGGGTCGGTCTTGTCACCGTTGTCGGTGCCGTTCCCGGGGGTGGTAGCAGGGGAGCCGGCGGTCGTGTTTTCCGCAGCAACTGCAGCGGTGGTGCCAGCAACTGCAACGGTAGCGGCGGTGGTCAGAGCCAGCAGGGACTTCTTGAGCTTCATGTGTTAAATCCTCACGAAAAAGTTGGGGGCTTCGGCCTGGTTTGGGCCGGGGTACGTCAAACAACCTAGCACGGGTGCTGCATGGAAGCACAGTGGGAATTAGCTCCTCGTCCGCCTAGAGGGTGCTTGGCGGGAGCTGATAACCGTTTGAGTAATCGCTGGCGCGTGGTATTTCGGCATTACGCAAACGCGCTGCTTGGGACGAGGGGTGCATTTAGCGCGCGAAGGTCGGCGATCTTGAAAAGCTCTCAGTTTATAGTTGATGGCGCGCTGGCGTGGGGAAACGTGGCTGGGGATTAGAAAAACTCGCGGTTGGGGTGCTCCGGGTTGCGCTAACCGGCGCTCCCTAGAAAACCCTTTTGATGTCCAAAAATACTGATCTACAGGGTGGCGTCATTAAGGAAAGAGAAAGATTCCGCCGGGGGTAGGGTAAACCACCCCCGGTGGGACAAATGGCGCCTCTACTCCCGAATGTCTGATACGAGCGATTTTGTTGGGTCAGTAGGGGTGTGGAAGAATATAGCGGTTGCCAGAAGGCGCATCGAGTTCACGAAGAACTGACTGCCACACTGGCACAGACCGCGTGCGCGAGGGTCGGAAATCCCACGCACGATTCGCAAAAACATCTAGGTCAATTAGGAGACTCAAGTGATTCAGCAAGAATCGCGTCTGCGAGTTGCCGACAACACCGGTGCCCGGGAAATCCTGGTCATCCGTGCTCTCGGTGGTTCCGTTCGACGCTCCGCTGGTATCGGTGATGTCGTCGTAGCTACCGTCAAGGAAGCTGCACCGGGCGGCACTGTCAAGGCCGGCGACATCGTTAAGGCTGTCATCGTCCGCGCTAAGAAGGAGACCCGTCGTCCGGACGGCTCCTACATCGCATTCGACGAGAACGCGGCTGTCATCATCAAGGCAAACGACAACGATCCCCGCGGCACCCGTATCTTCGGCCCGGTCGCACGTGAGCTTCGCGACAAGAAGTTCATGAAGATCGTTTCCCTGGCTCCGGAGGTGCTCTAAATGAAGATCCGTAAGGGCGACACCGTACTGGTTATCTCCGGCCCGGACAAGGGTGCCAAGGGCAAGGTCATCGAGGCCTACCCGCAGCGCGACAAGGTCCTGGTCGAGGGCGTCAACCGAATCAAGAAGCACGTTGCAAACTCCGCTCCAGAGCGCGGCGCTGAGTCCGGCGGCATCGTTACCCAGGAAGCTCCGATCCACGTGTCCAACGTGATGGTTGTTGATTCCGACGGCAACCCGACCCGTATCGGCTACCGCTTCGACGAAGACGGTAAGAAGATCCGCGTGTCCAAGCGCAACGGGAAGGACATCTAACGATGAGCGAAAACTACACCCCACGTTTGAAGACTCGCTACCGTGAGGAAATCCGCGAGAAGCTGAACGGCGAGTTCAGCTACGAGAACGTTATGCAGATCCCGGGCGTCACCAAGGTTGTCGTCAACATGGGTGTCGGCGACGCTGCTCGCGATTCCAAGCTGATCAACGGCGCAATCGAAGATCTGACCAAGATCACCGGTCAGAAGCCGCAGATCCGCACCGCGAAGAAGGCTATCGCTAACTTCAAGCTGCGTGAAGGCATGCCCATCGGTGCCCGCGTTACCCTGCGTGGTGACCGTATGTGGGAGTTCCTGGACCGCCTGCTGACCGTCGCGCTGCCGCGTATTCGCGACTTCCGCGGCCTGTCCGACCAGCAGTTCGACGGCCACGGCAACTACACCTTCGGCCTGACCGAGCAGACCATGTTCTACGAGATCGACGTGGACAAGATCGACCGTCCGCGCGGTATGAACATCACCGTCGTGACCACTGCTACGAACGACGACGAGGGCCGCGCACTGCTGCGCGAGCTGGGCTTCCCGTTCAAGCAGAAGGGCTCCGCTGAGTAATTCAGTGCTGAGTCGCTAACGCAACAAAGACCCCCACTTCCCCTTCGAGGAAACTCCGAAGGTAGGGAAGCGGGGGTCTTTCTATTTGTCTAGGTGCGCGCCCATCGGCACGGCGCGGTGGCCTCTTACTTGGAGGAGCCCGGGATACCTGCGAAGGTCTTCACGATCTTGCCGATGAAGCCCATGACGTCCTGGATCTTCTTCAGTACGGAGGTGGACTCGTCCCAGCCCATCAGCTTGTCGATGGAGCCCTTCAGCTTCTGGCTCTTCTCGCTGTCAGCGGAGCCGTTAGCCGGCTTGGACTCGTCGGCGCCAGCCTCGTCCTCGGGCTTGGTCTCGTCGGCAGGCTTGGACTCGTCCTCTGGCTTTGCTTCGTCGGCAGGCTTGGTCTCGTCGGCGCCAGCCTCGTTGTTGCCAGCCTCGTTCTCGGTGGCAGCAGCGGCCGGTGCGTCCTGCGCAGCCGGTGCCTCTTCAGCGGTAGCAGCCGGGATGCCAGCCATCGCGACGGAGGACGCTGCAGCCAGGGTGACGAGGGACTTCTTGAACTTCAAAGGAATCTCCTTTTCTTGAGGGGTGTTCGGATATGCGCGTTAAACGCGACTGTGGCCGTCGAATCAACTGCGAATTGATTCGCGGCCAATAGCTTCGTACAAGGTGTACGTAAGGCATGTGTAATGAATGTGGGCTCAGTTTTTCAAGGTGCTGCCGAATAATGTGACATAACTCATGTAACGCGGGGGAGGCTGTCCCGTTCGCCCTATTTGCCCCAGCGCCCAGCTCAACGAATGTAGGTTGAAAGCGTGGATAATCCCTACAATCACCCCAGCGCTTTCGCCCTGAACTGGCAAGGCTTCCAACACCTCCAGTCGTTGGATCCGATGTCTCTTGCCGCGCTGTGCGGTGGCCGCGCGCACATGACCATGGTCACGGTGCAGCAACTCCTTCGCGAAGGTGACCTGCAGGTCGGGAACCTTGCCGACAAGCTCGGCCCGATCGCTCGGGTTCTACCGTCCTCGCCCAAGAACCACCTTTCTGTCTTGCTGCCCGTCACGCCTCTCAGAGCAACCCAGCCGTATCCTCGCGCGGTTTTGCGTCGAACCAAAGGTCGCCTTTACTTCTTTGGTCGCCGTCGGTTGTCGCAAGCGGTTGATTCTTTTGTGACGCCCCTAGTTTCCGCCGGCCTTGTTCACCGACCAAAACGCCTACGTATTCGCGGGATCGGGGATTGCCGGGATCCTCAGCTCACGGAGGCAGGCATGCAAGCACGCGATGCCCTGCGCAATCAGCTGACAAGCGGGGGTGGCTATCAGACTCTCGCTGAGCGGGCGGGGGACTGGGAAAAGGATGTGCTCGCAGCGGTCTACGGCGAACGCTTCGTCCGCTCCCTTGATCCGCACCTGTGGGGGAGTATCACAGTTACGTTTGGTGGCGTGCCCGCGCGGGGACCTTTCGGGTTCGGCCGCGACTGGGATTGGGATGTGACGGACTTGCTGGATTTCTGGCCCTAGGGGCGTCCAGACCCAAAAACGGCGATTTGGGCAAACCCGCAGGTGATTGCTAGAGTTATCGAGTCTTGCGTTGCCCCGTGCCCAAAACAGGGTTAGCAACGTGAGCAGTGTAAACATCAAACCACTTTGTTGTAGGCCCCTCGCCCAATAAAGCGGCCGCGCGGACACGGCGGCGAGCACCCCACGTTATTTAGCATGGGGCGCGCAAGTAGCCAGCAAGCGCGCGGTACACGCATCCTGGGTGGGCTGGGAACCGCAATGAGAAAGGCTATGGGTCAATACTTATGACCATGACTGATCCCATCGCGGACATGCTGTCCCGCGTGCGGAACGCATCTAACGCGTTCCACGATTCCGTCTCCATGCCTTCCTCCAAGATCAAGGCGAACATCGCTGAGATCCTGAAGGAGGAGGGTTACATCGCTAACTACACCGTCAATGACGCCAAGGTTGGCAAGACCCTGGACATCGAGCTGAAGTACGGCCCGTCCCGCGAGCGTTCTATCTCCGGACTGCGCCGTGTTTCCAAGCCGGGTCTTCGTGTGTACGCAAAGTCCAACGAGCTGCCGCAGGTTCTCGGCGGCCTGGGTGTGGCTATCATTTCCACGTCCCACGGCCTGCTGACTGACCGTGAGGCACAGAACAAGGGTGTGGGCGGAGAAGTTCTCGCCTACGTCTGGTAACTAGAGGAGGTCTAAACCATGTCTCGTGTTGGCAAGGCACCGGTGGCTGTCCCCTCTGGCGTCACCATCAACATCAACGGCCAGTCTGTAGAGGTCAAGGGCCCGAAGGGCACCCTGAACCTGGACATTCCGGCCCCGATCACCGTGGCACAGGAAGGCGACGAGATCGTCGTTTCCCGCCCGGATGATCACCGCAAGAATCGTTCCCTGCACGGCCTGTCCCGTTCCCTGGTCTTCAACATGATCGAGGGCGTGACCAAGGGCTACACCATCAACATGGAAATCTTCGGTGTTGGTTACCGTGTGCAGCTCAAGGGCAAGAACCTGGAGTTCGCACTGGGTTACTCCCACCCTGTGCTGATTGAGGCGCCGGAAGGTATCACCTTCGCCGTGGATGGGAACACCAAGTTCTCCATCGCTGGTATCGACAAGCAGAAGGTCGGACAGATCGCCGCGAACATCCGTCGTCTGCGTAAGGACGATCCTTACAAGGGCAAGGGCATTCGCTACGAGGGCGAGCAGGTCCGTCGCAAGGTCGGAAAGACGGGTAAGTAATGAGCAACACTGCACAAAACGAAAAGCGTCTGCCGGTGGGCAAGGATATTTCCACCCGCCGTCGCACCGCACGCGCACGTCGTCACTTCCGTATCCGCAAGACCCTCTCCGGCACCCCGGAGACCCCGCGTCTGGTCGTTCACCGCACCTCTCGCCACATGCACGCACAGGTCATCGACGATGTTGCAGGCCACACCCTGGTCGCAGCTTCCACGATGGAAGCCGATGTGCGCGCAATGGAGGGCGACAAGAAGGCTCGCGGTGCGAAGGTCGGTCAGCTGATCGCCGAGCGTGCCAAGGCCGCTGGCATCGAGGCCGTCGTCTTCGACCGTGCGGGCTACAAGTACCACGGCCGCGTCGCCGCTCTGGCCGACGCTGCCCGCGAAGGTGGTCTGAAGTTCTAATGACCAACTCCACGAACAACACCAACGGAAGGAACGCGTGATGTCGGGACGTGAACGTAACGGCGGACGCTCCGCCGAGAACAACGACAACAACGAGCGCAACGAGCGTAACGGCCGCAACGATCGCAACAACGATCGCGGCGGACGCAACGATCGTCGCAACCAGCAGGACGAGCGCAGCCAGTTCATCGAGCGCGTGGTTACCATCAACCGCGTCTCGAAGGTTGTGAAGGGCGGTCGCCGCTTCAGCTTCACCGCGCTGGTTATCGTCGGCGACGGCCAGGGCATGGTCGGCGTCGGCTACGGCAAGGCTAAGGAAGTTCCTGCCGCAATTCAGAAGGGCGCAGAAGAAGCTCGCAAGAACTTCTTCCGCGTTCCGATGATCAACGGCACCATCACCCACCCGGTTCAGGGTGAGGCTGCTGCAGGCATCGTCATGATGAAGCCCGCAGCTCCTGGTACCGGTGTGATCGCCGGTGGCGCTGCCCGCCCGGTGCTGGAGTGCGCCGGCGTGCAGGACATCCTGTCGAAGTCCCTGGGCTCCGACAACGCCATCAACGTTGTCCACGCAACCGTAGACGGCCTGAAGCAGCTGGTCCGTCCGGAAGAGGTTGCCGCTCGCCGTGGCAAGTCTCTGGACGAGGTTGCTCCGGCCGCTATGCTGCGCGCACGTGCAGCAGGACAGGGGGCATAAGAAATGGCTTTGAAGATTACCCAGACCAAGGGCTTGGTCGGAACCAAGCCGAAGCAGCGCAATTCCATGCGCTCCCTCGGCCTGAAGCGCATTGGCCAGGCAGTTGTCCGCGAGGATAGCCCGATCGTCCGTGGCCAGATCAACGTTGTGCGCCACCTGGTCGAGGTCGAAGAAGTGGCAGGAGAGTAAACATGAGCGATCCAATTAAGCTCCACGACCTCCGCCCTGCTCCGGGCGCCAAGAAGGCCAAGACCCGCGTGGGTCGTGGTGAGGCGTCTAAGGGTAAGACCGCAGGTCGTGGTACCAAGGGCACCAAGGCTCGTAAGCAGGTTTCGGCAGCATTCGAAGGTGGCCAGATGCCACTGCACATGCGCCTGCCTAAGCTGAAGGGCTTCCGTAACCCCGCGAAGATCACCTACCAGGTGGTTAACGTGGCTGACCTGGAGAAGGCATTCTCCAAGGGCGGCGACGTCACCGTTGCTGACATCGTTGCAGCTGGCCTGGCTCGCAAGAACCAGCCGGTGAAGATCCTGGGCAACGGCGAGATCAGCGTGAAGCTGAACGTCACCGCTAACAAGTTCTCGGGTTCTGCAAAGCAGAAGATCGAGGCTGCAGGTGGCACCGTCACCGAGGCTAAGTAGGCGGCTGGCTAGATCCTAGCCGAGCTTAGTTCTCACCCATCGCCCTGCCAGTGCGTTGTTGCGCTGGCAGGGCGATCTTTTCTTTCCTATTGACGCCCACGTACCCACCGCCCCTCGTCTCAGGGAAGCGATACAGTCAGACCGCGAAGCGGTACTTGATATATTGCGTGCTATAGGTGGTACAGTTTCCTAAGCATTTGTCCTGTCTGCTAACCTGGCTAGGTTGCAATTAGTGTCGCCTCTTTACGCGGGCGTATCTTAAAGTGCAGGTGCGCTAGCGAATAGATCCCGCACAAAGGTAAGAAACTACACAGGAGGCCAAGTTTGTCCGCCATCTCCTCGGCGTTCAAGAACGATGATCTCCGCAAGAAGATTTTGTTCTCTCTTGCGATGGTCATCCTCTATCGCATCGGCGCCCAGATCCCAACCCCCGGCGTAGACTACGGCGGGATCCAAGCGCAGATCAATAGCCTGACGGATAGCTCGGCGATGTACTCGCTGATCAACCTGTTCTCAGGTGGCGCGCTGCTGAAGCTGTCTGTCTTCGCTGTTGGAATTATGCCGTACATTACGGCGTCCATTATTGTGCAGCTGCTGACCGTGGTGATCCCGAAGTTTGAGCAGCTGAAGAAGGAAGGCCAGTCCGGTCAGGCCAAGATGACGGAGTACACCCGTTACCTGACCGTCGCCCTCGCGCTTCTGCAGTCCGCCGGCATCGTGGCGCTGGCTGACCGTAAGCAGCTGCTGGGTCAGGGCGTGCCGGTGCTGAAGGAAGATACCGGCATCTTCGGCCTGATTGTGATGGTCATGGTCATGACCTCCGGTGCTGTGCTGCTGATGTGGATGGGCGAGTTGATCACCGACCGCGGCATTGGCAACGGTATGTCGCTGCTCATCTTCGCGGGTATTGCGACCGCGTTGCCGGGGCAGGGTGCATCCATCCTTGCTAGCTCCGGTGGCTTTGTGTTCGCCGGCGTGGTTGTTGGTGTGCTGATCCTGGTGGTCGGTGTGGTCTTCATCGAGCAGGGTCAGCGCCGCATCCCGGTCCAGTACGCAAAGCGCATGATCGGTCGCCGCCAGTACGGCGAGACCTCCACCTACCTGCCGCTGAAGGTCAACCAGGCTGGCGTGATCCCCGTGATCTTCGCGTCCTCGCTGCTGACCGTGCCGATCCTGATTACCCAGATCATCCAGTCCGGCAATCCGGAGGCCGCTGGCCAGGACAACTGGTGGAACCGCAACGTTATGACCGTGCTGTCTGACCCTGCGGCATGGCAGTACATCCTGGTGTACGTCGGTCTGATCATCTTCTTCTCCTTCTTCTACGTATCCGTCCAGTACGATCCCTACGATCAGGCGGATAACATGAAGAAGTACGGTGGCTTCATTCCGGGCATCCGCCCGGGTCGCCCGACCGCGGAGTACCTTGGATATGTGATGAACCGTCTGCTGATCGTCGGTTCCATCTACCTGGCTGTCATCGCTGCACTGCCGAACATCCTCATCAACATGGGCGTGCAGACGACTCAGGCCAGCGGCCAGGGCCAGATGCCCTTCGGCGGTACCGCCATCCTGATTCTGGTATCCGTTGCCCTGACCACGATCAAGCAACTCGAATCGCAAGTCATGCAGTCTAACTACGAAGGATTCCTGAAATGAGACTAGTTCTGCTCGGCCCTCCCGGCGCTGGCAAGGGCACTCAAGCTTCCCTGCTGTCCGATGCTCTGAAGATCCCGCACATCTCTACCGGTGATCTTTTCCGCGCCAACATCTCCCAGGGCACCGACTTGGGCAAGCAGGCGCAGGAGTACATGGATGCCGGCAAGCTGGTTCCAACCTCCGTGACTGCCAACATGGTGCGTGACCGACTGAGCCAGGACGATGCCGCCAACGGTTTCCTGCTGGACGGCTTCCCCCGCACCATCGAGCAGGCTGAGCTGCTGGAGCAGATGCTGCAGGAAGACGGCTACTCCCTGGACGCAGTGATCAACTACGTAGTCTCCGAGGACGTCGTCGTCGATCGCATGCTGGCCCGCGGACGCAACGATGACAACGAGGACACGATCCGCACCCGCCTGGAGGTCTACCGCAACGAGACCGCCCCGCTGATCGACCACTACAAGGACATTCTGCTGAACATCGACGCAGAGGGCACCGTGGAGGACATCTCCACCACCACGCTGAACGCGCTGGACAAGTAAACCCCGCGCAGTTCACAGCTGATCCCGCCAGCCGGCCCCACACGGTCCGACCTGGCGGGATTTGTTGTTCTGGGCGGGGAGGGAGCGTCATGAAACCAAGAAACAACAAGAACAGACAAGAAGTACAGGAAGAAGACAACACCAATGGGCTTCCGGCGTAGGAACAAAAAGATTGCAGCGAAGACACCCGAGCAGCTAGATGCGATGCAGGCTGCAGGTGAGATCGTGGGGCTGGCGTTGCAGGAGGTCAAGAAGGCGGCGGCGCCGGGCAAGACGACGCTCGACCTCGACCGCGTGGCTGAGCAGGTCATCCGCGACCACGGTGCAATCCCAACTTTCAAGGGCTACGGCGGCTTCCCGGGCTCCATTTGTGCGAGCCCGAACGACATGATCGTCCACGGCATCCCCGCAGCAGATGTGGTGTTGAAGGAAGGCGACCTGATCTCCATCGACTGTGGAGCGACGCTGAATGGCTGGGTGGGGGATTCCGCCTGGACTTTCGGGATCGGGGAGATCGCTGAGGAGCACGATCGGCTGAACCGAGCGACCGAATGGGTTCTGCACGAAGGGCTGAAGGCCATGATCCCGGGAAATCGGCTGACCGATGTGTCCTGGGCGCTGGAGAAAGCGACGGACGCAGCCGAGGAGAAATTCGACGTGGAACTGTGGATCGTCGACGGCTACGGCGGCCACGGTATCGGGCGCACCATGCATGAGGATCCGTACCTGGCCAACGAAGGCCGCGGCGGGCGCGGGCCGGAAATTCAGGAAGGATCCGTGCTGGCCATCGAGCCGATGCTGGCGCTGGGGACTGCCGATTCCCGCGTGCTCGACGACGAGTGGTCGGTGGTGACGTTGGACGGCAGCTTTTCCTCGCACTGGGAGCACACAGTCGCCGCGACCGCCGACGGGCCGCGGATCCTGACATCCCGGAAGTGACGCCGGGCGGTGCCACTGGGGTAGTGACGCCGGGGTGCCGCCGGGGGGGAGTGGCGCCGGGGGGAGTGACTCTGGGGGAGTGACGCCGGGGGATGGTGGGCGGAGGGTGATTATTGGAGAAAGAAGTAGTCAGAGTAGGCTAAACATAATCGTTTCATGAGAACCTACAAGCTCCTATGAGCGCCGACATGAGGGAAGAACTGGCATGAACCTATCCCGAGTACTTAAATCGCTGCTTTTCAAGATCATCGTTGCCATTGGCCTGGGCATTCTGTGCAGCCTGTTCTTCCCGGAGTGGGCCGGCCGTACATTCGCTACGTTTAATGGTCTGTTCTCCGGTTTCCTGGGATTCTTTGTTCCGGTTCTGATCTTCTCCCTCATCACGCCGGCGATCGCCAGCCTGGGACGTGGGGCAGGGAAGTGGCTAGGCGTGACCGCTGGTATCGCTTACGTCTCCACCATCATCTCCGGCCTGATCGCCTATGGAGTGGCAGAGGGCACCTACCCGTCCCTGTTGAGCAATGAATCCATGATCAAGGCGGAAGACATCGACGAAGGTGCGCTGCAGCCGTTCTTCTCCGTTGAGATGGATCCGCCGATGGGCGTGATGTCGGCACTGCTGCTGGCCTTCACCGTCGGCATTGCTTTGGCTTCGATGCGCACGGAGGTGCTGTACAGGGGAGCCGAGGAACTTCGCGAGGTCAGCATGAACGTCATCCAGAAGTTCATCATTCCTCTGTTGCCGATCTACATCTTTGGCGTGTTCCTGACTATGGGTATGAACGGCAACTTGAAGTTAACCCTGACCCAGTTCTCGAAGGTGCTGATCCTGGCTGTTCTAATGACCTGGGTGATCCTGGCGCTCCAGTTCCTGCTGGCCGGGCTTTTTGCCGGACGCAATCCACTGACTGCCCTGAGGAACATGATGCCCGCCTACTTCACCGCGCTGGGTACCTCGTCTTCCGCGGCAACCATTCCTGTGACCCTGGAATGCACTCGCAAGAACGGCGTTTCCCAGTCTGTGGCTGACTTCGTGGTGCCGCTGTGCGCCACGGTGCACCTGTCCGGTTCTATGCAGAAGATCGCCCTGTTCGCATTCTCCATTGTGTACATGACGGGAATCGACATGTCCCCGGGGATGGCGCTGGGCTTCATCTTCCTGCTGGGTGTGATGATGATTGCCGCTCCGGGCGTTCCGGGTGGCGCCATTATGGCAGCCGTTGGCCTGCTGCAGTCCCAGCTGGGCTTCGATGATGGCCAGGTGGCGCTGATGATCGCTGCCTACATCGCCATCGACTCCTTCGGTACTGCATGTAACGTCACGGGCGACGGCGCGATCGCGCTGACCGTCAACCGTTTGGCGAAGGGACAGCTGCGCCGTGAAGAGCAGCACGCCTAAACCAGCGTTTTGGTATCCCCGCAGGTCGCGTGTATTGTAATCAGGTGGTGCATGGGCTTTCAGTACCCGGCGGGTTCGATGATTCGGACCATGGCTGTTTAAGGCAGTCAGCCTGAGTGCGGAAAAACCAGTGCCACATGTAGCAAAACATCACCCATCCAGCTAAAAGAGCTGGGGAAGCGTTGGAGGATATGGCAAAGAAGGAAGGCGCCATCGAGGTTGAGGGTCGCATCGTCGAGCCTCTGCCGAATGCGATGTTCCGTGTCGAGCTGGACAATGGCCACAAGGTATTGGCTCACATTTCCGGCAAGATGCGCCAGCACTACATCCGTATCCTCCCGGAGGATCGGGTTGTCGTGGAGCTGTCTCCCTACGACCTGACCCGCGGGCGCATCGTTTACCGCTACAAGTAATACGTCAAGCCTCCACACATCCAATCTAGGAAGTGCTTTTAACAGCACTTTTTAGTCACTACCTCTGGCCGCGGCGGCCGGAGCCCTCCTTCCAACACCTCAACAGTTGGGGTGTTGGTTTCGCACATTCAGGCACCTGGTGCCTACACAGTCCCTTCCGTGGCTGCGCGCGAAATACTCGAAGGATCAACAGGGACGAGTGTGGAGAAAACCGCCGCTAAACCGGAAGGAAAATGCCCTATGGCACGCCTTGCTGGTGTTGACCTGCCACGCGAAAAGCGCATGGAGGTCGCACTGACCTACATCTTCGGAATCGGCCCCGCCCGTTCCAAGGAGCTGCTGGAAAAGACCGGCATCTCCCCTGATCTTCGCTCCAAGGATCTGACCGACGAGCAGCTGTCCGCTCTGCGTGACGTTATCGAGAACACCTGGAAGGTGGAGGGTGACCTCCGCCGTGAGATCCAGGCCGATATTCGCCGCAAGATCGAGATTGGTTCCTACCAGGGCCTGCGCCACCGCCGTGGTCTGCCGGTTCGTGGTCAGCGCACCAAGACCAATGCTCGTACCCGCAAGGGACCCAAGAAGACGATCGCAGGAAAGAAGAAGTAACCTATGCCTCCGAAGACTCGTTCCGGCGCGCGCCGTACTGGCCGTCGCGTCGTAAAGAAGAATGTGGCCAACGGCCACGCATACATCAAGTCCACCTTCAACAACACCATCGTGTCCATCACGGACCCGAAGGGCGCTGTGATTTCCTGGGCTTCCTCGGGCCACGTCGGCTTCAAGGGCTCCCGTAAGTCCACCCCCTTCGCTGCTCAGATGGCTGCCGAGTCCGCTGCCCGCAAGGCAATGGACCACGGCATGAAGAAGGTTGACGTTTTCGTTAAGGGTCCGGGCTCCGGCCGCGAGACCGCTATCCGTTCCCTGTCCACCGCGGGCCTCGAGGTCGGCACCATCGCCGACGTCCCCCCTCAGCCGCACAACGGCTGCCGCCCGCCGAAGCGTCGTCGCGTCTAAAGAGAAGAAAGGATTAGGGATTAACAATGGCTCGTTATACCGGCCCCGCAACCCGTAAGTCCCGTCGCCTCCGCGTCGACCTCGTCGGCGGCGACAACTCCTTCGAGCGTCGCCCCTACCCTCCGGGGCAGGCTGGCCGTGCTCGCATCAAGGAGTCCGAGTACCTGCTGCAGCTGCAGGAGAAGCAGAAGGCGAAGTACACCTACGGCGTACTGGAGAAGCAGTTCCGCCGCTACTACGCAGAGGCCAACCGTCGCCCGGGTAAGACCGGTGACAACTTGGTCATCCTGCTGGAGTCTCGCCTGGATAACGTTGTTTACCGTGCAGGTCTGGCACGCACCCGTCGTCAGGCTCGCCAGCTGGTTTCCCACGGTCACTTCACCGTGAACGGCAAGAAGATCAACGTTCCCTCCTTCAAGGTCTCCCAGTACGACATCATCGACGTGCGTGAAAAGTCCCGTTCGATGCTGTGGTTCGAAGAGGCTCAGGAGAACCTGGTCGATACGATCGTTCCTGCTTGGCTGCAGGTCGTACCGGCAACCCTGCGCATCCTCGTGCACCAGCTGCCCGAGCGCGCTCAGATCGACATTCCGCTGCAGGAACAGCTGATCGTCGAGCTCTACTCGAAGTAAAACTGACGGTCTAATTCGTTAGACTTACTTCGGATAGAACACCAAACGCGGTTTCTACCGTCCGCACCGTCCACCAAACCCGGTGGCGGTTGTCCCCGTAACGGCGTCATATAGCGGTCGCCGAAAAAGGAGAAGCTTAAACATGCTCATCTCGCAGCGCCCCGCGCTCACCGAAGAGTTCATCGATGATTCCCGCTCCCGGTTCGTTATCGAGCCACTGGAGCCGGGCTTTGGCTACACGCTGGGTAACTCCCTGCGCCGGACCCTGCTGTCGTCCATCCCGGGCGCGGCAGTGACCTCCCTGCGCATCGAGGGTGTGCTCCACGAGTTCACCACCATCCCGGGTGTGAAGGAAGATGTTTCCGACATCATCCTGAATATCAAGTCCCTGGTTCTGTCCAGCGACTCCGATGAGCCCGTCGCGATGTACATCCGCAAGGAAGGTCCGGGCGAGGTTACCGGCGCTGACGTTGAGGTTCCGGCTGGCGTTGAGGTCCACAGCAAGGACCTGCACATCGCCACGCTGAACGAGCAGGGCAAGCTGGAGATCGAGATGACCGTCGAGCGTGGCCGTGGCTACGTTCCGGCTGCCCCGGCTTCTTCTGAGATCGGACGTATCCCGGTCGACCAGATTTACTCTCCGGTTCTGAAGGTCAGCTACAAGGTCGAGGCAACCCGTGTGGAACAGCGCACGGACTTCGACAAGCTGATTCTGGACGTGGAGACGAAGAACTCCATCACCGCCCGCGATGCCATGGCATCCGCAGGTAAGACCCTGGTGGAGCTGTTCGGTCTGGCTCAGGAGCTGAACTACGAAGCAGAGGGCATCGAGATCGGCCCGTCGCCGCAGGAAAGCGAGCACATCGCTGCCTACAGCATGCCGATCGAGGACCTGAACTTCTCCGTCCGCTCTTACAACTGCCTGAAGCGTGAAGAGATTCACACCGTCGGCGAGCTGGCTGCCCGCACGGAGTCCGACCTGCTGGACATCCGTAACTTCGGCCAGAAGTCCATCAACGAGGTCAAGGTCAAGCTGGCTGGCTTGGGCCTGGGCCTGAAGGACGCTCCGGAGGGCTTCGATATCACTGATATCGAGGGCTACGACGCAGAGACCGGCGAGTTCATCGACACCGAGGGCGAGGACATCGCGGAATAACCGGTGGTTAACCGCACGCGCTCACTGATTTAAAGATCCACACGAGGAGAACTAATGCCTACCCCAAAGAAGGGCGCCCGCCTGGGCGGTTCTGCTTCCCACCAGAAGAAGATCCTGTCCAACCTCGCTGCTCAGCTGATTGAGCACGGCGCCATCAAGACCACGGACGCTAAGGCTAAGCTGCTGCGCCCCTACGTCGAGAAGATCATCACCAAGGCCAAGCGCGGCACCCTGGCGGATCGCCGCAACGTGCTGAAGCTCATCCCGAACAAGGAAGTTGTTGCTTACCTGTTCAACGAGCTGGCTCCGAAGTTCGAAGGCCGTCCGGGTGGCTACACCCGCATCATCAAGCTGGAGAACCGCAAGGGCGACAACGCTCCGATTTCCCAGATCTCCCTGGTGACGGAGCAGCTGGTTTCCACCGAGGCCGAGCGCGCTAACCGCGTTGCTGCTTCTAAGGCCAAAAAGGCTGAGGCTGAAGAGGCTAAGGCTGAGGAGACCCAGGCTGAGGAGGCTCCGGAGGTTGAGGCTGACACCGCAACCGACGAGGCTGCCAAGGCAGAGGCCGCTGAGGCTGAGGCTGAAGAGGCCAAGGCTGACGAGGCTGCCGAGGACAAGTAAGTCCGGCGCCCCCGCCAAGCTCTCAGGCGGGCCACGGTTACCCATCCGGGTAGCTCGTGGCCCGCCTTTTTGTTTTTGTTTATGGACGCCACCCGCCTCAACCATCACCGATGTCGTTGAGGCATAGCAACTCGCCTGTGCAAGGTCTGTAAAGCCCGCCACTGGGCTGGCATATGTCGCTAGAACGGGAATACGTTATAGGGGCAGTAGCCGGCGGCTAGTCCAGCTCTAGCTCCGGTTTGTTATGTCCATAGGGTTTTTGGACATGGA
>NZ_KV799238.1:0-10268 GCF_001809885.1 Corynebacterium sp. HMSC058E07
CTCCGTGTCCAAAATGTCGCTAGACATCACACGTCTAGCCGACGTCGGTTGGGTGGGCAGAACCGGCTGAGCAACTGCCGGTGAGATAGCTCGTGGTGCGTATATCGCGCCACGGGCTTTCTTTTATCTATCGCCAGGATCCTAGTAGAACGACGCCTAACTGACCGCCCAGTAGTAAGTCAGAACACCTTGCCCGATGAGGACAATTGGGATGAATGCAAGGGACGCCACCACGTCAATGAATGTGATGACTTTGGCCATGCGCGCCTCGGCCAATTCGTCCGGCTGACGATTAGCGATCAAGGCTAAAACAATCAGTGAGATGACGGTGACCAGGGCGGCTGCAGCCCATGGTTGCCAACTATCAGTAGCACCGTTGAACATCCACGCATTCACACCAAACTGATCAGCGGAGCCCTTGCCAGTCTGCGATCCGTCGCCCAAGAACCAATGCACGAAGCTTCCGGTGCTCGTGGCGAGGCCAATGATTCCGACGATGAGCAGAGGGCTAATGATCCGAGCATCCGAAAAGCCATTCGTACGCAGGATCAAGATGACCGCCAACAAGGCTGCGATGAGCCCCTGTTGCCAGTAGCTGCTTGTGTTGAGAACAAGAACAATAAGGGCACCCATGATTGTTGCGGCCCAGCTAATACCGCGACTAATTGCTTCAGTGCGCAGGGCGGCAGCGCGGATGGATTCGCGACTAATGGATTCACCTGCGTCACTGCGACGAAGCATCGCGGCAAGCCCGGTGCTACTGATAGCAAGCGTCGACGTGGTCAGTAGCATCGCGATGGGCAGCCATGCTGTCCACGCGGCCAGCGCAAACGGACTTGCACCAAGGAAGGTTGCCAGCCCGAAGGCCGCCGCAGCAACGGCGACGATCCCGGCTGCAACCGCTGTAGCTGTCGCCTGCCTCCGCAGCGCGATCCAAGCTGCGATGGCCGCACAGAGCGCAGTGATACTGATTGTCCACGCTAGCCCTGGTGCACTGTCCACAGGCCGCAACATGGCTGCAGAGACTATGAATCCAAAGATAGGCAGGGACCACGCCAACTTCTGTGCCCACGGACGGGGCTTCCACAGGGCAATCCCGATTGCCACGAGGGTCAGAATGGTAGCGGTCACGACGCTCGTGATTCGACCTGAATTCCACGCCTCCACAACGTGTCCGCCGGCGGACGAGCCATGCCCAAAACCAAGCCCTGCGAGACTGCTACCCCACACACCCTTGAGCGCGACGAGGCCAACCAACGTAATAGTGGCCAACATGGTTGCCAGCAGCCCATCTGTGCGAGTGGTTCCAGACCACGCAAACTGGGAGGCTCCAATGGTGCTGCGCATTTCGGCCATGATGTCATCGACAAATGGTGCGTGGGCGGCTTCAGCTCGCTGCGACAGGTAGAGCTTGTGCCCGTCCAGCACCTCATAGTCTTCGAGAGTGCGCTCAGCGTTGATAATCCCCGTTTCTGGGGAGGACAGCACCCACAGGTGCGCGGTAGCTTCCACGTCTGCGGTAAATTCGGAATCTGCTACTCGTCCACGGAACAGTTCCACCACGTCATCGAGGTAGTCGATGACGGGCCTGTGTGCTGGGAGGCTGACATCCAGTTGATGGTCTTGCCAAAACACACTTAATCTCACAAACATCGCAGACATAGTAGTAATGATTACATGGATTGTCGTGTGGCACGTGGCTGGGTGCCCTAGTAATGCGCCTAGCGGCCGATTGTCCTGTTGATCCCCCCGATACGTGCGTAGAGAGTTTTTGCTGAAGTAATGTCCACCAAGATTATTCACCGTCCGGCTCGCGCGAATCGAGCGATAGTGCCACAAGGGCCGTTGGAGTTGGCCCAGATTCCAACGATCCGTTCCAATGGCGCGGCGGCGAATGCGGTGACGTTCCTGCTTCCAGTTATTGGTGGCATGGGCATGGTGCTCATGATGATATCGTCCGGCAACCCTATCCGCATGGCCATCGGCTCGGTGATGTTCGTGATGGTGATTGTCAGCGCGCTGGTGATGTTCGCGCGTTCGCGCACGGGCAAGCGCAAAGAGGCCGAAACAGCCCGCGTTCGTTTCTTGGAGCACCTGAAGGAAATGGAGGCGAAGGCAAAAGACAAGGCAACTGAGCAACAAAAGGTCGCAGCAATGCGCAGCCCCGAGCCAGGCGCGCTGCAGGATGCCATTCGAAATCCCTTCCGTCTGTGGGAGCGGCGCCGCAGTGACGAAGATGTTTTGGTCACCCGCATCGGATCAGGAACGTGCCAGCTGGCGTGCGGCATCAAGGTGAAAGAGGCCACGGACCCGTTGGCCATTCCGGAGCCGATCTCCCAGGCGCACGCAGAACGCATGCTGAAGCGCACTCAAACCGTGGAAAATACTCCCATCGCCATTCCAGCCCGTGGTGTGGTCAGTTTGGTGGGCTCTCCACAGCTGACCACGGAGGCTCTGCGCACGATTGTCACCCAAGCTGCGGTATTCCATGCTCCTGACGATGTGCGTTTCCACTTTGCATTGCCGTTGGCTGATCATGCGGATACGGCAGATTGGGCGCTGTGGCTTCCTCACGTCTTGAGTGAGGACGAGTTTGATGGCCCTCTGGGCAAGCGCCAGGTGAGCCACGATGAAACTTCCGCCCAATCGTTGCTCCAGGAGGTGGAGCGCCGCAATGACGAGTTGAAGGAGCGCGCCCGGTACCAAATGAAGTCTCTGGAGGAGCCTTTCATTGTGGTGGTGCTGGACATGGATTCCGAGCATGGGCGCTGGTTGGAGGGCCAATTGTCTCAGGTGTTGAGCCTGGAAAAGGCCCGTATTGCTGTGCTAGCCACGTCTCTGCGTCAACAGGACGAGCCGAGCCACGTAGACGTCCGTGTGAGCATTGAGGATTCCCGCGAATTCCAGGTTCAGCTGATCGACCGTGGCGAGGTGCGCGAACCCAAACCTGGCGAGGATGGCTTTGTAGAGCGCATGCTGTACGGAGGCTTTCGTGGCCGGTTGGATCAGGTCTCCCCTGCCTTAGCGGAGTCCGTGGCGCGTTCGCTTTCACCTCTGCGCTTGGTGGAGGATGCCACGCCGGACGCTCCGCTTGAACAGACCATTAGCCTGGATGCGATGCTGGGCATCGACGACTTTGCTACCTACGACATTGCCCACCAATGGAGTCCTGGTGGCGCGGACGAGTTCCTGAAGGTGCCTTTTGGAATTGACGCCGAAGCGCAACCGATCTACCTAGATATCAAGGAATCCGCGAAGTCCGGAATGGGGCCACACGGCCTATGTGTGGGTGCGACCGGTTCTGGTAAGTCTGAGGTGCTTCGCACCATCGTCTTGGCTCAGGTGATCAACCATCATCCTGATCAATTGTCGCTGGTTCTGGTGGACTTTAAGGGTGGCGCGACGTTTGCCGGCTTGGAGCCACTCCCCCACACGGCCGCGGTGGTGGATAACTTGGCGGACGAAGCGGGCTTGGTGGATCGCCTGCATGATTCGATTTTGGGCGAGATTCAGCGCCGCCAGCATGTTCTGCAAAAGGCTGGCAACTTGGCCAATGTTGCAGAATACAACGCCATTCGTCAAAAGCAGATCGACCAGGATGGCTCGACCTCCATGGATCCTCTGCCTGTCCTGTTTGTGGTGATTGATGAGTTTGGTGAGCTTCTGGCAGCCAAGCCGGAATTTATCGAATTGTTTGTGCAGATCGGGCGCATCGGCCGTTCCATTGGCGTGCACCTTCTCTTGGCTTCTCAGCGTTTGGAGGAAGGCCGCCTGCGCGGCCTGGAATCTTACCTGTCCTACCGCATTGGCCTGCGTACGTTTTCCGCATCCGAATCCCGCACGGCCATTGGTTCCACGGCAGCCCACGAGCTTCCCCCAATTCCCGGTTCGGGCTATTTGAAGGTGGATCCGGATATCTTTGACCGCTTTAAGGCCGCTTATGTGTCGGGACCGTACACGTCCTCCGCATCCCAGGAAGAGCGCGAGCTTCCACCGGTTCCGATGCCTCTGGAGCTAGAGAATACGACGGAAAGCTGGCTGCAGCAGCGTGTTGAGGCACACCAACTTTCGCTGGCTACGAATGCCAAGAAGTCGGCGAACATCCAACCGGCGGTAGAGCCAACTACGACGTTGGAGCTGGTTGTGTCCCGCTTGATCCCCGCTGCGGAACCTACCCGTCAGATTTGGCTTCCTCCGGTTCCTGACAGGATCGATCTTGGCTCGGCGTTGGGCCAGGTAGAGCTCACATCTGACCGTGGCATGCGTGCTCAGCGCACCGGTCAACTGCAGATTCCACTGGGGCTGAAGGATAAGCCTTTAGAGCAGTGGCAGGGCCCGCTTGTTGTCGATTTGGCGGGTTCGCAGGGCAACGTCGCAATCATGGGTGCTCCGCAATCTGGCAAGACGACAACGGTGAAGTCTCTGGTTCTGGCCACGGCTCTGACGCACACTCCTGCGGAAGTGTCCATGTACATCGCGGACTTGAACGGTTCGGCCTTCACCGCGTTTGCGGAGCTTCCCCATGTTGGTGATGTGGCTACTCGTTTTGATGAGGATAAGCTGCGCCGCATGTTTTCTGAGATGCTGCAGTTCCTCGCGGACCGTGAGCGCATCTTTGCCGAGCATCGCTTGTCCAGTGTGGAAGATATGCGCCGTGCACATGCGGCGGGCCGCCTTCCGGAGCTGCCCAGCGCCGATGTCTTCCTCATTATCGATGGCTGGGCCACTCTTCGTCATGACTTTGAGGATCTGGCTGAGCAGGCTCAGAACTTGGCTGCCCGCGGCCTGGGTTATGGCGTACACGTGGTGTTTGCAACGGGTCGCTGGGCAGATTTCCGACTGCAGCTGCAGGCTGTAATTGGCACAAAGCTGGAACATCGCCTGAATGATCCTCTGGATTCCTCGATCGGGAAGAAGCCGCAAGAGCAGTTGGCAGGTCAGCCGACGGGTCGCATTTTGTCGGCAGACAAGCTGTTTTCCCATGTGGCAAGCCCTGTGCTGGACCAGCCGGATGTGGTTCGGGAGCAGTCCACGCAGGCGTTGATTTCCGCGATTGCTCAAGCAAGCCCATTTAAGAATGCGCCTGCGGTACGCATGTTGCCGGAGAAGGTCATGCTGCAGGATCTGATTGAGGCCAGCGGCGGTCAGCCTGCTGTGGTGGCATTGGCGGAATCAACGTTGCAGCCCGTGCGCTTCGATTTGGATGGTGCTCAGCGCCATGTGTTCATCGTGGGTGAGCATGCGTCAGGAAAGACAACGGCGCTTCGCGCTTTGATGTCGGAGGCAATTCGTGGCAAGCAGCCGGGCCAGGTGATGTTTGGTATTTTCGACGCCCGCCGTACCTTGCTTGGCGAGTGTCCTGAGGAGTTCCTGGGTGAGTACGCTGGCACAAAGTCCGCGGCGGAGCTGTTGGCGAAAGGTATCGCCAAGGAGCTGGAGAGGCGTTTGCCCCCTGCGGATGTAACGCAGGAGCAATTGCGCAATCGGTCGTGGTGGCAAGGCCCCGAAATCTACATTGTGGTAGATGATTTTGAGCAGTTCGAGGGAACCAATAACCCGCTCCGACCACTGGTTCCCTTCCTGTCCCATGGCGCAGATATTGGTCTTCACGTGTGGATTGCACGCCGCGCGGCTGGTGTGTCGAGAGCCACGTATGACACGTTCGCGCAAGGCATCCGGGACAACGGTGCTAATGGTTTGCTACTCAGCGGAGAAAAGCAAGAGGGCGCTGTGTGGCCGAAGGTGTACCTGCAGCAGCTACCTGTTGGCCGCGCACAGTGGGTACGTGGCCCGGGCCGTGTGGAGTTGGTTCAGCTTGGTTTCCGCTCCCCCAATTAGAGGGCACTATAGGTAAGCCTAAGGCAAACCGCACCTTACACACGCCTCATTTTTATATAAGGGTTCGCGCCCCAGCCAACCCAAACCCTTATCTATCCATACCCAAACCGTGCCGCCATACCTGCAGATTTCCCATCGCTCAGGATTCTCTAATTTAAGGTCCTGTCTTTCCCTTTAATTGAAAATTGCAATGCGATCTCGAGGCTCAACTGGCATCCTCGAAGAGGTATTCAAGATTGACGGTGCAATTGAGTGAGTTAATAAGGAGAAAGGCTTTATGGCCAATTCGGTCACCTCGCCTGTGCGGTTCCACCCGGATGCCCCACGTCCACGGTTCCTATGGCAAGCCTCCCTACCCACCAACTGGGTTCGCATTGACACTCACCCAGAAGCGTCACCACACCGTTTGTCCCAGATCGCGGAGAATTACATTCCTGGCCACCGCTTAAAGCGAGCCGAACAAAAGCTGGTGCTTCAGCAGCTCGAGCAGCTGGTTAAAGCCGCCCGCGATGGAAGCATTCTTCTAACTCTCATCCTCCCCGGCCTATCGGAAGATGGACAGGCAACGTCGGCCACACTGTTGTTGCGCTGGTACGACAGCTCCCCTGAGTTTGCTAGCCTGCGCACCGTGGAGCAGGCATTTTCTACCAAGGACGCGACCACACAGCAGTGCACATCCCCCAAGGGAACGGCCTATCTGTACTCATCCAACACCACTCAGTCCGGTCCAATATCTCAGCGGCGCACGACATTCCACCACCAGGCGTTTCTTCCCATTCCCTCCACCACATGGACGTTGGTCATTTCTGGATCTGCTCCAGATGAGGAGACTGATGAGTTGCTGGGCAATATCGTGAAGCGTGTGGCCAACAGCGTTCAGGCCCATCCAGAGACGTTGGGTGAGACGTTTGAAGGTTTGGATCTACTCGATTCGAACTTCTTCGCTGGCAGCCAGGAAGCTTTGCAGGAACAGGAGTAAGGCATGTCTGATTACATTCAAGTACCTCTGCAATCTCTGCGTGATATTGCAAACAATCTCGCCGGTATGAAGGCCGATCTGGAAGGCGATAAGAAGGGCGCCGACCTTCTGTCCGGTGTGGATTCCATCCACGGCCACAAGATCCAGCAAGCGGTGGCCGAATATTTCGGCGAATGGGATGGCCCACGCAACCGCCTTCTGGAAAACGTCGGGAAGCTAGGCGATGTGTCGGGCAAGATCGCCGACGTCACTCAGCAATATGATGACGAATCCGCAAAAGGTTTTAACCAGTTTGCCGCCAAGCTCAAGGGAAAGGAATAGCACATGTCTGGCGCTACGTATTATGCGTTCCGCGATTCGGCGGCAGATTCCACAAAGGGCGATATCAACACGGTGATGAACGATATCGCAAATACCTTGGACGATATCGACAACTCAATTGAAGATCTTCGTGGAGGTTGGGAGGCTACTGAGGCCGATGCGTACTACGAGATCATCACCAAGTGGAAAGATGGCGCCACCAATCTGAAGGACGTCCTCAAGGACGTCCAAGATGCCTTACAAAACATGAAAGATGGCAATACACAGCTTCGCCAAGGAATTGCCAAAGTGCTCGATGAAACCAGTTAGCTCAGTTAGCTAATGTCACGCGCGGGGTGCATGCGGGTGAAGGTCGGAAATCTTCTCTCGCGCTTGTTCTTCCAGCACCGATCTAACTGCGCGCCAACCTTTACAAGTTTTCACCACTATTAACGAGCCCGTGTTGTCGGACTCGCACAAGGAGTAATCATGGGTAGCGAACACCTTTCCGTTGAACACAGTGCCGTTTCTGGTCACGTCTCTTCTCTGCAGACCAACCACCAGCACCTGATGGACCAGTCTTCTAAGTTCTTGGATGCTTTGGAGCCGTTGAAGGGATCCTGGAAGGGCTCCTCTGTTGGAGCTTGGGACAATATGACTCAGGCATGGTCGGACAACATGGATCAGGTTAAACAGGCTCTGGAGGAGCTGACTGGTCGCGTCGATGAAGCTGGCAAGTCCTACCAGTCTGGTGAGGAAGAGCAGACCAGCGCGCTACAGCAAAAGTTCGCCGGCATGAATTTCCAGCAGGGCAACATTCTCTAACCAACCACCGTCACCACATCTTTAATCGTTGAAAGGATAACGTCCCAAATGGCTGTGTATGCGTACAACAATTCCGATGCTGAGTCCACTTCTGGCGATCTCAATGGCGTAATGAACCAGATCGAGTCCACCCTGTCGGAGATGGATTCTGATATCCGCAAGCTGGCTTCCAGCTGGGAAGGCTCCGAGCAGGAGGAATATTCCCAGGTTCACGGTAAGTGGTCTTCCGCTGCACATAACCTGAAGGAAATTCTGGGCCAGATTCGTGGCGCGCTGGATGAAAACACCCAGTCCGTCGCTGAGACTCGTGGCCGCGCTTCCCAAGCTATCGCTGGTTCCTAAGAGGGCTAGGTTCTCTAGCCCTCTCCTTCCCCTCTCCTTCGATTTCCCCTTCGTTTCTTCATCTGACCAAAGACCAGAGGATCTTAGCCCGCCATGCCAGAACTATTGCTCGCCCCGTTCTTCGTCTACAAAGGTAAGAACTTCCACATTGGTGGAAACGTTGGAGCCGTTGGGGAAACTGCGCGTCGCTATACTACTTTCGGCAATCAAGCAACGACCGCAGCCTCAGCAATGCGGTCTATCAACGACGGCGGGTTCGAGGGCTCCGAGGGTGACCGATACAAAGAACTTCTGAACGCTGATTTCCCTAGTCATCTGGATATCACTGGCGAGTCTCACTCAGGCGTTGGCCGCGCCATTCGTCTTTATAAGTTTGCGCTGCAAACTGCGCAAAGAGACATGGGAGCTCTTGAAGTGCCAGCTCGGGCTACCCACTCTAACTATCAGGCCGCTGTTACCGCCTTGAACACGGCTGAGGTCAACGCCGCCCGCGCGCGATTAGCAGCGACGGCTGCGACCGCCACAGCCGTAAGCACATCAATGATTCCAGGTGTGGGTGCCGCGACTGCCGCCGCAGCCGCTTCTGCAGAGGCTGATTCGAAGACGGCTCAGGCTGCTCTGAAAGCAGCACGCCTCCACTTTGAGGAAGTCAAAACTGCTTGGCTGGGTCACATTTCAACCTCTGATGCCATTAAGACCACTTTGGGCGAAGAGGTTGATTCCGCCGTAGGTATTATCGCAGCCCAGGCTAAAGCGGACTTTGATGACAATCCGAACTGGCTAGAGCGCGCATGGCAGAAGACCAAGGATTGGGTGTCTGATCATGCTGACGTTCTCGCCGCTATTTCTGACATCATGCAGATTGTCGGTTCCGTTTTGCTCCTTGTTCCTGGTCTTCAGGCAATCGGCGCTGGTCTGTTGATTGCTGGCATTGGGCTGAAGGCTTTGCTTGCTGCCACGGGCAATGCGTCGTGGGGTGAAGTACTTTTCGACGTAGCGACATCGTTGCCGTTTGCCGGTATAGCCAAACTTGCGAAAGCAGGAAAGCTTGGCAACACCGTTGCCAAGGCAACCCACGGCATGGGCAAGGCAGCGTCCGCTGTTAAAGCAGCTGCATCGAAGGCTGGTAAGGGGCCTGTTAATCAGCTATCTCGAGGCTTTAACAAAAAGTGTGCAGGCGATCCAATCGACATGGCGACAGGCGACATGGTCGATTTCACTCAAGACATCAACATCCCTGGCATCTTGCCGCTGATCATCGACCGAAACGCTAATTCTGCGCACGAGTTGGGACGAGCTTTGGGTTCCAAGTGGGTCTCGCGCATGGATGTGCATATTGAGATCCTCGATGACGAAGTCCTCATGGTCTCCCCCGATGGTGCACTGTTGACGTTCCCGCCAGCCCCAATGGACGGATCCGAGGTTCGCGCGGACGGCCGCGCGTGGCTGCTTTCCTTTGCAGATGGTGCCTACCGTGTGCGCAACGTCGCGGAGGGAATCACCTACGTATTTTCTGTTTCTGGTGACGGGAGCTACGTCACTACATCGGGTGTGGAGGACCGCTCCCCTGCAGCTGGTGGACACTCGGCTGGCGCGGGATTGCGCACCGGTTCCTTCGCCGCTGATCTTGGTCTGGGCTTCACCGTTGGTGTGACGGCGTTGGTTCATCACACGGGCGCAGCCATTACGTACTCCTGGGATCAGGCCACTGGCCAGATGCGGGATATCACGCGCACCGATGGAACTCACTTGTCTTTGGTTTGGGATCACGCTACGAATCGTGTGGCTTCCATCTGGGTTGATAACCAGCAGACCCACCCTGACGAAGCACCTCAGCGGCTGATCTCTTATGAATACGACGCTGCAGGTCAGCTCATTCGCGTGGTGAATTCCCATGCTGGTGTGCTGAGCTACTTCTATGATGAGCAAGGCCGTATTTCTGGTTGGCGTGACCGGAATGGTGCTGCGTATCACTACCGCTACG
>NZ_KV799239.1:0-14855 GCF_001809885.1 Corynebacterium sp. HMSC058E07
AACACCGAGTGCGGATGTTCAGAATTGTACCGGCGGGATAAATGCCATGATCGGCAACATCAACCATCCAGGTGCGGATGGAACCGCGATCGAGTGGCGCTACAGGGTTTGAATAAAGAAGAAGCGTTAGCGCGCAGTTTTCTTAGCAGTTTTACTAGCGCGTAAAGTCGCCGAAATCCGCCGCGCGCTCATGCAGCGAGCGTCGGTACTTCTCCAGCGCAATCACATCCGCAAACAGCGCGTTGTACTCCTCTTTCTGCAGGTCGGGGCGCATACGCTGCATTCTGGACTTCATATCCGCAATCTCGCTGCCCACCCAGCGTTCCTGCATCCGCGCCATGATCGCATCGGCGTAATAGGGCAGCCGCTCCGGTGGGCAATGCAGATCCTCCACCGCCAGCTCCGAAACCACAGCCGCCCCCATCGGGTCCTGCATCTGGGTTGCGACCTTTTCGATCCAGCTCGGCCCACCGTCGTTGTTCGCCGCCCCTCCGAGCGACGCCACCGCCTCCGCCATCGCCACGTATGTCGGATGCACGAAGCTCTCCGGGGGCATGAGGTCGAAAATGGTGGAAGCCAGCTGCGGTTCCTGCAAAGCTAGCTTCATCACCTCGCGCGGACCTTCCAAAAAGTCATCGTTCGGATTGGGGCGTTCCATGCCCTTGACCACGTGCAAGTTGGGGCCGGTTGCATTTCCTGCACCGCCAGCGCCAGCATCACTCTGGGCTGCCACGCCATTAGCCTGGCCGGCGCCCTTCTTCAGCTTAAGGTTTGGCCGCTGTCCGCCGGACTTTCGCGCCTCCTTGCGCACCTCGTCCAGAACATCATTGGGGTTATCCCAGCCCACCCAGCCCGCGGCCTGGCGCGCGTATTCATCGCGCAGCGCCTCATCCTTAATTCCCGCGAGCACCGGCACCATGCGCCGCAGGGCGTGCACGCGCCCGTCAATGCTGGCCGTATCGTAGTCGGCAATCAGGGTGCGGATCACAAACTCGAACATCGGAATGCGGGAGGCCACTAGCTCGCGTACCGCCGCGTCGCCGCGCTTTATGCGCACGTCACACGGATCCTGCCCGCCCGGCGCGACCGTCACATAGCTCCGCCCGGCGAACTGCTGATCGCCCTCAAAGGCACGCATGGCTGCCTTCTGCCCCGCCTCGTCGCCGTCGAAGGTGTAGATGATCTCGCCTCGGAAGAACTGGTCGTCCAGCATGAAGCGCCGCAGCGCCGCCAGGTGCTCCCCGCCGAAGGCCGTGCCACAGGCAGCCACCGCCGTATCCACCCCGGCGGCGTGCATGGCCATCACGTCGGTGTACCCCTCCACCACAACGGCCTGGTGCTTGGAGACAATGTTCCGCTTCGCCTGATCAATGCCGAACAGCACCTTCGACTTCTTGTACAGCATCGTCTCCGGCGTATTCAGGTATTTGCCCAGCTTGTCATCGTCAAAGAGCTTTCGGGCACCAAAGCCAATCACATCACCGCTGACCGAACGGATCGGCCACAAAAGGCGCCGGTGGAACCTATCGATCGGGCCGCGCTTACCCATGCGGCCCAGGCCCGCTGCCTCGATCTCCTTGAACGTAAAGCCCTTCTGCTGCAAGTGCTTCGTCAGCCGATCCCATCCTGCCGGTGCATACCCGCAGCCGAACTGCTCGGCGTGTTCCATGGTGAAGCCGCGTTCGATCAGGAAGTTGCGGGCAACGTCCGCGCCTTCGGCGTCACCAAGAAATTCCTTGCGGTAGAACTCAAAGGCCGCCTTGTTTGCGGCGACCAACCTGCGCCGCGTGCCGGGCTCCTCCCGGTTGCCGGGCCGACCGCCCTCGTAGTTGATGCGGTAGCCGATGCGCTCGGCGCAGGCCTCCACGGCCTCGGGGAAGGACATGTGTTCCATCAGCATGAGGAACTTGAAAACGTCGCCGCCCTGGTCCGTGGAGAAGCAGTGGAAGTAGCCATGGTTCGGTCGCACGTGGAACGAGGGGGTCTTTTCGTCCTTGAACGGGCTAAGTCCCTTCATGGAATCGACGCCACCCGGTTTGAGCTGCACATACTCCCCCACTACTTCTTCGATTGGGGTCTGCTCTCGAATTGCTTCGATGTCCCGCTCCGGAATCCTGCCCTTAGCCATAGCCACATGCTAGTACAACCCCCGGACAGCCTGGATCGGGCAGCATTCCGGCGCCGGAAAGCTATTTTTCTTAAACAACACATCACGGCTATTCGTGGCGCTAACGTGTTCAAAATAGGATCTACGTCACACCAATGGAAGAGGGATGGTTGACTACCATGTCTAGCTCGCAGACTGACTCACAGAACGCCTCACAGACCAACAACCACTATGACGTGCTGATTATCGGCTCTGGTTTCGGCGGCTCCACCACCGCCCTGCGCCTGGTGGAGAAGGGCTACAACGTCGGCATCCTCGAAGCCGGCCGCCGCTTCAAGGACGAAGAATTCGCCAAGAACTCCTGGCACCTGAAGGACTTCCTGTGGATGCCGCACCTGGGCCTGTACGGAATCCAGCGCATCCACCTGCTCAAAGACGTGATGATCCTCGCCGGCGCGGGCGTGGGCGGCGGCTCGCTGAACTACGCGAACACGCTCTACCAGCCGGGCGAGGCCTACTTCAACGACAAGCAGTGGAACACGATCACCGACTGGGAAGACGAGCTCACCCCCTACTACAAACAGGCGCAGAAGATGCTCGGCGTGGTGGAGAACCCCACCATGACCCCCGCCGACGTCTACTCCAAGAAGGTTGCCGAGGAAATGGGCGTGGGCGACACATTCCGCATGGCACCCGTCGGTGTTTTCTTTGGAGAAAAGGTCGGGCTCGAAGGTAAGCCGTGTGAGACTGTTCCGGATCCATACTTCGGTGGCGTCGGTCCCGACCGAACCGCCTGCCACGAGTGCGGCGAATGCATGACCGGCTGCCGCCACGGTGCGAAGAACACCCTGCTGAAGAACTACCTGTACCTGGCCGAGAAGGGCGGGGCGAAGGTCCACGACCGCACCACCGTCACCGACATCACCTTCGATGGCACCACCTGGACGGTGCAGGCGAAGCAGACCGGGCCGATCACCAAGCGCAACCCCAAGACCAGCACCTTCACCGCCGATAACCTGGTCGTCGCCGCAGGCACCTGGGGCACCCAGAATCTGCTGCACCGACAGAAGGCCAACGGCAACCTGCCGAAGCTCTCGGACAAGCTGGGGCACCTGACGCGAACGAACTCCGAAGCCCTGCTGGGAGCCAACCTCTCCAAGTACTCCCCCGACATGGATTTCTCCGAGGGCGTGGCCATCACCTCCTCCTACTTCCCAGCCCCGGATACGCACATCGAGCCGGTGCGCTACGGCAAGGGCTCCAACGCGATGGGCCTGCTGCAGACCCTGATGACCGACGGCGATAAGCTGCAGCCCCGCTTCCTGGAATTCCTCAAGCAGGTGGTTTTGCAGTACAAGGCCATCCCCCGCCTGCTCAACCTGAGCAAGTGGTCGCAGCGCACCGTCATCAACCTGGTGATGCAGACCAGGGACAACTCGCTGCGCACCTTCCTGCGCAAGGTCGGCCCGTTCAACATGCTGAGCTCCGAGCAGGGCACCGGCGAGCCGAACCCCACCTGGATCCCCGAGGGCAACGCCGCCACCCGCATCCTGGCGAAGATGCTGCCGAAGGGTATCGCCGGCGGCGTGTGGTCGGAGGTCTTCAACATCCCGCTGACCGCGCACTTCCTGGGCGGCTGCGTGATTGGCTCCTCCCCCGAGCACGGCGTGGTGGATCCCTACCACCGCGCGTGGGGCTACCCCAGCCTGTTCATCACCGACGGTTCCGCCATCACCGCGAACCCGGGAGTGAACCCGTCGCTGTCCATCACCGCCAATGCCGAGCGCGCCGCCGCCATGTGGCCGAACAAGGGCGAGGCCGACCCGCGCCCGCCGCAGTCCGAAGGCTACCGTCGCATCGACCCTGTACAGCCGAACAACCCGATGGTTCCGGACGACGCACCGGCCGCCCTCCGCCTGCCACTGCGCGTGCTCTAAACTCTTCCCTATGTCTCAGGGAAGTTCGCAGGGCCTTTCGAATAGTCTCGTGCCCAAAAAGTGGGCCAAATATGCCACGCCGGTCATCGGCGCGGCGGTTGTCGCGGCCGGTTGGTTCGGCCTGCATGACGACGGAAACGAGGGTGGTGCTTCCGGTGTTTCTAGTAATGACGCCGACACCTGCGCCGTTGACACCCTCCCGCCGGAAGCCAAGAAGCAGATCGACGACATTTTGCAGGACGCTCCGCCGGACGACGGGGAAGCCGACGGCAAGCACTTCGGCAACTACGAGGGCCTGCTGCCGAAGGAAAAGGGCAGCTACTACCGCGAATACACCGTGAAGACCCCGGGGGTTAACCACCGGGGTGCGCGCCGCATCGTCGTCGGCGGTGGGACCAAGACGGATCCGGAGGTGTGGTACTACACCTCCGACCACTTCGAGAGCTTCTGCTCCATCCCGGACGCGGAAGACTAGCGGGTTTGCGCTGACTCGCACCGCATTGTGTGCAACGTTGATGGCAGCGTGAGCGGCAGCGCGCAGCGTGAGCAGCAGCGTGCAGCTAGGCCCAGGCGGCGCTGATCCCGCTGGCGCGTTTGTCCAGCCGCTCCAACCTGGATTCTGTCAGCGAGGCCACCTGGTCGATAACTACCCGGCGTGCTTCGCGGTCGGAGGCTGCGGCGTCAAACCACGAAGAAAACATGGGGTCCAGCGCGCCCGAGCCGCCGCGCCACAGGTAGTCCGTGACGCGAAAGATGCGCTCGCGCTGGCGCTGCTGATTGGCCAGGTGGCGGGACTCGTCCATCACGTAGAGGACGGCGACGGACTTCAACAGCGTGACCTCCGCCTGGACGGGTTCGGGGATAACCAGGTCGGCGGCGTAGCGGCCTAGTGCCTCCTCGCCGAACTGCTGGCGGGTGCCGGTGACAGCGGCGGTGACGAAGCGGGAAACCAACTCGGACGTCATGGCCTTCAGCGCCGCGAGGTCCTGCATGGAACCTCCGAAATCCGCCGCGCGGGAAACCAGCGCCATGCCTCGCAGGCGGTCGGCTGCCTCCAAGAGTTCCTCCGGGGTGCCGCCGAACACGCGGGCGCCCTTCTCGGCCAACGCGGCCAGCTCCACCAGGTCCCACAGCACGCCGAAGTCGATGCGGCCGGAAAGGATGCCGTCCTCCACGTCGTGCACCGAGTACGCGACGTCGTCGGACCAGTCCATGATCTGCGCCTCCAGGCACTTCCGCCCCTCCGGTGCGCCTTCGCGGATCCACTCGAGGGTCTCCACGTCCTCGGCATAAGCGGAGTACTTGGCGCGCTTGTTGCCCTGTTCGTCGACGGGCCCCCACGGGTACTTGCAGGCCGCGTCCAGGCTGGCGCGCGTGAGATTCAGGCCGTAGGAGACCGGCGCTGTGCCGGCTGTGCCGGCAGCGCCGGAAGTGCCATCGGTGCCGTCAGCGTCCGCCAGCACCTTCGGCTCCAAACGCGCAAGAATGCGCAGCGTCTGCGCGTTGCCCTCGAAGCCCCCACAGTCGGCGGCAGCCTCGTCCAGGGCGCGCTCGCCATTGTGACCATACGGTGGGTGGCCAATGTCGTGGCTCAGCCCCGCCAGCTCCGTCAGGTCCGGGTCCGCACCCAACGTCTTGCCGATCCCGCGGGCAATTTGCGCGACCTCCAGCGAGTGCGTCAGCCGAGTGCGCGGCGTATCCCCCGACCCCGGCCCCACGACCTGCGTCTTATCCGCCAGCCGCCGCAGCGCCGCGGAGTGCAGCACGCGCGCCCGGTCGCGGTCGAAACTATCCCGGCCGTCAACTACCGCCCCAGGCAGACCCAGGGTTTTCGGCCGGTCCGGCAACCTCCGCTGCTGGTCGTGTTCGCTATACGGGTAACGCATGTCTTCTTTCTTACTTCTCTACTGCCTGGTAGTACAGCATGCCCAACGTCTCGTGCAGGATCGAGTTGGCCTGCGACTTTCGGGTAAACACCGACGGCCCCTGGCGCGTGGGGCTCGCCCACGCCTGCATCCCCTGGTCGCGCACCATCCGCGTGGCCCGCAGCGAATGCGCCGGATCCGTCACCACCACGGAGGTCTGCCAGCCATGGTCCTGCGCCACCTGGGCAAAAGCTTTCGCGGAATCCAGCGTATCCGTTCCTTCCTCCACTGAGACGACCGCGGAATCCGGGATGTCGAAGTTCTCCACCAGGTAGTTCTTCCCCGACGCAGCCTCGGTGTATTCGTCGCCCGCAGCCTTCCCGCCGACAGTGACGATCGTCGGCGCCACCCCCTGTTTGTACAGCTCCGCCGCGTGGTTCAGCCTTGAGGCGAACCAATTCGACGGGTTGCCTGCATACTGCGCCGCGCCGAGTACAAAGATCGTATCCGCCGCGCGCCTATCGTCCGCCCGAGCGAAATGCCAGATCTGGAACGCGGTCACACCGAACACACCCACCGCCACCAAGACGAGGGTTAACAGCGCAACGAAGACATACTTCACCGCGCGCTTCACCGGATGCCGTGCAACTGCCATGCGCAAAACCATACGCGGTCTCCCCCACTTTTTTCGTTAAGGTGGGCTGTATGAAACCGACTTTTTCCCCTACCCGCTTCCTGGCGATCCTGGCTGCCGGCGCCGTTCTCGGATTCGGCTCTTTTCTTATTGACGCCCCCTCGGCCTCAGCAGCCACCGCCACCAGCGAGGTGAAACTTACATCCCAGCTGGTTGACGAGTCCGGGGTGTTGTCTGAGCAGGAAAAAGCGGACATTACGGCGTCATTAAAAGAAGCAACGAAGGAATCCGGTAAGAAGCTCTACATCGTCTTCGTCCCGACCGCACCAGGCGACATTAAAGCGCTGGCCGAGCAGCTGCGCGAACAAGACGGCACCGAGAACGTGATCGTGCTGGCCGTGGCAACTGAAACGCGGCAGATCGGATATGCCGCGGGGGCGAAGGTGGAAACCAGCGAGGCGGAGAAGCTGCAGAACGCGGCGCGGGAGCACTTCGCCGACGACGACTGGGCCGGAGGCGCGCGGGCCGCAGCGGACAAGCTGGCTGGCAAGACCTCCACGGCAACAAAGGTGTGGATCGGCGCGGGAGCTGCCGGAGTGATCGGCGCCGGGGCGGGCGCGGCAGTGTGGACTCGCCGGAACCGGAGAAAGACACACGCACAGCAGCTGGAAACCGCGCGCTCGATTGAGCCGGGGAACGTCGGCGACCTGTACCAGCAGCCCACCGACGTGCTGCGCGAGCTAGCGGCCGAGGAGCTGACCAGTACCGACGAATCGATCCGCAAGGGCGACGAAGAGCTTTCCGTTGCGCGCGGAGAGTTCGGCGAAGAACGCACCCGCGACCTGGCCAAAGCACTGCAGCACAGCCGCAGCACGCTGAACAAGGCGTACAGCATGCACGAGCGGCTGAGCTCTGGACTAGTCACAGCAGAACCGGAGCAGCGCGACCTGCTGATCGAGATCGTTTCTACCTGCGGACAAGCCGATGACAACCTGGACGGGCAGGCCGCCAAGTTTGCCGAGCTGCGCCAGAAACTGATGAACGCGCCCGAGCTGGTGGAAAAGCTACGGCAGACCAGCATCAGCCTGCACAACCGAATTCCGAACGCGCGGGAAATTCTGAGCGATGCGGAGACCCGCGTTGATCCTGCGCTGCTGGATTCCGTGCGCGACAATCCGGACGTGGCCGAGGATGCCCTGACGGAGGCCGAGAAGGCACTGGATACCGCGCGTGGTCTGCTGGACAAGCCGGCCGGGCAGCAGGGCGGACTTATCGATTCCCTGGGCGCCGCGAAGCTGGCTCTACAGCAGGCAGATTCCCAGCTGTTGGCCGTGGAGCGTGCGGAAGAACACCTGCGTGCAGCGCAGAACAACCTGCCGGCGCTAATTGCTGAGGTTGAAGGCGAGATCTCCGAGGCTGCGGAACTGTCAAAGACCGGCGCGGACCTGGACCGAGACGACTTGCAGGAAGCTGTGGACCAGGCGCACAAGGCACTGGACAGGGCGCGGACTGAGGGGTCAACGGATCCGCTGGGCTGCTACTCCGAGCTGCTGGAGGCCGATGGCGCGCTGGATGTGGAGCTGGACGAGGCGCGTGGCATCGCCAACGATTACGCCCGGACGGTGAACATGGTGGACCGCATCATGGAGGATGCGACCCAGCGGTTGGAGGCCGTGGAGGGGCTGATCCGGAACCGCCGGAAGATCATCGGTGTGGATGCGCGTACTTCTGCGCAGGCGGCGCGTTCTGCACTGGACGAGGCGGAACAGCTGCGCGCGGAGGATCCGAAGCAGGCGCTGCGGTCGGCACAGCGCGCTAACCAGTTGGCGAAGCAAGCCACGGCGGAGGCTCGCAAGGACATTAACGACTTCAACAACCGTGGTGGTGGCTTCACCGGCAGCAACTTCGGAGGTTACCGCGGTGGCGGCAGTGGCAGCTTTGTCTCTGGCGTGGTGCTGGGCTCGCTGCTGAGCGGCAACGGCGGCTTCGGCGGCTTCGGTGGCGGTTTTGGTGGCGGTTTTGGTGGCGGCTTCGGTGGCGGCGGCTTTGGTGGCGGCGACTTCGGTGGTAGCGGCTCTTCCAGCTTCTAGCTGGCTGCACCCCCCGCTTCCGACTGCCTGCCCCAGTTTCCAGCTTCCCCATAAGACTATTTGCACCCCACCAACCCCCTCAGCGACATTCCATCATGCACGCCGCCAAGCCGCGGCAGCTAAATGTCGCTAGAACGGGAATATGTTATTGCAAACATTTTTCAGCTACACATAACCGCAGGTCAGCGGTCTGCGAATTTTCCCGAGCCAAGTTCCGCTCCTACAGATTCCCGTTCTAGCGACATTCGACCACTTTCCGTCCCCTCCATGCCCCCTCCACGCCCCCAACTGCGCCCCCCTCCACGCCCCCGCTGAAGGCTCCAAAATGATCGGAACTAAACCCAGGACACTTCAAGGTGCCCACCAAACCCGCAAATGTCGGAAAAGTTGCAAAACCTTAGTGACGATACTTTCCAACTACATAAACGCGCAGGTCAAAGCGTTATCTAATATGAAGCCTTGTGCAAAATTTACGACAACTACAACTTTTCCGACATTTAGTGCCCCACAATCACGGAAATCACGCAGCCCCAACAGCAAAAAGCGCCCGCCCCGAAGGGCGAGCGCTTCAGCAGTAGCCAGCCAACCAGCTTTGACCGACCTAAACCATGCGTAAGCCTGACTTAGAAAACTACGCGCAGCACAGAGACCGTACCGCCGGCGATAATTGCAGCAGCCGGCAGGGTGATAACCCAAGCCAGGGCGATGGGCTTCATCAGGCCCCAGTTGGCGTCCTTGTTAATAAGGCCAACTCCCAGCACAGCACCAATCAGAATGTGAGTAGAAGAAACCGGCAGACCCAGCACGGATGCGCCCATAACCACAGCCGCTGCGGACAGCTCGGCAGCAAAGCCAGAGGCCGGGTGCATCTTCGTCAGGCCGGAGCCCACGGTGCGGATCACGAAGCGACCAATGAACCACAGGCCGGATATCAGGGCAACACCCATAGCGACCATGACGGGAAGCGCCACGCTGGATTCCTCAGAAATGCTGTTAGTCTTCAGCACGTCCAGCACTGCCACGAACGGTCCAAGCGCGTTAGCGATGTCGTTGGATCCATGACTGAATGCGAAGGCAGATGCAGTGAACACCTGCATCCAGCTGAACAGCAGGAAGGTGGAGCGACTCAGAGCATGCTTCTTCAGGGTGCGGGAGAAGATGTAGACAGCCATCCAGACAACAGCTGCAACCATGCCCATGATCAGGAAGTTGCCCAGGCTGGACAGCTCCAGGTTCATGTTCTTCAGACCCTTGAACAGCAGCATCGCGGAGATAATGATGGAACCACCAGCAGCCAGCAGTGGCACCCAGGTATCCAGAGCGTGGTGAGCCTCAACATCCTCAACGGACTTGTTAATGCGGTGCAGCTTCTTGTAGTAGTCGGACTCCAGATCGTCCTCAGAGAAGTTGTCCTCGCGCATCGTGGTCGAGTCGCGGATCATCGAGTCGGTCATGGCCAGCTGCTCTTCCTCGCTGAGCTGTCCGAAGGCGATCTTGTGCTGAATATTCAGCTCCTTCTTTTCCTTCTTGATCGCCTCAAGGCGCTCTTCAGCCAGCTCGTTATAGACCAGAATTCCGCGCTTAATTGCGCCGTATAGCAAGTATGCAACCACACCACCCAGCGCCGGGGACAGAACCCAGGAGATCGCGATCTTGCCAACCGCGCCCCACTGAACCATGGACCAGCCGCCGGTACCGGTAACGAAACCAACGGTCAGCGCCGCACCGACGATACCGCCGACGATGGAGTGCGTGGTGGACACCGGCCAACCCATGCGGGTGGCGACAAGCAGCCAGACGGCTGCACCCAGCAGGGAAGCCATCATAATGTATGCAAAGTTCATCGGCTCCAGGCCATCGATGGCGTCCAGGTCGACGATGCCGGAGCGGACCGTGTCCGTAACCTCGCCACCAGCCAGGACAGCACCGGAGACTTCGAAGATCGCGGCGACCACCAGGGCCTGCTTCATGCTCAGCGTGCCGGCACCAACGGAGGTACCGAAGGAGTTCGCAACGTCGTTACCACCGATATTGAATGCCATAAACACAGCGAAAATGATGGTAGTCAACAGCACGACTACGCTGGCGTTTTCGCCAACGTAGTCGTGCGCCCAGAGACTGAAAGTCACCAGGGTCACAGCCAGAAGGCCGCCGAAGAACAGGTGCCACCAAGTATTGTTTCCGTCCTCAGGGGCGGGGGTTATGCCCTGGGCCGACGCAGGCGCGGCCGTATCGGTTGTCGCCGACAAGATTCCTCCAAAAGTCAAGATCTCAGACGAGGAATACCTTGACCCATGCAGGTAAAAGAAATGAGTGCAAAAGGTTAACTACAGGTTAACAGGCGCGAAAATCTCGCATTATTTCTAGTGAAATCTCAGCACCTTCCTGATCAGCGCTTACCTCACTCCGGCACCTAAGCAAAGCACCCCGGCGCCGTCATGAACCCTCCCTCAGGCGCCCCACCCCGGCGCCATCACAGAGGTTTAAACAAACCCAATCCAGTAGAGAACCACAATCGGGATGCACAGCAGCAGCGCAATGGTGATCGCCCACGACGAGCTGATCATCCGCGTCTCCATGCACAGCCGCGCCGCCCACGAAATGAACACACGTACATCGATGGGCAGCTTCTCCCCCGGCCCTTCGAACTCCACGTGGAGATTCCGCAGACCGCGGTTCTCGCTGGTGAACTGCCCGGCCTTCTCGCCGTCAATGTCCAGCACGAAGTTCTTCTTCGTCTCCGCGATGATGGTCACGCGGTGCCGGTCGGCCTGAACCTCGTAGCGCCCGGATTTGCCGAAGCTCTTGCCATCGCCGGTCACCGTCCAGGTGCCCGTCTGGGTCGTCGCCGAGGCAGTGCAGCCATTCTTTGTGACGCCACCGCCGCGCGACTCACCGTCTGCAGCACTGTCGGCAGCCGCAGCGCTGTCGCTGACGTTACTGTCGTCGGGGCCGTGCAGCTGCCACGTGTCGCCGCCGAAGCGGATGTTCGTGACGCCGCGCTCGTCGGCGAACTCCGCCACCTTCACCAGATCGTTGCTGGGACCTTCATAGATGGGGAACGTGTGCCCATCACTGGGCAGCCCCCAGCGAATATCGCTGGACATTCCTAGCAACCCGCCAGTCGCTCGGCGAAGTAGCTGTGCAGATCCTCGATCTTGATGCGTTCCTGCTCCATCGTGTCGCGCTCGCGCACCGTCACAGCGTTGTCTTCCAGCGTGTCGAAGTCGACCGTGACACAGAACGGAGTACCGATCTCATCCTGTCGGCGGTAGCGGCGACCAATCGCGCCAGAGGTGTCGTAGTCCACATTCCAGAAGCCACGCAGCTGGTCGGCGATTTTCTCCGCCGTCGGCGTCAGCGTCTCCTTCTTAGACAAAGGCAGAACGGCGACCTTAACGGGAGCCAGTCGACGGTCCAGTTTCAGCACCGTGCGGGTGTCGGTTCCGCCCTTCGCATTCGGTACTTCTTCTTCCGTGTAGGCGTCAACAAGGAAGGCCATCATCGCACGGCCAAGGCCGGCGGCGGGCTCGATGGTGTACGGAATCCAACGCTCCTCCGTGGTCTGGTCGTAGAAGCTCAGGTCCTCGCCGGAACCTTCGGAGTGGACGCGCAGGTCGTAATCAGTGCGGTTAGCCACACCCTCGAGCTCGCCCCACTTGGAGCCGTTGAAGTGGAAGGCGTACTCCACGTCGACGGTGCGCTTGGAGTAGTGGGACAGCTTCTCCTGCGGGTGCTCGTAGAGGCGCAGGTTCTCGGGCTTAATGCCCAGGTCGATGTACCACTGGTGGCGGTCATCGATCCAGTACTGGTGCCACTCTTCGTCCTCGCCCGGCTTGACGAAGAATTCCATCTCCATCTGCTCGAACTCGCGAGTGCGGAAGATGAAGTTGCCCGGGGTGATCTCGTTACGGAAGGACTTACCGACCTGCGCGATGCCGAACGGCGGCTTCTGGCGGGAGGTGGTCATCACGTTCTTGAAGTTCGTGAAGATACCCTGCGCGGTCTCTGGACGCAGGTAGTGCAGGCCTTCCTTGTCGTCGACGGGGCCCAGGAAGGTCTTCAGCAATCCAGAGAAAGCCTTCGGCTCGGTCCAAGCGCCAGGCTGGCCAGTCTCCGGATCGTTGATGTCGGCCAGGCCGTTTGCCGGCGGGTGGCCGTGCTTTTCCTCGTAGGCTTCCAGCAAGTGGTCGGCGCGGTAACGCTTGTGGGTGTGCAGAGACTCGACCAGCGGGTCAGTGAAGACCTCTACGTGGCCGGACACTTCCCACACGCGCTTCGGCAGGATCACGGAAGAATCCAGGCCGACAACGTCGCGGCGGGAGGTTACCATGTGGCGCCACCACTGGCGCTTGATGTTCTCCTTCAGTTCCACACCCAGTGGGCCGTAGTCCCAGGCGGAGCGGGTTCCGCCGTAAATCTCACCGCAGGGATACACCAGACCCCTACGCTTGGCTAGATTAACGACGGAATCAATGGTGCTTGCCATGGTGGGCGTATCTCCTTGGTCGGAATTTTGCTTCGGTGCAGGCTCAGCTTTCCGGCTCAGAACTTCAGCTCAGCCGTTTTAAGCTGTCGTGCCCCACATCTTAGCCTGTTCCAGGCAATAGCCGACGGTCGGGGTGGGTTCCCCACAGCGTTTACGCGGTGTGGGAAGCACGCTCTGCGCAGTGCCTATAAAACGCTCCGCGCAGGACGCAGAAAACGCTTTGCTCAAGGCAAGGAGTACGGGTTAAGTAGCAAAAGGGGATGCGGACGGAATCTTGGAGGATTCCATCATGAACCGCTCATACACCAAGGAGCAGCGACGCATAGCTCTGCAGGTTTACAAGCGCACTCAATCGGTGACCAAGACCGTCCGTGAACTTGGCTATCCAGGGCGATGGACGCTGTACAAATGGTTGCGTGAACCCGCCAAACCTGGTCGACCCCGCAAACAGTCAAAAACACTGACTCGCTACCCGTTTGAGGTCAAGCTTCGCGCTGTTGAGCTCTTCCACGCTGGCTGGAGGCCAGCTGACATCGCTGTGGAATGCGAGCTGCGCTCAAAGATGAGTGTCTATTCCTGGGCACAACGCCACCGTGACGAGGGAGAATGGGGTTTGATGTCGAAAAGAGAACGCAAAGAGCACACTTGCATGCCCACCCGAGCAGCACTCGAGAAATCATTAGCCGATGATCCTGCAGAACTGAAAAAGCAAATGGCTCAACTGCTCGTTGACAAGGCTGTTTTGGAAAAGGAGCTGGAACTTGTAAAAAAAGACGTCAGCGTCATCCCGGGTCAGCTCAGCAATAAGCACAAGGCTGAAGTGGTTGACGCGTTACGCGGCGAGTTTCCGTTATCTATGCTGCTTGCTGCTATTGATCTTGCGGCATCAAGCTTCTACTACCAACTCCAACAGCGATTTGCTCCGGATAAGCACGCGCATATCCGCGAAATGCTTCATGAGATCAGTTCTGAGTCGAATAACACCTACGGCTATCGCCGACTTTGGTGGGAACTGCGCCATCGAGGGATCGTTATCAGTGAGAAGGTCGTCCGCCGTCTCATGCACGAAGAGGGAATTCACCCCTGGTTCCCGAAACGAAAGTGGCGTTACTCCAGCTATCAAGGGGAAATTTCTCCCGCACCACCTAACCTGGTGAACCGCAATTTTCATGCTGAGCATCCAAACCGGTTGTGGCTGACTGACATCAGTGTTTTCGCTACTAACCAAGGACGCGTGTACCTGTCTGCCATCATCGACTGTTTTGACGGCAAGGTCGTGGCAGCAAAAACAAGTGTTCATCCCACCATGGAGTTAGCAGAAGAAACTTTGTACGCAGCAATCGCAACCGAAAAGCCGGCAATGGATGGATCCTTGGTGATTCACTCAGACCGCGGAGCACATTATCGAGGCAGCAGCTGGCGAAGCATGACCGAGAAGTTCGGAATACTTCGCTCTATGTCGAAGAAAGGCTGTAGCCCCGACAATGCAGCATGTGAGGGGTTCTTCGGCCGAATGAAAAACGAAATGTACTACGGCAGAACCTGGCAGAACCCCCAAGAGCTCACAGAAGCAATCGCGACATACATCGAGTTCTACAACAATCACCGAATCAAGATCAGCCTTGATGGTTTGAGCATTGCCGAATACCGAAAAGTCAATGTAGCGTGAAATCGAAACTGTCTAAAAAAACGTCCGCATCCCCAAAAGTGTGTCTGACTTTCAGCATTATTAC
>NZ_KV799240.1:0-1108 GCF_001809885.1 Corynebacterium sp. HMSC058E07
CCGTCTGCGGCGCCGAATACGGGGTTGTATCCACCGATCGGGTCAACCACCGCAACGGGTATCGCCACCGCGACCTTGACACCCGTGTCGGCACGATCGACGTGGCGGTGCCGAAACTGCGCCACGGCGCGTTCTTCCCAGACTGGCTGTTAGAGCGCCGCTCACGAGCAGAACGAGCCTTATCGACTGTGATCGCCACGTGCTACCTTAAGGGGGTTTCCACCCGCAGGATGAATGATCTGGTGGCTACACTTGGGATTTCCAGCATGTCGAAATCGCAAGTCTCACGCATGTCAGAAGAACTCGACGACATGGTCGCAGACTTCAAAAACCGCCCACTAGACCCCGGCGGGTACGCCTTTTTATCGTGCGATGCGCTCACGATCAAAGTCCGTGAAGGCGGCCGGGTGGTCAAATGCTCAGTGCTGCTTGCCACCGGAGTCAACGCCGACGGGTATCGCGAAATGCTCGGCATGCACGTCGCCACCGCGGAATCCAACGCGTCGTGGAAAGGCTTCTTCCAGGACTTAAAAGCCCGCGGACTTACTGGGGTATTCCTTATCACCAGTGATGCCCACGAAGGCATCCAGCACGCCATTTCCGAAGTGCTGCCCAATGCGTCGTGGCAGCGGTGCCGCACCCATTTCGCGAAGAACCTCTACGAAAAGGTCCCGAAAACACAATGGCCGATGGTCTCTGCGATGTTCCAGACAATCTTCCAGCAACCTGACGCCACATCCACTTGGGCTCAAGCCCGCGAAGTTGTCGACCTACTGGAGCCGAAATTCCCTCACGTCGCGGCGTATTTGGAGGAATCACTCGATGAAGTACTGGCGTTTACCGCAGTGCCGAAACCAGTCTGGACGAAGGTGTGGTCAAACAACCCCACAGAACGGTTAAACCGAGAGATCCGCCGGCGCACCGACGTCGTCGGCATTTTCCCAAACCGTGAATCCATCATCCGGCTTGTCGGTGCGGTCCTAGCCGAGCAACACGACGATTGGATCCAACAAAAACGCTACATGTCACTGACCGCACTCGAACACACCAAGCACCTCATGCACCACCCAGGAGAACATCGTGACGACCACCACCAGCTAACCGCCTA
>NZ_KV799241.1:0-433 GCF_001809885.1 Corynebacterium sp. HMSC058E07
GCAGCCGAGCCTTTGGGTCTGCCTTTCGGCTTCGGTTTTAATGCCTCGTCGCCGCCTTTGCGCCATTTCCGCGCCCAATCTTTGACGAGCTGGTCTGACGACAGGCCAAACTCACGGGCAAGATCCATTCTTGTCTCGCCAGCAAGGTGACGCTCGACAACTTCCTTCTTGATTTCGAACGAGTACTGCTGCTTTGTCGGTTTCTCCACAAGACATAGCCTGCCATGCAGTTGAAACCGACGACGGAGCGTACGGACGGCGTATTTGGAGACACCAAGAGCATTGGCAGCGGCTATAGAGCCCATGCCTTGCTCGAAACACTCCACTAACTGCTCGCGCTGATATTCACTTAGCGAACTTCGTGCTCTCAATGAAAACTACTCCCCACTAGTCGGTAACTGATTTCTCAGTCCAACTAATGGGGAGCAGTTCA
>NZ_KV799242.1:0-1247 GCF_001809885.1 Corynebacterium sp. HMSC058E07
GAGTAAAAACAGACCACGATGCCCGATATGCGCTGGGCAAATGAAGAAAAACGGAACCACTTCTAAAGGCACAACCAGGTGGCGATGCAAGGACCCGAACTGCTGCAGTTCCACGACACGAACCCGCACCGACCGCACGCAGACCCGCGACTTTAAAGCCTTCGTCTCTTATGCCACCTCCACAGCAACGTTGTCTGAACTCGCTCAGCAACAAGGGGTAAGCCGTTGGACACTTGACCGCCGATTCAAACCATTCTGGCTCATCGACATCCCCAACGACGGTGACCCACAGCGCGTCTACGACCAGATCTTCATCGACGGCACCTACACCGCCGCCGGATGCTTGCTCGTCGCAGCCAGCCACGACCACGTCATCGCATGGCACTGGACCAAACACGAAACCGCCCACGCCTACACGCAGCTACTCCGCAAAATCGCTGAGCCGCTCTGCGTCGTCCTCGACGGCGGACAAGGCGCACTTACTGCGATTAAAGCCTGCTGGCCGAACGCGATGATCCAACGATGCCTCGTCCATGCGCAACGCGTCATCCGCCGCTACACCACATCACGACCACGCACCGACGCCGGCAAAGCCATCTACGCCCTGGCGTTGAAACTGACCCGTATCACCACACTCGACCAGGCACGGGAGTGGACGCTGCGTCTGCACGACTTCGGACAGGTATTCAAAGCATTCCTCAACGAGAAAACGCCCGTGCCAAAAGAGCGCCGCACACTCAACAACCAGTGGGAATGGGCCCATCTGCGAGTTCGCAAGGCATACAACTCCCTGCTGCACCTCTCACGGAAAGGATGGCTGTTTACCTACCTGCAGCCACCACCGAATGCGCTTGAGCCTCAACGCTGGGCTTCAACGACAAACAGTCTGGAAGGCGGCATCAACGCCCAGCTCAAACGCATCGCCGACGCGCATCGCGGCAGGTCCGGGGAACGCCAACGCAGAATGCTCGAGTGGTACCTGCACTCGAAAACGCAACTGCCTGACGACCCATTAAAGATCGCCAGGCAGTGCAATTTCGGCCAAGATCAACTCGCCAAAGTCAACGATCTTGTCGAAGAAGACCACAACAAAGCCGACCAGGAAACAGGCCGACCAGCCTTCTACGACAACGCTATCCCAACCGAGTACGAACACTCGATAGGAATCAGAAAAGGCCCCATGAAGTAACAAACGGTGTGCCCGCCCCGCAACACGCCGAGCGGACACACTTTTTGCTACTTAACCC
>NZ_KV799243.1:0-930 GCF_001809885.1 Corynebacterium sp. HMSC058E07
TGGGGTTGCCCGCAAATCGTGGACACGTAGTGGAGCTACCTAGTAGTTAGGCAGCTATTTCTTTTCTGTTGATGGTTGAACCGGTGTGGTTCTCGAAGTCGACGGGGCTGACCATCCCGAGGGCGGAGTGCCGGCGCCGACGGTTGTAGACGACTTCAATCCAGTAGGCAACGGCCTTGCGCGCGGCATCACGGGTCGCCCAGCGCTTGCGGTCGTAAAACTCGGTTTTAAGCGTCGACCAGAACGACTCGGCCATCGCGTTATCGAAGCACACACCAGTACGCCCCACGGACTGAGCAATGCCCAGGCTGCGGCACACCTCCCAGAGCTTCTCGCTGGTGAATTGGGTTCCGCGGTCAGCGTGAAACACCAGTCCTTCAGGAACGTCACCGCGCAGCGTATGCGCCATCCGCAGGGCCCGCTCGACCAGGCGTGTGTCTTGAACGCTATCCATAGCCCAGCCCAGTACCCTGCGGGAATGGCCGTCGCGGACCGCGCACAAGTACAACCATCCTTCACCGGTGCGCAGATAGGTAATATCCGACATCCACACTCGGTTAAGCTCACCGGTATCAAACATGCGTTTAACCAGGTCAGGAAGCGTGGATTTACGCTTGGCTTGGATCGTTGTCACTGGAACGAAAGCACGCGGTGAAATCCCTTCAATGCCCATCATGCGCATCCGCTTCGCCACAGTCTTGCGATTCAATGTGATCTGGTAGCGCTCAGCGAGCTCTGCGGTGATCCGCGGAGCACCATAAACCTCATCGGAGTCTTTCCAAATCTGATGAATCTTTCGGTCAACGCCATCGTAAAATGCAGCACGATCATTTTCGCCGGATAGTCGTTTCTGCTGCGCATGGGCCCATTTGTAGTATCCAGACCGAGATACTTTTAATAGTCGTGCCATGCGTTTGATGCTGTAGTTCG
>NZ_KV799244.1:0-279 GCF_001809885.1 Corynebacterium sp. HMSC058E07
GTTTGTGTTTGTTGTGGGGTGTGTGTACATTAATTCGAGTCAGCGCGACACGGCGCCGGGAGTTACAGACTCACAGCGTGTCTTGTAGAGCGTGTCTGGCTAATCACTTTGAAGCTGTAAAAGCAGTCCTTGTGTGCCCGCGAGTGCGATGGATTGTTTACCGGGAATTTGCTTTATGTTCACGGTTGCTTTAGACTCGTGTTTCGTCGCAACGTGGCCGCCACTGTTTGATGTGGTGTGGTTGGTTGTGTGCGTAGGTTGTTTGAGAACTCAATAGCG
>NZ_KV799245.1:0-1435 GCF_001809885.1 Corynebacterium sp. HMSC058E07
GAGCGTGTCAAGTTGTTTGTGTGTGGGGCTAGGTTTATAGGTATTTGTCGAAGCGGTCGGGGTAGGCCACGGCCATTTGGTTTATAGCTTGTTTCCAGCCAGAAACTCGGGCTCCTTCCATGAGCCTGCCGGCTGTCGCTGAGACTCGTTTGCCCTGCTTCGCTCTCTTTGCAGCGCGTTTGTCTTCGATATTGCAGATCATCAGCCACAGCGTCTTGAGCGCTGATTCATCGTTGGTAAATTGCACCCTGTTGCGGGTAGCTTTACGCAGTTCATTGTTGAATGATTCAATCGAGTTCGTCGTATAGATAGCCTTTCTGGCCGCTGGTGGGAACTGCAGAAACGGTACGAAACGCTGCCATGCATCTCGCCAGACTTTGACTGAGCGTGGATACTTTTCTCCCAATTCAGAGGCTTCAAATTCGTCTAAGGCAGCCTGAGCTGTGGACTCGTCCGCAGCGGTGTAAATCTTTTTCAACGCGGCTGATACGCCCCGGCGATCCCCGTAGGCTACCCATCGGTTAGCTGCACGAATCAGGTGCACGATACAGGTTTGCACCATCGAGTTCGGCCAGGTTGCCTCGACTGCTTCTGGTAGGCCTTTAAGCCCGTCACAGCAGACGATAAAGACGTCTTTGACCCCACGATTGGAAAGATTGGCGCATACCTGCGCCCAAAATGAAGCGCCTTCTTCTTTGGCGATCCACAATCCCAAAATGTGCTTGATGCCGTCCAGGTCCACGCCGATTGCCATGTACGCGGACTTGTTGACTACTCGGCCACCGTCGCGGACTTTAATGCGCAACGCATCCAGGAAAATGACCGGGTAGAACTCGTCTAGCTGGCGGTTTTGCCAGATCATGACCTCATCGAGGACGGCATCGGTGACTGCGGAAATCGTCTCATGGGAAATATCAACCCGCATCGCAGTTGCCATATGGTGCTGGATGTCCCTAATTGTCATCCCCCCGGCGTACAAGCTGACGATCATGTCATCGACATCAGTCAAGCGCCTAGAACCTTTAGGAACCATAGTCGGCAAGAATGTTCCAGCCCGATCTCTCGGGACATCAACGGTCACTGGCCCGTAGTTAGAATCCACGGTCTTTGGATACGATCCGTTGCGGTAATTGTCTGTCCCAGCAGCAGCTTTAGCGCTCCTGTCGCCAGACTCGTAGCCCAGGTGGGCATCCATTTCAGCGTTGAGTCCCCTGGTAATCGAGGCCTGCAACATGCCGCGAACTAGGTCATTGGCATCCGTTGTAGACGTGCCTAGGTCATCAATCAGCTTCGCGATTTCAGGGTTAGCAAGCAGCTTCTTTTCAATCGCATCAATTTTGGCCTTATCAGCCGGATCTCGTCGTGCCACAGTAGTCATTCTGGTCCATCTCCTCATGCGGGTTAGGTACCCACACACAAACCATCAGACACTCTC
>NZ_KV799246.1:0-1194 GCF_001809885.1 Corynebacterium sp. HMSC058E07
ACTACGTGTCCACGATTTGCGGGCAACCCCACTTTGATTCAGGGGTCGGTGTGATGTGTGGGGTGGGTTAGTTGTACAGGATTGCTGTTGCGTGGTTGTTGGTAACAGCGGTGGTGTAGAAGTCGGTGAGTGTGTCGAGGTCGGGTTGTGCGTCTTCGTCGACAGTCGAGTCGGCGAGTGCTTGTGCCAGGACGGCTGTTTGCTGTGGCGAGGCGACGTAGAGTGCCGGGTCTTCACACAGCAGGGTGTGTCCTGTGACTGCTTGTTTCGCCTCTGGGGTGGTCAGTGCGGTGGCGAGGTCGTCGGCGGTTTTGTCGATGTCGGTGCCCGGGCCGGTGGTTTCTTCTTCCATCCAGTCCATGGCGAGGTCCACGGCGGTGTCTTCGTCGGTGGAGGTGAGTTGTTCGTACTGGTCGTTGGTGATGGGCAAGTAGTTAGGGATAAGCATGTGAATCGAGACCTTTCTAAGTAGTAGATGTATTTAGGACGGGTCGGCGAGTTTTGCGACGTGTTCTTTTGCTCGAGGGTCTTCTGCAAAGGCGCTGGTTTTGATCCAGTGGAATCCTGGGTACTCGCGGAAGGCTTTCTTTCTGACTCCTTGTTTGATGAGGAATCGTTGCCATTCGTAGAGGATTTCTGGTTCGTTGGTGCTGGTGGTTTTGAGGAAGCGGTTGATTTGTTCGAAGTTTTTCGGGTGGATGTTGTAGATGATCAGGTTAGTATCCGCTTTCACCAGGGAGTGAATGGCATAGTGGTCGCCGCCACAGTCGATGTATTTGAGCATTTCGTCGACAGCGTTGGTGATGTCCAAGTCTTTAGCCCCGAGTTGAATCAATAGACCCATAAAAGAACGAGACCAATCATCCATGGGGCTTTCGGCCATATTCCGGTGCTCGGCGATATATTGGCGTATTTGCGCTGGGGTAAGGTCACGCTTTGCTTCCTGGATGAAATCTACAAACCTTTCCGGTGTTTTGTGGAAGTCAGGTTTGAATTTTCTGAAATCAGCGATCGCTTGTTGTTTGATGGCAGGGTCTTTTAGTGCGTATGGGTTTGGGATGTCCATTGTGCCTCTTTCTAGTACTTGGTTATGGCTCGTGCTATGCCATCTTTCAACTGTGTGGACAGGCTTTGAAGCGCCCCCGGGTATTGCTTTTAAAGGGAGCGTGTCAAGTTGTTTGTGTGTGGGGCTAG
>NZ_KV799247.1:0-340 GCF_001809885.1 Corynebacterium sp. HMSC058E07
CCACTGCAAACCAAAAGGTTAAACTGGCGAAATGACCATGTCCATTGACTATGTGCGCTGGATTGGAATTGCAGCGTGGACCAGTGGTTTAGCCATCCCACGAAACTGCCAGGCGTTGGCTGTTGTTCCGGGGGATTCTCCCGGAAGAATCTTGATCCAGAGCGCCGGGGGACGCGCCACAACATTCGAGGACATTGAGCGTGAGTACACACATATCCAGTGGTTGCTAGCTGGAGCTCCTAGTGATGAATCTGTGCTGGATTATGTGTACCACCAGCAGCTCTGTTTAACGCATTATGGCCTCATCGACCATGACTTCGCCATCCTGGATGTCAGCGAT
>NZ_KV799248.1:0-34318 GCF_001809885.1 Corynebacterium sp. HMSC058E07
GCCGAGCGGACACACTTTTTGCTACTTAACCCTAATTTCAAAGCCGGGATTTGGGACAAAAAATCCCCCGCCTCGCAGCGGTGACAAAGCACCGAAGCGACGGCGGGGGAAGGTGGAACCTTGTGGTTCTTAGCCCTGGCGAGCCTTGAAGCGGGGTTCCTTCTTGTTGATCACGTAGACCTTACCGCGGCGACGAACGACCTGAGCGCCCGGCTTGTTCTTCAGCGACCGAAGGGACTTACGGACCTTCATCGGGCGCTCCTTTCCTCATCGACTTTTCACATCGCCAGGCAGCCCAGGCCAAAGCCCGGTCATGCCGCCCGGCACAAACACAAACGAAGAGTTTACCCACCAGGCCCCTCAAAACCAAATGAGTGCACGCAGCATCTTCGGCACAGCACCACGTACTCCACCATATCCTCCACCGTACGGACTAGCATCAAGGCATGAGCTCCTCTGCAGATCACACTGGCAAGCCACCCAGCACCGACCGCACCCCCGGCACACGCGACATCCACGGTGACCCTGGCGCCCGCCCGCTGCATGCGCGCATCATCGCCGAATTGGGAGTGCAACCCACCATCGACCCAGCCGAAGAGGTAGAACGTCGCGTACAGTTCATCGCCGACTACCTGCGAGCCACCCACACACGCACGCTGGTGCTGGGCATTTCCGGCGGGCAGGATTCCACCCTCGCCGGAAGGCTGTGCCAGCTGGCTGTCGATCGCCTCAACCAGGAGGATGCACAAGCCCAGCAGGAAGAGCCGGCCCAGCCCTACCGCTTCTGCGCCGTGCGGCTGCCCTACGGAATTCAAGCGGACGAGAACGACGCACAGGTTGCGCTGGAGTTTATTGCGCCGAGTATGGGCGTCACAGTAAATATCAAGGCAGCCACCGACGAGTCAGCGCGCGCGACCAGCGAAGCCCTAGGCATCACACAGGTCAGCGACTTCAATAAGGGCAACATCAAGGCACGCGAGCGCATGATCGCGCAATACGCACTGGCCGGCGAGCTCGGCGGGCTGGTCGTTGGAACAGACCACGCGGCGGAGGCGATCACTGGCTTCTACACCAAGCACGGCGACGGTGCGGCGGACCTGGTTCCATTGGCGGGACTGACGAAGCGACAGGGTGCAGCACTACTGCAGTACCTCGGCGCCCCGGACAGCACGTGGCAGAAGGTGCCAATGGCGGACCTGGAGGAAGACCGCCCCGCCCTGCCCGACGAAGAAGCACTGGGCGTAACGTACGAGCAGTTGGATGACTACCTGGAAAGCACCAACGGCGCGGCCGACATCGACCCGCAGGTCGCGGAACACATCGAGGGGCTATGGTTCCGTTCGCGCCACAAGCGACACCTGCCAGTCACACCCCGCGACGCGTGGTGGCGGGACTAGAACACGAACTGGTCCAGGATCAGCGCGGTAAATGCGAGGTACCAGGCGATAACAACCACCAGCGGCATGCCCAGTGCGGAGTGTGGCACGTCCTCCCCCGCCTCGCGCCGCTGCTCGCGTTGGATGTGCACCAACGTCATCACAAACATCGGCAGGATCGCTGCCCACACGGCCATGCAGTAAGGGCACAGCGCGCCAATCGAGTAGATCGCAGCATAGGCCAGCCAATGCACGAACACCACGCCCAATGCCACCCCAGCCAGGATGCAGTACCACATCCAACGCGGCAGCTTGGCCCCCACGATCAGCATCACCGCGAGGGTCATCATCACCGGGAAGCCGATCAGCCCGATGAACGGGTTAGAGAAGCCAAAGGCGGACGCCTGATCCGAGGCCATCACGTCCGTACACGAGATCACCTCGTTGAAGGTGCAGGCCGGCTTAAAGTCGGGATTCAGCGCCATCTGCAGCTTGTCGTGCATGATCAGCGCGGAAAAAATCAGCCCGATCGTAGACAGCACTAGGAAGGTGTAGCCGAAGCGCTTCGTTGCCCCTAGACCGTTCATGTGCTCGCTCTCTTTGTTTTCTGACGCCCTCACGATCCGAACTATCTAAACCTAGAATTCTCCGACATGCGGTGGACCTACATTGGGTTCGCTGTACGCTCCTGAACTGGGCAGTTTCCAATAAAACTAGACTAGCACGGTAGATTTGCTTCAGTCGTGCTTGCCCAGACAGGGATCCCCAATCAAGCGGATTATCGTTTATAGATTTTCGACCGGTGCCCTAGATCGACGACGACAACGACAATGCTCTCGTCTACGATATCGGCAATAATCCGAAGGTCCCCACCCTCCATCGCCATAAACCAATCCTGTTCCCGGAAAGCGCTTTGCCACGCGATCGAGGATTTGGAAGCCGCGACACTTCTCTCAACAGCTGGCTGACGCGACTTCTATTCTGCTTATCTAACTTCTTATATGCTTTGGCCGCACGGGGAGAAAATCTAATCTCCCAGGTCACATTCGGCCTCCAAGTCAGTCAGCGAAACGGTCTCAAGTTCCCCCCTGCGGATTTGAGCGGCTTCATCCTCCAAGGTGTAGAGGTACTCAAGCTCCGCGAGATGTGCCCCCAATGCTTCACGAACATAGAAAGAACTGGACCGACCCGTTCGCTTGGACAATCTATCCAGCCGTCTCTTTTGCTCATCATCGATGTGCAAATTAATCAGTGCACCGTTCATACCCATATTGATACAGCTCCCCCACTCGAAAATCTAGACGTACACCCTAGGAATCTCCGGCACGCTCCAGACTACCCCGATGGTCAAACTGTCCAGGCTTCGCGCTTATACACCCAGTCAGTTATAGGAGCACTTTAACTCTCACAATGCCCCACATACATAACAGAGCCCTGGTCGTTACCGACCAGGGCTCTATGTTCTGTGGAGCTAACGGGATTCGAACCCGTGACCCCCACACTGCCAGTGTGGTGCGCTACCAGCTGCGCCATAGCCCCGTTGCTATCCAAGCGATTTCGTTTCAAGGAAATCCCTGCGAAGCGAACGGATCTAAAGCTACAACACTGGAATTAAGTTCTCCAAATCGCCAGGTGCCCCTGGGTGGTGCCACAGCTCTGATGCTCCGTGGCTACTCACCCGGCGGGAAACTACTTACCTTCCAGCGCTACTGGAACCCAGGATTGCATCTCCCGCTCCTCGTTCACTGGCGGATCAAATTTCTTACCATTCTTGTAAAGCAGCGGCGAGGAAACATTTCCTTCTCGCTTCTCAACTTCCTTGTCGTTTGCACGGGAGATCTTCGCACCTTCGTCCTTAATGGACTTGTCGCGGATCTTGCCAACCACACCATCATCTACGCCCATCTTTTCCGCAGCGTTGGCCAGGTCATCCCAGTCCCAATCACGGGTAACGGTGGACTGCTCTTCCATCATCAAGCGGTGGATGTTCCAGAAGGCATCCACGTCACCCGTCTTGGCAATTTCCCAAGCCACGGCGGCGCCACGGGTCGAGGGGCCGGTTTCATCGCCACGGTCCAGGAAGTTCAGGAAGCGGAACTGTACCTTCACCTTCCCGTCTTCCAGCGCCTTCTTCACGTCTTCGCTGGACGCGGTTTCCAGCTCTGCACAGTAGTGGCAGCTGAAGTCCTCAAAAACTTCAACAGTCGGAACGTCGTTCCCAGCGTTCTCCGGCTCCAGGGTGACGATGCTGTCCTTAGCAGTCATCTTCACATTCACCTTGTCATCCGGCAGGGTGATGTTGTCCACCTTGTGCTTCTGGTTGTTGTACACGATAAAGCCAATGGCTACGGCTGCGATAACGAGGATCGCGATGATTCCCCACAGGAAGCCGTTGCCCCCTTTAGAAGCATTAGGGGACTTAATTTTCTGGCTCACTGAGCTTTCCTTTCAACAGATGATGACGTGTCTACTGCGCGTTACACTATCGCAGTAGTCTGGGAAAACCCTGAATCGACCCCGAAATAATCCGTATACGCGCAGCGAGGGCAGCAGCAAGGGGCTCCGGCAGGGCTAGGGCTGCCGCCAGCCCCCCTGTCCGCCACTGCCTAGTGAGAACTATCCCAGCACCCCGTCGACAACGACCTGTGCTTCTTCCAGCACCTGGTCCAGGTGCTCGGCACCGTTGAAGGACTCGGCATAGATCTTGTACTTGTCCTCCGTGCCACTCGGGCGGGCGGCGAACCAGGCGTTATCGGTGGTCACCTTCACACCGCCGATGGCCGCGCCATTGCCCGGCGCCTCGGTCAGAATCGTTTGGATCTTCTCCCCCGCCAGCTCGGTGGCTTCCACGTCGCTGGCGCTGAGCTTCTTCAGCCGTTCCTTCTGTTCGCGGTTCGCCGGCGCATCGATGCGCTTGTACTGCGGCGCTCCGAGCTCCTCGGCTAGCTCCTTGTAACGCTCGGATGGGCTCTTGCCGGTCGTTGCCCTTATTTCGGACGCCAACAGGTCAGCGATAATGCCGTCCTTATCGGTCGACCAAACCTGCCCGTTGCGACGGAGGAAGGAAGCGCCTGCGGATTCTTCTCCACCAAAACCCACGGATCCGTTGACCAGGCCCGGCACGAACCACTTGAACCCGACCGGCACCTCCATCAGATTGCGCCCCATGCGGGCCACCACGCGGTCGATCATGGAGGAGCTCACCAGGGTCTTGCCCACGGCAGCATCCTGCGGCCAGTTCTCGCGGTGGCTAAAGAGGTACTCAATAGCGACGGCGAGGTAGTGGTTCGGGTTCATCAGGCCTGCATCTGGCGTGACGATTCCGTGCCGGTCGGAATCAGCGTCATTACCAGTGGCTATGTCGTACGAAGCCCCACCGGCGCCGGCGACCGCATCGACCAGAGAGGCCATCGCGGACGGCGAAGAACAATCCATGCGGATCTTGCCGTCGGAGTCCAAGGTCATGAAGCCAAAGGCGGGGTCGATCGTCGGATTGACGACGGTGAGGTCGAGGCCGTGCACGTCGGCGATGCGCTCCCAGTAGGCGACGGAGGAACCACCCATCGGGTCGGCGCCGATGCGCACGCCCGCGCTGCGGATGGCCTCGAGGTCGATAACCTCCGGCAGAGCGGCGACGTAATTGCCCAGGAAGTCGTGGTTTTCTACCAACTCGGTCGAGGTGGAACGCTGCACTCCAGCCAGATCCGCATCCAGGTACTCGTTGGCGCGACGGGCGATCCAACTGGTGGCGTCGGTATCCGCAGGGCCACCGGTCGGCGGGTTGTACTTGAAGCCACCGTCGCGTGGCGGGTTGTGGGAAGGGGTGATGACGATGCCGTCGGCGCGGCCCGAGTCAGTACCTTCTGGTCCGCCGGGCAGCTGCTTGTTGTGTTCCAGGATTGCGAAGCTGATGGACGGGGTGGGAACGAAGCCACGCTCCTGGTCCACCTTGACGGTCACGCGGTTGCCGGCCAGGACCTCAAGCGCGGTGGCCTCGGCGGGCTCGGACAGTGCGTGCGGGTCGCGGCCGATAAACAGGGGGCCGTTAATGCCCTGTTCACGGCGGTAATCGACGATGGCCTGAGTGGTGGCCAGAATATGTGCTTCGTTGAAAGCCCCGTCGAAGGCACTGCCACGATGGCCGGAGGTGCCGAAGCTTACGCGCTGGCCCGGATCGTCCAGGTTGGGAACCTTGGCGGAGTAGGCCTCCAGCAGGGCGGGGATGTCGGTTAGGTCGTCGGGGGTGGCGGGCTGGCCAGCGCGTGGGTGCATGTTCTTTCCTTCGGTCGGTGCCTGAAAGGGCTGAAAGCATTTTCTTGCAGCTCACCATTTATCGTGCCCGATTCCGCGGCTTTTTTCAGCGCTCTTGCACCCGTTCAACGCCCCCTTGACGACTCTTTAACGCGCGGCTGCGCGGTAGCCAATTTTGCTGAGATTTTTGTGAAAACATTTCACCTCTCCCTACCACCGGCGTACCCTCTGTAGTTCATGCAAGACGTTTCCTTCGCCGAGTCCCTCCAGAACTACCTGGATAAGATCGACCAGTTTGTCTGGAGCCAGTGGCTGCTTATCCCACTGTTGCTACTCACTGGCCTGTGGCTGACGTTCCGCCTAGGCGGCGTGCAGTTCCGCAAGCTATTCGTGGCACTGCGGCACGGACTTATCGACCGCGATGACGAGGGCGGCGAAGGCGACATCACTCAGTACCAGGCGCTCACTACGGCTCTGGCTGCCACCGTCGGCGTGGGCAATATTGTGGGTGTGGCTACTGCAATTTCCGTCGGTGGTCCCGGCGCGCTGTTTTGGATGTGGGTCACCGGCTTGGTGGGTATGGCCTCGAAGTATTCGGAGGCCTTCCTGGGCGTTCGCTTCCGCGTGGCCGATTCGAAAGGCCAGGTTTCCGGTGGCCCACAGCGCTACCTGTCGCTGGGCATTCCGGGCGGTCTGGGCACGTTCCTGGCGTGGTTCTTCACCATCGCGGCCATCATCGCCTCGTTCGGCATCGGAAACCTCACCCAGGGCAACGCTGTGGCCGCGGGTCTAGAGGACACGTTCAACGTCAGCCCCACCGTCACCGGCGCGGTGATGTTCGTGCTAGTCGGCGCGGTGTTGCTGGGTGGCATCGGCTCGATCGGCAAGGTCACTTCGGCCTTCGTGCCGCTGATGATTCTTATCTATATCGTCGGCGGTTTCGTCGTGCTGGGGTTGCACGCTAGCGAGATCCCGGAGTCTTTCGGCCTTATCTTTAGTGACGCCTTCACGGGAACCTCTGCCACCGGTGGATTCCTAGGGTCCGGCATCATGCTGGCTATGCAGATGGGTGTGGCCCGCGGCATCTTCTCAAACGAATCCGGTATGGGTTCGGCCGCAATTGCCGCAGCAGCGGCAAAGACCACCCACCCTGTACGCCAGGGATTGGTCTCCATGACTCAGACCTTTATCGACACGATCATTGTGGTGACCATGACTGGCCTGGTGATCATCACCACGGGCGTGTGGGACACAGGCGAGGACAATGCAGCAAACATGACGGCGCAGGCCTTTAGCAAGGGAATCGGCTCGGAGTGGGGCGGCACCATCGTCTCCCTATCGATCGTGTTCTTCGCATTCTCCACGATCCTGGGCTGGTCTTACTACGGCGAGCGCAACGCGGAACGTGCCTTCGGACCCTGGGCCTCCCTGCCTTACCGAATGCTGTTCACCTGCGTGGTTTTCGTCGGCGCCACGACGGAGATCGGATTGGCCTGGACCTTCGCAGACATCGCCAACGGACTGATGGCCCTGCCGAACCTGGTTGGCCTGCTGATCCTGTCTGGCCTGATCGCTCGGGAAACCAAGGCATACCTGAACTTCGACCCCACCCTTCGGGCGCGCCCCGAGGACGTAGAGAAGTTCCTCGTCGATACAAAGAACCCGTGGCGCAGTGCACTCTAGTTGCGGGGCGCCCTAGCTCCAGCGTTTTAGTTGGCGCAGGTGAACTCCACAGATAGGGCGATCGTGCGGTTCGAGTCGTCCTCCACCGGGTTTCCTTCGACAACATAAGCGTCACCCTTACGCTTCACCGTGGCCGAACCAGCGTGGTCGTCGTCGATACCGAAGTCAGCTTCCAGCACCTTGCGGCCGTCGTCTTCATCCAGCTCGCAACGGACTGGGGAAAACAGCTTGGGATCTACATCCTTTCCATCAACGGAGATTCGCGTGAGCTTGCTGCCCGGGCTCTCCTGTGCGGGCGCGACCGCTGCAGCGCCAGCGCGACGAGACATTTGCGAACCAACAATTTCCTTAACAGATCGTGAATACCTCATCCCTTCCCGCGGTATCAAAGCTCAAATTCTTCAAATCCCACACAGGTTTTAGTGATCTGAATTACAGTCGCGGGCATGACTTTCGCTTCACAGCACGGCCTGAACGCTCCCCTTACTCCCCTGCGCTTCCTCCAGCGCTCCGCACAGGTTCACTCCAACAAGGTAGCCGCGGTCGACGGACCGCGACGCATCACCTTTGCCGAATTCAACGCCGATGCACAAGCCTTCGCCCACGCACTGATCGCCGACCACGTCGCTGAAGGCGACCGGGTGGGCATCCTCGCCTCCAATAGCTACGAGGCGCTACTAGCGCAGTTCGCCGTGCCACTGGCACGCGCGGTCACGGTGCCGATCAACACCCGCCTAGCCCCAGCAGAGGTCAACCACATCCTCGACCACGCTTCCATCGACGTGCTTATCGGTGAAAAAGAACTGATCGACCCCATCCTCGATAGTGGCGAGCGCGACCTGCGCCGGGCCGTGTACATCGCCGACAAGGAAGGCGTAGAACCCCAGGTTGAAAGGGCAGATACTGACCCGCAGGGGGCGTCACTAGAAAAGACCTTTAGCGCCTACCTGGCAGGGCACCGCGACGAAGAGCCACTGCCCTACCGCGTGCGCGATGAGAACGAGACGATCGCGATTAACTACACCTCCGGCACGACGGGCAAGCCCAAGGGTGTGATCTACACGCACCGCGGCGCGTACCTGAACGCGCTGGGGCAAGCGCACACGCAGCACTTCAACCACGACACGGTGTACCTATGGACGCTGCCGATGTTCCACTGCTCCGGGTGGTGCACCGGCTGGGCAGCAATGGCCGTCAGCGCAACCCAGGTGGCACTGCGCGCGGTGCGTGGCCCGGAGATGTGGGAACTGATCCGCGCCGAGGGCGTGACCGCCCTCTGCGGCGCACCGGCTGTACTGAACACCCTGGTCGACGACGAAAACAAGCGGCGCGTGACGAACCTCCGAGTAGCCACCGCAGGCGCACCGCCGAGCCCGACGACCATCACCCGCTGCGAGAACATCGGAGTGGAGGTCACCCACGTGTACGGCCTGACCGAAAGCTATGGGCCTTTCACTGTCTGCGAAGCGCAGCCCGAATGGGAGGACATGACGGTTCGCCGTCGCGCGGTGCTAAAGGCGCGCCAGGGTGTGGCCTCTATCACCAACGAGGACGTGCGCGTAATCCAGCCAACTGAAAGCCAGGACGAGGCGCTGGTCGACGTGCCCGCCGACGGCGCAACGTTGGGCGAGATCATCCTGACCGGCAACGGCATTATGGCCGGTTACTTCAACGACGAAGAGGCCACCGCGCACGCCTTCCGCGGCGGCTGGTTCCACACTGGCGACCTGGGCGTGATGCACCCCAACGGTTATATCCAGCTGATGGATCGCGCGAAGGACGTGGTGGTTTCCGGCGGCGAGAACATCTCTACGATCGAGGTCGAGCAGGCCGTGATCAGCTACCCTGACGTCTCCGACTGCGCGGTGATCGGCGTGCCGGACGAGAAGTGGGGCGAACGCCCACGCGCCTACGTGGTTCTGCGCCCGGAGGCCCGCGACGCTGATCAGTCCGCCGTGCAAGAGGCCGTGATCGCCCACTGCCGCGCCCACATCGCCGGTTACAAGGTTCCCCGCGACGTGCGGATTCTGGACGAACTCCCCCGTACCTCCACAGGCAAGGTCCGCAAGAACGAGCTGCGCGAAGAGGCCTGGGCGGGTCACGAGCAGAAGATTAATTAGCCGTTAACCCAGTATTCGCCCGACCTTTCCCTGCCCGCTGCCTCGAGGCCGGCTGTTCGTCACGCACGCCCTTTACCCTGTGCGCTCATGGGCAGTAAAGGTATTTTTTCTCGACGCCGATTCTTCAAAGCACTAGGCTTCAGCGCCGGTTCCGCAGCCTTCGTGGTGGGGCCGCTTGCCAATGCGGGTGCTGCTCCAGGCACGGGTGCGGGCAGTTCCGGCCTGGCCGGTAGCGACCTCGCGGGCAGCGGGCTGACCGGTAGCTCGGCGCTGGGTTCGGCGAGTACGCAGAATATGGCCAGCTCGGCCAGCTACACCCCAAGCAACATCGGTAGCTCCGAGACCGGTTGGGTGATGGGCCGCAAGGGCTCCGGCCCGAAGGGCAAGTTCCTGGCCGGCGACCTGCAGGTCGTGACTGTCACGGAGGATTCGGTGACGATCAGCTGGCTGACGTGGGATGCGAAGGTCAGCATCGCAGAACGCCCCGTGGGCATGCCGACCGAAGGCACGCTGCGCGTATGGCCGGAGGACAACCCACAGGATACGAAGATCGTGCGCTCGGAGAAGAACGCCTTCTTCCACATCATGACGGTCGAAGGACTGCAGCCCGAGACGACGTATCGTTTCAGCGCTTCCTCCCACGGTGTCGAAGCCAACGCGACGCACAATTACTTCCAGGAGAACAAGCGGGAGTTCACCACCCTGCCACGTCTTTCCGGTGACCTGCTGCAGACCGTCATTGTGGCAAACGACGTGCACATGGGCGAGGCACAGGACGGGCTATGGTTCGACGGGTTCCCGCCACCTGCTGTTCCGAACCCACAGTCCGCGCCCTACCCGGAGGTGTGCCTAGACGCAGTGATTCAGACCGCCGAGGCTTACGGAGCCACGCACCTGTTTGTCAACGGCGATGTGACCAGCGAAGCCCGCCCGGCCGAGGTCCGTCGTGCGAAGGAGATGCTGGACAAGTTCTCCGGCACATGGCGCGTGACCCGTGGCAACCACGACCGCCCGCACAAGGCGGACGGTTCCTCTGGATACGAGACTGCTACTCCTTATGGCAAGGAGCACTTCGATCCCTTCGGCGATGTCTTCGAACCCCGGCAGCAGGCCTGGATGATGGATCTGGAGCCCGCGGGCGTGCGCGTGATCGGCATCGATTCCACGGAGCTGGATAAGTCCGGCGGGCGGATCGAGCCACAGCAGTTCCGTCAGATCGAGGGCTTCCTGCGCCGCGATCCAAACAAACCGACCGTTCTGATGCTGCACCACCCCATGACGCGCGAAGCCGGCTGGTCGAACGCCGCCGGACCTGCTTTCATCCTGCGCGACCCGGATTTGATCCGACTGCAGAAGATGATCCAAGCAGCCCCGGGCGTGAAGCTGGTGCTGGCGGGCCACACCCACCGTGCCCACCGCGATAAGCCGGACTTGGATACTCACGCGGTTTTCCTGGAGACTCCGGCGGCGAAGAACTGGCCCACCGGCGCCACGCAGCTGCGTTTTTACTCCGACGGCATTGCCGTGAACTTCCGTCACAACATGGGTGAGGAGGCTCTGGACTGGGCCAGCCGTACCCGCTGGACCAACTTCGGTCTGGCGCCGGAGATCCTGCTGGGGCCGACGGACGCGCGCAACCTGGTGGTGCGCTACTAAGGCGCCCCAGCGCGGCTGGAGCGCGCGGCTTCGCTATAGAACCATCGCCGCGACCCAGCCGGCGATCAGCAGCGGAATATTGAAGTGCAGGAACGTCGGGATCACGGAATCCCGGATGTGGTCGTGCTGGCCATCCGCGTTCAGACCCGACGTGGGGCCAAGGGTCGAGTCGGAGGCCGGGGAGCCGGCGTCACCAAGAGCACCCGCAGTACCCACAATCGCCACGGTCGCCAGCGGCGAGAAGCCCATAGAGGCACACAGTGGCACGTAGATCGTTGCGACAATCGGCAGGGTGGAGAAGCTCGAGCCGATGCCCATGGTGACCACCAGGCCGACCAACAACATCACCAGCGCCGCGGCGGCCTTGTTGCCCGCGAACAGATCGGCGGATGTGTTGACCAGGCTTTCGACCTCGCCGGTAGCCTTCATGACTTCGGCGAAGCCCTGCGCGGTGATCATAATGAAGCCGATCAAGGCCATCATGCGCATGCCAGCGGTGAAGACATCGTCTGCCTTCTTCCAATCAACTGCGCCGGTACCCATGAAGATCGTCAAGCCAACCAGGGCGCCGATCAGAAGCGAATTGGCCTCCATATCCATGGACTGCATAACTACCTGCACAGCGAAGGTCGCGATAATCGCGATGATGGAAACGAAGATCTTGTAGCGGGAGATCTCCTCGTCCGATGTGGTCCCGGCATCCGTGATCGGGCGATCCTCGTACGTGCGTGGCTTGCGGTACGTAATAAACACCGCCACCAACAGGCCACAGAGCATGCCCAGCGCCGGGATTCCCATTGCCGACATCACGTTGATGCCGTCAGTGTTCATACCCGCTTTGGAGATGTTAGCCATCAGAATGTCGTTCAGGAAGATCGAACCGAAGCCCAGCGGAATCCACATGTACGTGGTGATCAGGCCGAACGTCAGGATACAGGTGACCAGGCGGCGGTCCAGCTGCAGCTTATTAAAGACGCTCAACAGCGGCGGAATGATCAGCGGAATGAACGCGATGTGCACGGGGATGAGGTTCTGGCTCATCACGGCCATTGCGAGGATGCCCGCCAGCATCAGCCATTTCGTTGCGGCGACGGCGCGACTCTTTGTTTCTTCGTTTGTGACGCCCAGTCGCCCCAAGATCGAATCTGCCAAAAGCTTGGGCAGTCCCGCACTGGCTACGGCCATCGCGAAGGCGCCAAGGAGGGCATAGCTCAGTGCAATTTGTGCGCCGCCGGAAAGGCCTTCTTGGAATGCCACCATCGTGGCATCGAGGCCAAGGCCGCTAAGGAGACCACCGATAAGGGCTCCGATGAACAGCGCCAACACCACATGCACCCGAAGCAGGGCGAGGGCCAGCATGACGACGACGGCAACGAGGACTGCGTTCATGCACCTTAGAGTAGTGTGAGGGGCCAGACAATAGGAAATTCCAACGGTAGCTACCGTCCGTAGCGCCGTGTCTGTTTCGTCAGGCGGGCTGCAATATTGGCACCGCTGAGCTTTCGCGCCTGCAGCAAGAACTCCCGCCCTTCCGAATTGCGGGTGAATACCGCGCGCATCGGCAGCCCCACGCGCTCTAACTGCCCCACGAATTCATCCACGTTCTCCCGGCGCGTGCCGATAACATCAGGCACAGACTGGGCGCAGAAGATTCCGCGGATGTGGAGGTGATGCGCGGGCGTAATCAGATAGCGCGCGTTACGGACTTCCCCAGACAGCTGAGACATGGCGTCCGCAAAAAGCTTCCTTTCGGCGAAGGTCCCGCCGGACAGGCGCACATTCGCCCCGACAGCCCCTTCGTCGACAATGGCCATGAGGTTGCGGGTTTCGACCATTCCGAGGGCACTCAGAGTGCGCGCCAACGCCGTGGCCTCGGCCTTCAGGCGCTTGCTGGTATCCGTCAGTTGTTGGACTTTCCGCGTGCGCATTAGCGCCGCAGCACCACCGAGCAGCGCAAGCACCCCGAACGCCAGCCATTGGCCCCCGACCGGGAGGTGCGGAAGAACGCGCCCCACTGCCAGGCCGAACATGACCACGAGGAAGAAAATGTAGCCCAGGATAACGTCCAGGAAAGGCACCACCCCGGCCGATGCGGGCTTTTCAACATCGATGTGGAACTGCATCTCGTAGGGCTGTCCATCCGGCACATTCCCCATGTCCAATGCCTCTAGCCACTGGTTGCGCATGAGGTCCCGCCGAGAGGCCCGAGCCAGCATCTGTTCGTTGGCGGCATCGATGCTGCGGTAGGCGCGCAGAGGTGGCTCGGCGAAGCAGCGGTCGAAACCGTTCTCGATCACCGGCGTATCGGCGCGCGGCGCTACGAAGGCCTCGAAGCGCTTCTGCAGCGAGCGCACGTCGTGCGACCCCAGGACTTCGAGCGACTCCCCCGCACCGACGTTCAGCGCCTGCGCCCCGCTCTGTACCGCCTGGTCGAGCCATGCCCCGCGCCCGGCACCTTGGCTCGGTTCGCACGTTGCGATATGCCAAATGTTCGCGGTCTTATCTGGAACGGCGGGATCCACCCGGATCACCCGGCCGCGCATCTGGTTGGTCAGCATAAACGCCCGCACGGAGCTGGCGATGATGAGCGCATTGGCGCAGGGTGAATCCCACCCCTCCCCCAGCAGGGCGGCGGTGCCCACCAGGATCGTGAACAGTCCTTCCTGGAAGGCGCGGGTAATGGCGGGAACGGATACCCGCGTGCCGCCGGAAAAGCGCACCTCCACATACTCGTCGTTGAGGTTCTTGGTGGCGGTGACTTCCCCATCGAGGTCCACCGCGAAGCGCTTCACCTCGTCCAGCGCCGCCCGCGGGATGACGATCACCGAACCACTGATGGCGGCGATCCTTGCGGTACCTCCTACGCGCCGTCGCAGTGCTTCGAAGATGGGGATGACGCCCACGTGGACCAGGGCATCGTCGCTGCCCACGCTGGACAGGTAATCCCGTTGGACGTAATCCGCGAGGATCACCAGGCGCAGGTTGTCGGACATCGCGGAGACTTCTTCTTCGGCAATGTCACTAACGGCGCGGATTTTGCCCGCGGAATGGGTGAGGATGCTGTTGACCCTCGTCTCCCCGGTGACGGAAATCTTCCCCTTGTTCAGCAGATTGTTGGCCCGCAGAGCGGAGGCCACTGAAGAGCTGGCGCGGAAGAAGTCGGGGTGATCGATGACGAACTGCAGCCCCAGCTCGCCGGCGAGTTCCGGGCGCTTTTCGCTGAGTATCGCCTGGACATGTGGCGCAATCGGATGCCCAGCAGCGGCAAGAAGGATTTTGAGGGCGTAGAAATTCTCCTCGTCGTCGAGGGCCACCTGCAACTGTTCGTCCGTGAGTTGGCCGAGATCCTCCGCCAGTTGCGCCAAAATCCCCTGCCGTTGCAGGTCTACTAACACTTCGTTTCCACGCCGACGCAGCTCGGCGATTTCCTGCTCTTCTGCCTGGCTGGGCTTCGTAACGTAGACGTAGTCCTGATGCGGGCACAGGTTACCGGCGGCCACGAGTTCGGGGGCGAAGATTTCCTCGTCGATAGGGCCGCACAGCTGTTCATAGCGTTGCCATTCGCTGGGGGTGGAATCGTACGGCGGGGTAGCCGTGAGCGCGATGGTGTTGGGCACTGCTTTTCGGCGGCCCAGCTGTTCCATGAAGGCTGTCAGGGCGCGGTGCCACTGGGAGCGCAGGTGGTGTGCTTCGTCGAGGCACACCGTTCCGATGTCGCGGACTGCGTCCAGGATGTCGAGGTCCGCGAAGTCCTCCCCCGTTTCCTCGTCGAGCGCCTGGGTGTATGCGGAGTACAGCGCCTGGTAGGTGATGACCGTCAGGAAGGCCGGGTTGTGTAGCGAGGTGGAACACCACTCCCGCGGGTTCGATGCGCCGTTGTGTTGGAAGTGCGCTGCAAAACGATCGATCCACTGGTCGCGGATAGTGATGGTGGGAGCCAGGATCAGGGCTGGTTTGCCGAGGCGGCAGATAAGTTCCAGGCCGAGAATCGTCTTGCCGGATCCAGGCGCGGCAACGACGTGGATGCGGTGATCCTGCTTCAGGTCATCGAAGCGTTCGAGGATACGCTGTTGATACGGCCGGAAGGTCCCGGCAAAGCGCCAGCTGGGTTGCGGTTGTGTCTCGGGCGCTACCATGCGGGCAAGTCTAACCGATCAGGCACACATGCCCTCCTTGTAGTCAGCGAAAACCTTCGCCTAAATGCGTTCCTACCTCTCCTCTTCCAGACACTGCCCACTAAAACCTTCAAGCTCTTCAGAAGCGCAATATACTATGGACAGCGTCTTTCACCTCGAGCGTTGAAGCTCTATTCACCGAGACAAGCAAACTTGGCACCCAATCAAAGCCGACTCCAGTACATTCCACACAAAACAGACTACAAGGGATAATATGTCACACTTTCACCCATTCTTATCCATCGTGAGCGTCATATCGATAGCAATGGGCAGCGGTCCGATACCCAGCCCTCCGACTCCAATAACATCTGAAAACAAGCCCCCTCTTCCTGAACTAGAAAAATCGATAGAGTACATTCAGTCAGATACCCCCTCCGAAGCAATAAGAATAATAAACCAGAAGGATAAAATCACACAACCTTACGCCCTTTCTCAAAGATTTGGCCCTTGTACACTAATTCCGAGAAATATACACGTGAGAACAAGGACCAACAACGGGGATGCTCGAGTAATTGGATTTAAACCAGTTACCATCTGCAACCAAAAGGTTCAATCCATTCGGCACGAAAGTAGACTAAAGTATAAATATTATTTGTGGTGGAAAGACGCTAGCCTTAAGCACGGAGTCCCCACCCGTTCGACAAACAGAGGCGCAGCGCGACTAGAACAAAAAAATATTGAATTCCAATGTAAAGGTCTAGTCAACACTTCTTTCATCGGCAATACGGTAGGCACAGTAGTCGCCAACGGGGTAACCTATCATGCCGTCATTAATACTGATACATTTCGCACCTCCTGTAGAGCCTGAGGAGGCCCCATGCTTAAAGCTGCATACCCGAGCGTGCTCGCACTCTTCTCTCACCAAAAAGAAACTCTTCAAGAAGACTTCGTCGGTGTCGCACGTAATCGAAAACAAGCAGACGCAATGGCCGAATATGTAGAATCAAAAATGTACAGCTGCTGGATTGAAGAAGTAACCATTAAAGACTGGTATAGGACCCTACTCAGAAAACTCCCTTCCGATGTAATCTTTCTGGTTTTCCGATCTGGACCTGCCCAGGAGGAAGAAAGAAGAGCAGACGATTTTGACCCAGAACTAGTGGGGGCGTTCACTTCTAAGCTAGCCGCTGAACGATGCGCGGTTGCCCTAGATCGGAGGGTCGAAACTGGTAACCCCCTGCATAATAAACTAAACCAGCACCATGTTTGGGAAGCACATTATGGCTTTCTCCCTAAATATCTGAAAGCGGATGGCATTCCAATTCCAGCTTGTTAATCGAGCACGGCAAAACCCCAGCTCATTTCTGAACTGGGGAAATGCGTTCTGTGGAGCCGCCGGGAATTGAACCCGGGTCCTTTGCGACCTCGCCAGGGCTTCTCCGTGCGCAGTTCGCTCATGACCTCTGCTCGACCCTCCAGCACTCGCGAACCAGCCTGGATGATGGGCCCAGTTGCTCGAAAGGTGTCCCGCACGGCCCAAGCAACAAAGCCGTGCGGCAAGTCCCTTTAGTCGATGCCAGCTACCGGGTCAGGGACATCCCCGGGCTGACAGACACGCGGTCGCTGTAATTAGGCAGCGAGGGCGTAGTCGCGCTGAGTGTTCTCGGCGCTTATAAATTCGCAGCGACGCTTAAAATCGGTGGTCGTCTGCCTTCACCGGCACGCTTCCCCTGGCTCAATGCACAAAGTCGAAACCAAGTCGACCCCATGATCCCTGCTGCGGAAACGCTTGTACAACAGGAAATTTAACCTTACACCCCTGCACCGCGGCAGTTCAAGAACCCTACTTTTCAGCCTCGTTTTCCGGATCAGCGTCCTGCGCGGAGTCGAGCCCAGTCTCGTCCCACTTCGCCTTACGCTCCTTGGACTTCCTATTGTTCTTCACTGCCATGAGTCCCACTGCGATGCCGATGACGATCGGTACCCATACCTTGCTGTAATCGGCCATAAATCCGATCACGCGCAGAATCGGCTCCATCCATTCGGGTAGGTGCCAGTCCGGTAAATGCCAATCCGGCCAGGGAATGGAAGGAAGATTAATGTCCGGCCACGGGATCGATGGCAGGTTGATGTCCGGCCAGGGAATATTGATATCCCAGTCGGGTAGAAAGCTAAGTAACCATGCAATCAGCTTGGAAGCCAGAGGGCCTAGCACGATGACGGCCAGCGCCCAGCTACCCTTCCCTAGGCCAGTAATCAGCGGATAGAACCAGCGTTTGAACGGTGATTCCTCCATCGCTGCCCAACGCTGCGCCGCCCGCGACCCCTCTGGCGGGTCGAGGTGCACTACCCCTTCTTCATCCTTGACCTTTACCTCGAGCATCCAAATATCTAGAAAATTCGAGGTCCACCCCAGGTACGGCGCCGCAAGCGTCACCTCCCCGCCGTATTCCCCGGGTTCTAAGGTCGTGTCGGTCTTTCCCAGGTCAAGTTTCTGGTTAGCCAGGTTCTTAAAGCGTCCGATCGTCACCCCATCACGGCGCACCAGCAGTTCTAGATTCTTATCTAGGTCTTCTTCCAGCTTGGCGAATTTCTGCACCAGTTTATTGCTGCTCTGGTCGCTGTCTTTACTTGTGGACGCCCCCTCGTCCACCTCCACGACTTCATCGTCCGCTGTCTTTTCCGCCGTTTCTTCCGCGGATTTTTCTTTCTTGCTTTTAGGAAAGTCAGGATCGATGCGACGCAAGGCCGGTGGTTCCCCAACAATTACTTCGAGCAGCCCGAACTCCGGGTGTTGAAGAGACCAACGTTCCACGTGCACTGCCTAGCCCTTAATCCCCTTGATTCGGCGCCCCATCTCGCGCGTTATCTCGCGCTCCTCGGTGCGTCGCTTGATGTCTTGGCGCTTGTCATACTCCTGCTTACCGCGAGCCAGTGCCAGCTCCACCTTCAACTTGCCAGAGACAAAATACAACTGCAGCGGAACCAAGGTGTTGTTACCGTCACGAACCTTACCCATCAAAGAGTCGATTTCCCTGCGGTGCAGCAGCAGCTTCCGCGTACGTCGAGGACTGTGGTTTGTCCAATGTCCCATGGAATACTCCGGGATATGGAGACCGCGGAGCCAGACTTCACCTTCATCAATGGTGGCGTAGGCGTCCACAAGAGAAGCCTTACCCTCCCGCAGAGCCTTTACTTCAGTGCCCACCAGCACGACGCCACACTCGTAGGTATCGATGATGTGGTAATCGTGGCGTGCCTTGCGGTTGGTGGCAACGACGATCTGGCCAGTCCCCTTCTGACCTGTACCTTTTTGCCCTTTCTGGGGCTTACCCTTTTTCCCCTTCGATTTCCCCGAATCGGTGGGAGTGCTCTTTTTTGCTGCCATGACAGCCACACACTACCACCGAGCGCTCTCCCGAGCGAAAATGCTTACGAGCGCTAGTTCTTCACGTACCAGCGCAATGTCACCTGCGCGGTCACCGCTGCAACTGCCATGCCGACCAGCACAACGAACGGCGCGGCCAGCCACAAATCGCTGTTTGTCACGCGACCCACCAACTGCTGGTCGTATACGGCCTTCAGGGCACGATCAACCACCAGCACCTTTGCTGCGAACATGCCACCAACCGCAAGGACGGCACCAACCAGAGCGGCCACCATGGCCTCCAGCACAAACGGGGCCTGGGTGTACCAGCGCGAGGCGCCGACCATGCGCATAATGCTGATCTCGCTGCGGCGCGAGTACGCGGTGATCTGCACCATGTTCATAATCAGGAAGATAGCCGCAATGGCCTGCACCGCAGCAACGATAAACGAGGCGTTGCGGATCGCATCCAGGTTCCGCATCGCTGCCTGCAGGTCATCGCCCTGGTCCAGCACACTAGCCACGGCCGGGTTGTCGCGCAGTGCGTCGATCGGCGCGGTGTTCTCTGGGTCGGCAAGGCGGATGTGGAAGGCAGCCGGCAGCGCATCCTTTTCCGTCTGCTCCACCAGCTGCGGGTCGGACTCCCCGAAGAGCTCCGCAAAGCGCTCGTAGGACTGCTCCTTGTTGCGGAAGGTCACGGACTTCACCGCTTCGTCGCCCTCTAGCTGCTGCTTAATGCCCGAGCATTCGGGAGAGGAGCACGTCGGGTCGGTAGCAGAGATCTCATCGTTCAGCTGCACCATCACCTCAATGCGGTCGAAGTAAATGTCCTTCGTCCGCTCCGTCATCGCGCTCAGCAGAAAGCCGGTTGCCAGCAAGGCCAGGGCAATGGAGGTGGTGATGATCATCGCGATCGTCATGGTCATGTTGCGGCGCAGGCCCGAAAACGCCTCACGGAGCACAAAGTTGGTCTTCATAATTGTTTCCCTTTTAACCTCTTAGCTTGCAGGCCGGTGCTAGCGGCCCACGCCGTACATTCCGTATTCGTCGTCGCGCACGAGCTTGCCCTTCGATAGCTCGATCACGCGCTTGCGCATGGAATCCACCGCGACATCGTCGTGCGTGGACATGACGACGGTCGTACCGTTCTGGTTGATGCGGTTAAGCAGCATCATGATCTCGGACGAGGTATCGGGGTCCAGGTTGCCTGTCGGCTCGTCCGCCAGCAGAACAAGGGGTTTATTTACGGACGCCCGCGCGATCGCCACGCGCTGTTGTTCGCCACCCGACAGTTCGTGTGGGAAGCGGTTTTCCTTTCCGTCCAAGCCAACGGTCTTCAGCGCGGCAGGCACCAGGTGCTGAATATCCGAGCGCTTCTTGCCGATCACTTCGAGGGCGAAGGCAACATTGTCGAAGACGGTCTTCTTCGGCAGCAGACGGAAGTCCTGGAATACGTAGCCGATGCGCTGGCGCAACTTGGGCACGTCCCGGTTCTTGATCTTGTTCACGTGGTAGCCAGCAACATGCAGATCGCCGGAATCCAGCTTTTCTTCGCGGAGGATGAGCTGCAGGAACGTCGACTTACCAGAGCCGGAAGGGCCAATCAGGAATACGAATTCGCCTTTTTCGATTTCCAGGGTGACGTTATCCAGGGCGGGGCGCCCGGACGACATATAGCTTTTGGTTACGTTTTCGAAGGTGATCACGAGCACACAGTGTAGCGAAACTAATGATACAAAGATAGTCCAAAGTGACTGCTGTTACTCCTGAGGCTTCGTACGGCTCCGTTGATTCTGGGCTTCTGCTGTCCCGCGGCACCCCAGAATGTAAAGTCGCAACCCAACCCGATTGAGGCGTTTGGCGTCAACAAGAGAGAAGAACCCTTGAGCGATACGCAGACAAAAGAAGAAACTACAAAGAGCAATCAGCCCGGGGGCTTCCTCGGATTCATCGAGAAAGTCGGCAACAAACTCCCCGACCCGTTCTGGCTGTTCGTCATCCTCGGCGGGCTAGTGCTCGTCTCCAGCTTCATCTTCAACAAGCTTGGCCTGAGCGCCACGAACCCAGAAAGCGGCAAGAAGGTAGAGATCGTCAACCTGCTGAGTTCTGATGGGCTCAAGGAGATACTTTCCGGCGTGGTGGACAACTACGTCACCTTCCCACCGCTGGGCCTGATTATTACGGTCATGCTGGGCGTGGCCGTGGCCGAGCATTCTGGCCTAATCAGCGCGGTGGTACGCGCAACCGTCTCTAGAGTCGGACCGAAACTTCTGACCTTCGTAGTGGCTCTGGCAGGTGTGACGGGCTCCGTAGCCTCGGACGCGGTGTACGTGATCCTCATTCCGCTGGGCGCCGTTGCCTTCCGCGCAGTGGGGCGATCCCCGATCGTTGGCGCGATGGTGGCCTTTGCCGCATCCTCGGCCGGGTTTAACTCCTCGCTGGTCCTGAACATCACCGACGTGCTGTTGGGTGGAATCTCCACCTCGGCGGCCCACATCGTGGATGACAAATACCACGTCTCGCCGCTAGCCAACTACTTCTTCGTAGCCGTCAGCGCGGTCATGTTGGCGCTGATCATCACGGCACTGACGGAGCTGTACATGAACAAACGTACCCAGGAGCTGGTGGACCACGACGAAATCGACTACTCGGAGGTCACCTTCAATACCGGCCGCGACGGCGATGACGCACTCGCTGGGGACGTACCGCAGGAAAAGATCACCGCCGCATTGAGGCTCGAGCCCGACGAGGCACGCGCACTAGGGACTACCGCTATCGTCGCCATAATCATGACGGCCATCTACTTTGCACTGCTGTTCGTTCCGGGATCACCGCTTCAAGGCGAAAACGGCGAGGTGATGTCCAGCCCTCTGATCACCGCAGTGGCTGTGCCCATCGGCGCTGCCTTCCTGATCCTCGGCCTGGTTTACGGGCTGGGTATTAAGTCCATCACAAAGGCCAGCGACGTTCCGGATTTCATGGCGCGCGGTTTGAAGACCCTGCTGCCGATGATGGTGCTGTTTTTCGCCGTCTCCCAGTTCCTGGCCTGGTTCAAGGCATCCAACCTGGGCGATTGGACCGCCATTAAGGGCGCGGAGCTGCTACAGAAGGCGGATCTGCCGCCACTGTTGCTCTTCGGAGCCTTTGTGATCTTGGTAGCGCTGGTGAACCTCTTCATTACCTCTGGTTCCGCCCAGTGGGCGCTGATGGCGCCCATCGTCGTGCCGATGTTCATGTACGTCGGCTACTCCCCCGAGGTCACCCAGATGCTATTCCGCATCGGCGATTCCCCGTCGAACATCATCACCCCGATGAGCCCGTACTTCGCCCTGGCTCTGACGTTCCTGCAGCGCTACTACAAGAAGGCGGGCATCGGTACCTTGATGTCACTGGCGCTGCCCTACTCCATCGCCATGCTGGTCGGCTGGTTCCTGTTCTTCGCGCTCTGGTGGATGGTCGGATTGCCACTGGGCCCCGGCACCCCAATGGACTACCCGGCAGCGCAGTAAGGACAACACCACAAGCAGCCTAAACCGCCCGCCACCACCCTCGATTCAAACAACAAGCCCCCACGGTAGCCCTAACGAAGTCGGATCGTTAGGGTGGGGAACAAACCCTACACATCGCTTGGTCAGGGGCTAACAGTGCGCCTTGGCCAACCAATGAAGAATTGAGGTCGGCGTTGCAAAGCCAGGCTAATACTCCCCTACCAGATAGCTCCGATGTCGAAGCGGTGGTCACCAAGGCCATCCACCGCGCCGAACGTTGGCTGGAGATCGAGGAAACCTCGCCCTCCACCAAGCAGCTGGCGGACATGGTGCACGACCCGGACGGCGTGGAGTTCACATTCGCTTTCGTCGACCGCGTGGCCCGCCCAGAGGACAACCACGTTTCCGCCAAGGAGTTCGCCAAGATCGCCCACCCCTTCAAGCGCACCGCGCCGGTGCCGGGGTTCATGAACCTGGTTGATTCCTTCCTAGTGACCGCAGGATCCATCGCTGCTCCGATTCTGCCGAACATCGTTATGCCCATCGCGCGCTCCTACCTGCGCGCCACCGTCGGCCACCTGGTTCTGGACGCAGAGTCCAAGGCGCTGGATCGGATGCTGGAGGACTACCGCGACAAGGGCTTCCAGCTAAACCTCAACCTGCTGGGCGAAGCCGTTCTGGGCGAGGCCGAGGCGCAACGCCGCCTGGATAACACCATCGAACTGCTGAAGAATCCGCGGGTGGACTACGTGTCCGTCAAGGCTTCCTCCGTAGTCAGCCAGCTCAACCACTGGGATCTGGAAGGCTCCGCCGAGCGCCTGAAAGATCGCCTGCGCCCGCTGTACCGCGAGGCAATGAAGCGCGACCCACACCCGTTCATCAACCTGGATATGGAGGAATACAAGGACCTCCACCTGACCATCAAAATCTTCACGGAGCTGATGGATGAGGAAGAATTCCGCGAGCTAGAGGCCGGCATCGTTCTGCAGGCTTACTTGCCCGATACCTTCGACGCACTTCAGCAACTCGCTGAGTTCGCCAAGGAACGTCGCGCCAAGGGCGGAGCGAAGATCAAGGTGCGCCTAGTGAAGGGCGCCAACCTTTCCATGGAGCGCGTGGATTCCGAGATCCACGACTGGCCACAGGCACCCTACCTGACCAAGGCCGAGGTGGATGCGAACTACGTCCGCCTGCTGGACTGGGTTCTGCACCCCGAGCACGCGGACAACCTGCGCATCGGTGTGGCTTCGCACAACCTGTACCACCTGGCGCTGGCCCACGAGCTCTCTGTCGCCCGCAATGTGGAGCACCAGCTGGACGTCGAAATGCTGCAGGGCATGTCGCCCGCCCAGTCCGAGGCCGTGCGTGATGTCACCGGCAAGATGATCTTGTACACCCCTGTGGTGAAGAAGGAAGACTTCGACGTGGCCATCAGCTACCTGGTGCGCCGCCTCGAGGAAAACGGCGCGAAGCAGAACTTCCTCTACGCACTGTTCACCCCGGAGGATGACGAGACCGACATCACCGGCATGACCCCCATGCAGGGCCAGGAGCTGCGTTTTCGCAACTCCGTGCGCGACCGCTGGGATACGTTCGCCGGTCCGCGCCGCACCCAGAACCGACTGGAGGAAGAAGCTCAGCAGCTGGGCTGCCAGTCCGACGGCCTGCCAGGCAACTTCGTCAACGAGCCGGATACTGATCCCACCCTGCCTGCCAACCGCGAATGGGCACTGAAGATCGTCGATCCGTCCAGCGATCCTGGCCCCGCCCAGACCCCGGAGGTTACTGATCCTGCGGTTATCGACGCCGCCGTGGCCCGTTGCCGCGAGGCCTCCGAAAACTGGTCGCAGAAGACCGGCGCAGAGCGTGCGGAGCTGCTGGACCGCGCGGCGGACGCGCTGGCCAACAACCGTTCGAAGCTGATCTCGGCGGCAGTGTTCGAGGCTGGCAAGACCGTCGCAGAGACGGACCCCGAGGTCTCCGAGGCCATCGACTTTGCCCGCTACTACGCGGAGAGCGCCCGCCAGCTGGACCATGTGCGCGGCTCGGTGTTCACCCCTTACAAGTCCGTGGTGGTTACCCCGCCGTGGAACTTCCCCATTGCCATCCCGCTGGGCGGTATCTTCGCCGCCCTGGCGGCCGGTTCCTGTGTGATCATCAAGCCCGCCCCGCAGGTGCTGCGCATTGCAGAGGTCTTCATCGGTATCCTGCGTGACGCCGGAATCACGGAGGATCTGGTGCAGCTGGTCAACGCCGACGAGGCCGAGGCCGGTAAGCGCCTGGTCAGCCACCCGGATGTGGAGTCTGTGATCCTCACCGGTGCTTCCGAGACTGCCAAGCTGTTCCGTGGCTGGAAGCCGCGGATGGTTATTAATGCCGAGACCTCCGGCAAGAATGCGATCATCGTTACGCCGTCGGCCGACCCGGATTTGGCGGTCGCGGATATTTTCAAGTCCGCCTACGGTCACGCTGGCCAGAAGTGCTCCGCTGCCTCGCTGATCATCACCGTCGGATCTATCGGCAAGTCCAAGCGCTTCATCAACCAGCTGGTCGATGCCGTGCGTTCCATCAAGGTCGGCCCCGGCTCGGACATCTCCACTGTCATGAACGGTGTGATCGAAGCCCCGGGCGACAAGCTGCTGCGCGGCCTGACCGAGCTGGAGAAGGGCGAGAAGTGGCTGGTGAAGCCACGGAAGCTGAACGAAGAGGGCACCCTGTGGTCCCCGGGCCTGCGCGATAACGTGAAGCCGGGCAGCTGGTTCCACACCCACGAGTGCTTCGGCCCGGTGGCGGGCATCATGCACGCCGAAACTCTGGACGAGGCCATCGAGTGGCAGAACTCCACCGGCTTCGGCCTGACCGGCGGCATCCACACCATCGATGTGGAGGAAACCGCCTATTGGCGCGAGCGCGTGGAGGTCGGCAATGCGTATGTCGAGCGCGGCATCACGGGCGCGATCGTGCAGCGCCAGTCCTTCGGTGGCTGGAAGAACTCCGCCCTGGGCAGCGGTGCGAAGGCCGGTGGCCCGAACTACGTCGCTCAGCAGGGCGTGTGGACCGAGGGCGACCTCAGCGAGCTGGCTGCGGGTACCCTCCCGACCCACATCACCCAGTTGCTGCGTGAGATCCGCGGCCTGGGCTCCCCCGCCCTATCCAAGGACGACCACGTGTGGCTCCGCCGTGCAGCGGAATCGGACGCCTACGCGATGTCCACCGAGTTCGGCGTCGAACATGACAAGACCGCCCTGGTCGTGGAATCCAACGTGTTCCGCTACAAGCCTTTGCTCGAGCCGCTGCGCGTCCGCGTCTCCGAGGGCGCGAACCCGCGTGACCTGCTGCGCCTGAAGCTGGCCTCCGCGGCCACCGGCACGGAGCTGGATATTTCCGCCAACCCGGAGGTCGCCCGCGAGTGGGGTGAGCTGGGTGAGCAGATGCGTACGTCCTCCGACCGCGACTTCGCCGAGGAAATCGCCATCGCCCAGTCGGTTCGCGTCCGTGCCCTGGGCAATAGCCCAGAGGAGTTCTACGAGGCCGCGGCAAAGTCCGGTTCGGTGATCCTGGATCAAGACGTGCTGCCCGATGGCCGCCGCGAGCTGCTGCCCATGCTGCTCGAGCAGGCGATCTCCACCACGGAGCACCGCTTCGGCTACATCCACGGCCTCACGCCTTAAGGCCCAGCGCGCTGAGCCTGACCGGGCGCGCCAGCCCTGGCTCAGCCACAGCCGGGCACGCAGCCCGGCGCGCGCTCACGTACAGCCCGGCGCGCTAGGCCTGTGCCTCCTGTTGCTGCGCCATGCGCCAGCGGATGCCGGCCTCTAGGAAGCCGTCGAGGTCACCATCCAGCACCTTGCTGGGGTCGTTGACCTCGACGTTCGTGCGCAGGTCCTTCACCATCTGGTACGGATGCAGCACGTAGTTGCGCATCTGGTTGCCCCAGGAATTCGAGCCGTCGCCCTTCAGCGCGTCCATCTCGGCCTGTTCTTCTTGACGCTTACGCTCCAGCAACTTCGCCTGCAGCACTCGCATGGCAGATGCCTTGTTCTGGATCTGCGATTTCTCGTTCTGGCACGTCACCACAATGCCGGTAGGTACGTGGGTCAGGCGCACCGCCGAGTCGGTGGTGTTCACCGACTGCCCGCCGGGACCGGAGGACCGGTAGACGTCCACGCGCACATCGTTGTCGTCAATGTCGATGTGGTCGGTCTGCTCCACCACGGGCAGCACCTCGACCTCGGCGAAGGAGGTCTGGCGGCGCCCCTGGTTGTCGAAGGGGGAAATGCGCACCAGGCGGTGGGTTCCCTGCTCCACGGACAGGGTGCCGTACATGTATTCGCCGTGGATCACGATGGTCGCGGACTTAATGCCGGCTTCCTCGGCGTAGGAGATGTCGTAGACCTCCACCTTGTGCCCGGCCTTCTCTGCCCAGCGGGTGTACATGCGCAGCAGCATCTCTGCCCAGTCGGCGGCATCCACGCCACCGGCGGCGCTGCGGATGTTCACCACGGCTTCGCGCTCGTCATACTCCCCCGACAGCATGGTAGTGACCTCTAGGGATTCGATCTCTTGGCGCAGTTCCGCGCGTTCCGCGTCGGCCAGCTGCACGGCCTCCTTGGCTGCGTCCGGGTCGTCCCCTGCTTCTTCTTCTGCCATGTCGTAGAGCACCGGCAGGTCGTCCAGGCGCTGGCGCAGGCCCGTGACCTTCTTGAGTTTTCCCTGCACACGCGACAGTTCGGAAGTCACCTGCTGTGCGTGATCCGGGTCGTCCCACAGGGAGGGGTCTGCGGACTGATCTTCCAGCTCGCGGGCTCGATCGCCCAGCTCTTTGAGGTCCAGCACCTTCTCGATGGTGGTCAGGGTGCCGTCCAGGTCGCTTAGGTCTGCAGAAACTTCCGGTTGCATAATGCGCAAGTCTACCCGGCGGCATGCACAATGGAATGCATGGCTACTAACGGTAATGATTCTTCTTCCCCGATTCCCGAGGACATGTTGAACGCGATCATCAAGACGTTCATCGTGGCGCATGTCGACGATTCCGACCACCACCTGGCCCAGGCGCTGGTGTATAACGCTGGTCGACTGGCATGGCGGATGCGCCAGACGGGTGTGGATACGGAGCAGAAGACCTCCGTTAGCGATGTCGTCACGGCTGCCGATCGGGCGGCCGAGAAGTTCATTGCCGACGCGCTGCGCGCCATTCGCCCGGACGATGGTCTGTTGGGTGAGGAGGGCACGTCCGTGGAGTCGAAGTCCGGCCGCACCTGGGTCATCGACCCGGTCGATGGCACATACAACTTCACCACCGGCTCTGATTATTGGTGCTCCGCACTGGCTCTCGTCGAGGGTTCCCCCGAGGATCCGGATGCCCTGCTGTTCGGCGCCGTTCACCGTCCGGCGATGGGCTACACGTGGTTTGGTGGTTCGGATATTCCTACTACTCGTGACGCCAACCGTATCGACCTACCCAATACCGCAGCGGAACTGACCTGCCTGGGTGGCTACCTACACCCCACTGACATCGCGGACGCCACCCGCCTGAACAGCTGGACTGCCGTGGCTACGCAGTTTGCTACGGTGCGCATGCTGGGGTCTGCGTCCATCGACTTGGCTTGCGTGGCCGGTGGCGAGCTCGGCTGCTGGATGCAGCACAGCGTGGCCAGCTGGGATTGGTTGCCTGGGCGAGCTTTGGTCGAGGGAGCTGGGGGCGTCGCTAAGAAGGAAGAAAAAGACGGCACTACCTGGTTCATTGCCGGGGCGCCCGACGCAGTAGAGCAGGCAGCGGCGGCGTTGCGTGAGGCATAAAAGAGTCACAGCAATCACAACACTCCCAGAAGCCCCGTAGCTTAACTCGAGTCGACTGGGCTATCATGTGCCTCATGACGGACTCGGTATCCACCTATGCAGATGACCTCAACCTGGCGCTGACGCTGGCGGACGCGGCGGACACGATCACCATGGCGCGCTTCGAAGCGAGCGACCTGAGCGTTGAATCGAAGCCGGACCTCACGCCGGTCAGCGACGCGGATACCGCCGTAGAGAAGGAACTGCGGGAAATCATCGCCGCACACTACCCGGACGATGCTCTGCTGGGCGAGGAGTTCGGTGGCGACGTCACCTTCGCCGGGCGCCAATGGGTCATCGACCCCATCGACGGCACGAAGAACTTTGTGCGCGGAGTGCCCGTGTGGGCCACACTGATCAGCCTGTTGGTAGACGGCAAGCCAGTGGTCGGCGTTGTGTCCGCGCCTGCACTAGGACGGCGCTGGTGGGCAGCCGAGGGGGCCGGAGCTTGGCGACTGTTTAACACCCCGGCAAGCAGCGGAACCAGCGCAGATGCAGCACCGGCAAACGGTGGCTCTGTCGATGGCGGAGTGCCGTCGGCGGGCGCGCACCAACTGGGGGTTTCGAAGGTTGCGAATGTCGCGGACTCTTCCATCGCGATTTCCTCGCTGTCCGGCTGGGCGGACTGCGGCAAGCGCGAGCAGCTGATCAGCCTGACGGATTCCGCATGGCGCCTGCGCGGATACGGCGACTTCTGGTCCTACATGCTGGTTGCCGAAGGTGCGGTCGACATCGCCGCCGAGCCGGAGGTCAGCCTGTGGGATCTGGCCGCGCTGGTGCCAATTATCACGGAGGCTGGCGGGCGGTTCACCTCTCTGGACGGCGAGGATGGCCCGCACGGCGGCTCCGCTGTAGCCACCAACGGCCTGCTGCACGAGGCCACGCTCGGCGCGCTGGCCTAAGAAACCGGAACCTAAACGTCGAGCGCCAGGTAGACGGTGTCGAGGTACTCCTCGATCCCCTCGAATCCACCCTCGCGCCCAAGGCCGGACTGCTTCACGCCGCCAAAGGGCGCCGCGGCATCCGATAGTGCGCCCCGGTTGACGCCCACCATGCCCGCCTCCATGCGCTCGGCGAAGCGCAGGGTCTTCTTCATATCCTCGCCCATCACGTAGCCAGCCAGGCCGAAGACAGTGTCATTGGCGACTTTTAGTGCCTCCTCATCGCTGGAGACACGCTGCACGGCCGCGACCGGCCCGAAGATCTCCTGATTAGCGATCTCAAACTGTGGCGTCACCCCCGTTAGCACCGTGGCGGGATACCAGAAACCATTCGGGTCCAGCTCGGGGTGCGTCTCCCCCAGCTTTTCCAGCGCCTCATTGCCGCCGAGGGCGACGTGCGCTCCCTCCTCTACTGCCTTGGCTACCATGTCGCGAACACCGTCGCGCTGCTCCAGGCTGACCATCGGGCCCATCGTCGACTTCGGATCGGTACCGGGACCCATGACAAACTCGGCCATCTTCTGCACCAGACCGGCCTCAAATTCTTCCGCCAGGGACTCGTGGACGATGAAGCGGTTAGCGGCCACACAGACCTGACCCGCGCCGCGCATCTTCGCAGCAATGGCTTGCTCCACGGCCTTGCCTACGTCCGCGTGTTCCAGCACAACGAAGGGCGCGTTGCCACCGAGCTCCAGCGACGTGCGGATCGTCTTCTGTGCCGCAGTGGCCGCCAGCGCCTGACCCACCTCCGTGGACCCGGTGAACGTCAGCTTCCGCAGGCGGTCATCATCCAACAGCACCGAGACGCGGCGGGCCGAGGACGTCGGCAGAACCTGGAATACGCCATCCGGAATGCCAGCCATGCGCCCCAGCTCCGCGAAGTAGAGCATCGTCAGCGGGGTCAGCTGTGCCGGCTTAGCGATCACGGTGCAGCCCGCCGCCAGCGCCGGAGCCAGCTTGCGGGTGACCATCGCCAGCGGGAAGTTCCACGGGGTGATGGCCAGCACGGGCCCCACCGGGCGGTGCGTGGTCACGATGCGTCCATTGCCCGCCGGAGCCACGCGATACTCGCCGGTGATCGCCGCCGCCCGCTCACTAAACCAGCGCAGATACTCGGCAGCGTAGGTCACCTCGCCCTTGGAATCAGGCAGCGCGCGCCCCAGCTCCAGAGACTGCAGAGCCGCCAGCTGGTCGGCATGCTCGTGCACCAGGTCGAAGAGTCGACGCAGAATCTCGGAACGATCGCGCGGGGTGGATTCCGCCCAGTCCGCCTGAACCTCCACGGCTCTATCCATGGCCTCCCGCGCATCATCTTCTGTCGCCGCGGCGACATCTGCGAAAGGTTTCCCCGTGGCGGCGTCAATAACAGAAAAGACCTCGCCCGAAGAACCAGCGCACCAAGCACCGCCCAAGAACAACCCCGTGGGCACATCGAAGGACTGCCCGGCCGCGTTCAGGGTAATGCTGAAATCAGAAGGAATGTTGAGTGAAGTCATGGAACCACATATACGCTTCTGCGCTGACCACCACGCGCCACCACCTTTTCCACTACGTTGGGAAGAGAGACTTGTAGCAACGAGAGGAGCCCGGCTGTGCCCATGCCAGAACAACGCGAATCTGCACATAAGACGCGGGAATGGAAGAAGCTCACCGAATACGCCGACGCGACGCGCGGCACCCAACTGCGAGAGCTCTTCACTGAGCAGCCGGGACGCTCCAGCGACATGACCCACAACGTCGGGCCACTGCACGTGGATCTGTCGAAGAACCTCATCGACGAACGTGGACTGCGCCTGCTGCTGGATCTGGCGCGCGCCCGCGGCCTTGAGGACTACCGCAGCGCCATGTTCGACGGCGAGCACATCAACACCACCGAGGATCGTGCCGTGCTGCACACCGCGCTGCGCATTCCGGTGGAGCGGGAGTTTAGTATTCCGGTTGGTGCGGGCGCGGGCGACGGTGCAGGCGCGGGCGAGACGCAGGACGTGGCAGCCGACGTTCACGCAGTGCTGGGCCGCATGCGCGACTTCGCCAAGGCACTGCGTTCCGGATCCTGGCAGGGCGTGACCGGGCACACTATCAAGCACGTCGTCAACATCGGCATCGGCGGCTCTGACCTGGGCCCGGCGATGGCCGCCCAGGCGCTGCGCCCCTACATGACGGCCGGCATCACCCCGCACTTCATCTCCAACATCGACCCGGCGGACGTGGCCGGAACGCTCGACGGACTGGATGCGGAATCGACCTTGTTCGTCATTGCCTCCAAGACGTTCACCACCTCCGAGACCCTGGCGAACGCCCACGCCGCGCGCCGTTGGCTGCTGCGCAACCTCGCCGATGCAGGTGTTGAGGTCGAGGGGGATGACGCCATCCGCGACATCACCGCCAAGCACTTCGTGGCCGTCTCCACTGCCGCAGAGAAGGTGCAGGACTTCGGCATCGACACGAACAACATGTTCGAGTTCTGGGACTGGGTAGGCGGCCGCTATTCCGTGGACTCAGCAATTGGCCTGTCGCTGATGGCCGCTATCGGCCCGCAGGACTTCATGCGTTTCCTGGAGGGCTTCCACGAGGTCGACGACCACTTCCGCACCGAGCCGCTGGAAATGAACATTCCGGTGCTGATGGGCATGCTGGGCGTGTGGTACACCGACTTCCTGGGTGCGCAGTCGCACGCGGTGCTGCCATATTCCGAGGACATGGCGCGCTTCCCCGCCTACCTGCAGCAGCTGACGATGGAATCCAACGGCAAGTCCGTGCAGCTGGACGGCAGCCCGGTTGAGATCCCATCCGGCGAAATCTACTGGGGCGAGCCCGGCACCAACGGCCAGCACGCTTTCTTCCAGCTCCTGCACCAGGGCACGCACTTGGTGCCTGCCGACTTCATCGGCTTTGTGAACCCGCACGACGATGCGGTAGCCGCCGACGGAACCACCAGCATGCACGACATGCTGATGTCCAACTTCTTCGCCCAGACCCGCGTGCTGGCCTTCGGCAAAAACGCCGAGGAGCTGAAGGAAGAGGGCGTGGCGCCCGAACTGATCCCCCACAAGGTGATGCCCGGCAACCGGCCGACCACCACCATCCTGGCGAACAAGCTGACCCCGAATACGCTGGGTGCGCTGATCGCGCTGTACGAGCACATTGTCTTTGTACAAGGCGTGATCTGGGGCATCAACAGCTTTGACCAGTGGGGTGTGGAGCTCGGCAAGAAGCAGGCAAGTGCGCTGTTGCCTGCGGTTACTGGCGCTGAGCGTAGTGACGCCGGTGACTCCTCTACCGACGACCTCATCGCCTACTACCGCCAGCACCGGGCCTAGCGGTTAGCTGGGGCGGCTTGCCTCTCGGTTTCCCGACCCGGTTTCCCCGCCCCCTGGTCTGCCCGACTCCCCTACTGTCCGGCAGGCGGGGGTGCACCATCCGGACGCCCGCCTCCCCCTGCTCCTAGATGTCGGAAATGTTGCAGAACGTTCTTGGAACCCATTTCTATCTACATATAAGAGCTGGTCAGGAAGTTGCAGCGATGGAGAGGTGGGCGTCAACAAAAAAGAATTGCAACAATTCCGACATTTTGCGCCCCAGGTCATACCCCAGCGCTCAGAAGAAATGCCCCGCGGGCTAACGCTGGCGCCCGATTAATCGATATCCCTTACGAAACCTGTTTCCCGCGGCTTACTTCGGCATCTTCCGGCCCATTAGCGCCGCGCGGGACGCAGCGTCTTTGTGAACGTTCGAATCCTCCAGAAAGGAATACTTCCCCATGAAGGTTCGCAAGACTTTGGCGGTAAGCATCGCAGCGGCATCGATCTCCGCAGGCGTAGCTGCGCCGGCACAGGCAGCGGCGCCAAAGCCCGCGCTATCCCAGCAAGCTGCTGAGTCCGAACACTACTCCCCCATTACAGGCTCCCTGAGGATAGCGCCCGTCTTTCTAGCCTCTCCCATTGTTCTTCCAGCCGCTCTACTGTACGCGATTTGGGTTCGCCTGAACCCCGGCCTCGGTTAGGCCAACGCCCGCCCCACCGCAGTACATGGGGTGGGCAGGCGCCGGTTTCGGCGTCTCCCCACCCTGACTAGCTCCCGGCCTCTGGCCTAGCCCTGTCCGCCGGCCTGTCCGGCCCTAGACCGACCCTAAAATGTCGGAAACGTTGCACTTCCGTAAGGCAAATGTCGGAAAACTTGCAAAACGTTCTTGCAAACCATTTCCAGCTACACATAAGGGCTGGTCAGGAGGTTTTAGAGGCGGAACAGGTGGCGTCGATAAAAAAGAAATGCAACATTTCCGACATTTAACCCTCAAACCCGCACCCAAAATCGTCCTACGGGGTGGCCCCATCGCACAAAATAATTCAGCGGAATACCTAGACGGCTAACGCTGGGGCTCCGGTGATCGATTTCACTTACGAAACCTGCTTCCCCATGGCTGGTTTTTGACTTGTTTTCGACTTGTTTTGACTACACGAATCCTCCAGAAAGGAATGCTTCCCCATGAAGGTTCGCAAGACTTTGGCGGTAGGCATCGCAGCGGCATCGATCTCCGCAGGCGTAGCTGCGCCGGCATAGGGAGAAGCGACCACGCCGCAGACTGCGCAGGTGGCACAGGCTGCCCCGACGGAACGCACCCCGTCCCCCACGTCGTCACTCTCTAACATCGCACCTGGATGGTTCAGCTTGCTGCTCGCACCAGGCTTCCTGTTGATCACCGCGATTCGCGTCCTGTTGAAGGGTGAATCGAACTGGATGCTTCCTTAGCAAAGGTAGGCACTAAACCCAGACCCTTTCAGGGCACGGAATAAGCGCACTAAGGCTCCCCGCTGATGCGGGGAGCCTTAGTTTCGTTTAAACGGAGTTAGCCGTTCAGATCAGGGATCCGTTCAGAGATCAGACTAGAACAGGCCCTTGGTCGGCTTGTGCATAACGTCGGTAGTGGTGACCTCACGGGAGTCAACGTTCTGGTCGTTAGAGGTGGACTTGTCCTCCTCCAGGCGACCGGTCTGGGTGACGGTGATGTAGTTCACCAGGCGACCCAGCTTGGTCTTGCCATCGCCGAAGTTCAGGTTCGCCAGCAGCTGGGAATCACCCGGGTTGACCGGGTTGGACAGGGTGACCTCGAAGCTGCGAACAGACTTTTCCTTGTCGAAGCCCAGGTCACGGGTGTATGCACCGTTGAACCAGCCCGGGGTGATCAGGCGGTCAACGCCCTTCGGACCCTTCTCAGTGTGCACGTCGATGCGGAAAGTAGTAGCCGGGAAGTCCTGGTAGTAGATCTCGGAGCCAACGTTCTTGGCAGAGATGGAGACCAGGCCTGCGAAGCCAGCGGACTTGCCAGCAGCGACGCGGATCTCCGGCTTCAGGTCGTACTTCTCGCCAGACTGCTCGGCCTCGTCCTTAGCCGGCTTCTCAGCCTCGGCGTCCGCGGCCGGCTTCTCAGCATCAGCGTCCGCGGCGGGCTTCTCAGCCTCAGCGTCCGCGGCCGGCTTTTCAGC
>NZ_KV799248.1:34418-89302 GCF_001809885.1 Corynebacterium sp. HMSC058E07
CAGCGTCCGCGGCCGGCTTTTCAGCCTCAGCGGTAACGACGTCGTGGTTGAAGCCAGGGTCAACAACATCTTCAGCGAATGCGTTGCCAGCGCCTGCGAAAGCGGTGGTCACGCCAATGGCAGCAGCGAGGGTCAGGGAAGCTGCGTTCTTCTTCATGTGAGGGGTTCCTTACTTTGTAGGTGCAGGTGAAGGGGGCATAGCCTGCGAAAGCTAGGAGGGGTGGTTCAATCCCCTTCGAACCTGCTGGATATTCTGCGAGAAAAGGGTTTACGCGTCGGCGTTCTCGGCCGGCTTGTTTGCAGCCTCGTCGGCCGGCTTTTCAGCTGGCTTGTTTGCAGCCTCGTCGGCCGGCTTCTCAGCTGGCTTGTCGGCCGGCTTCTCAGCCGGCTTCTCAGCCGGCTTCTCAGCGTCCTCCGGCTTCGCCGGAACAGCGGAGTCAGCCGGGTTGGCGTACAGCTTCACGTTGACCTGGTTCTTAATCGGGGTCAGCGCGATCCACGGGGTCGGGGTGGACCAGGTGCCGTTTGCCTTGCAGAACTGCTGGGTACCGGTCATCTTGATGGTGCGGAAGCCGTAGGTAGCCTCACCGGTGTGGCCAGCCGGAACATCGTACGGGCCAACGGTCTGGCCGACGTTCCAGCTCAGGGAGTAGGAAGCCTCAGCGCCGATTTTCTTAGCCAGCTCGTAAGCGATGCCGACGCTGCCCTTGGACTCCTTGCCGGATGCTTCGCCGCCCAGGTTCACGCTGGTGGTCTCGGTACGGTCACCCTTGATGCTGATGGAGATGGTCTGCGTCTTGGACAGCTCCTGGGTCAGCGGGATGGTGTTCTTGGACTGGTTGGTGGCAGAGATGGTGCCAGCCGGGGTGAACTTGTCGTCAACCTTGTAGACGACGGTGCGGTAGTCCTCGCCGGAGTTGCAGACCGGGTGCGGGTTCAGGATATTTGCCTTGATGTGATCGCTGCCGTGGGTGGTGTTAACAATCGGCAGGGTGGGGTTCAGCTTCGGGGTTTCCGGGTAGTGCTCTTCCTTGGTGATTGCAGATGCCGGGGATGCTACCGCTGCAGCCACGATGGCAGCAGCGGCGGCTGCGCTTGCGCCGTTCTTCCACAGGTTCTTCATGTTTGTGCTCCTCTTGCACGCCACCGACCGAAGAATGCGGGCTGGTGAACCCGCACTGGCGACGAGGTGCGTTGGTGATGCTGCGAGCCGCACGCCCAAGGGAAGCAGTGCCGACACTTTCTGCACGTTCACTTTTGCGAGTTCACGTTTGCAGCAGCTGCCTCGGGGTACGCCGTACGCACGTCGCCGAAAGGTGCGAGGTTTCGGCCAGGTGGCTTTAGTTTTGAATCCGATTAAGGGGTGCCCTCTCCCTGGTAACGCATGGCATTTGTGAGGACCACGCCGCACCAGGGCTCTGAGTGACGAGATTCAACTTTAAACCCTCCCCAACAAGAATTGTTCGACAATTCGACGCCCCAATGCACCGCATTCAACCCATAATTAACCGTGCGTTCACCTTCTGTTAACCCCTCGAAACTTAATCAACCCTTAAAGCCCGTCTTAGGTAAACCAAAATCTGAAACCATTATCACTACACAACCGCTCACCCCGCCCCGTCATCAAACTTTGCCAACCCTTACCTCAACTCCCATAACCACAGGAAACCAACACCCCACCCGCACCCACTGCACTCTGTTCTTAAAAAATAAGAAAATCAACCCCCTTTTGGGGTCAAAAATTCCTTACCCTCAACCCGCCCTCAACCCCGTAACCACCTGACTAGTGAACTTTAAATGAACTCTCCCCACCTGCACTTTCACCCTGCACATGACTGTAATATCACCCCAATTCGGGGTTATTCGCCGCATAGAGCTACCCCCGCCACCGCTACTCCCTCTGGCACTGCGGGCACCACCAAATTATTCGTTCCAACTCTGCGGCATCCACCTCCGGATCCCCGCCGGCCCACCGCCCACCCAGCGTCGCCTGTTGAATCGCCGTCCCGCAACGCCTGCACGCCTTGCCCGCACGCCCGAACACCCACGTCCCCTGCCCCGGCCGCCGATCACCAGTGAATACGCGGTGCGGTTCAAGGCGGTTGTCCCACATCACTCGCCGCGCTAGGTCTATTGCCTTTTGGACGCCACCTTCCCCGACCTTCCCCACTGTCACCTTCGGGTGCATCCCCACTAGAAACATCACCTCGGCGCGATACTCGTTGCCAATTCCAGCGACGTTCTTCTGGTCCAGCAGTGCCGCGCCGAGGGACCTATCCGGCCGCTGCATAATCCGCGCGATAGCTTCGTCCCTGCCGCTAACTGCCCAGTCCTCCGCCAGGATGTCCGGCCCCAGGTGAGCCACGACCTGCGGGTAGTCCGCAAAAGGAAATACCCGCACGAATCCCAGGCTGTGCCCCACAATTTCTATCTCCGGACCGTCTGCGTGCTGGGGGCTAAAGCGCAGCACAATGCGGGCGGTGTGGCCGGGTCGGCGCCAGCGCTGCCCCGCACGATGGATCGCCCACACGCCTTCCATCTTCAGGTGGGTGTGGATCACCCGTCGCCCAATGTGCATGAACAGGTGTTTGCCGTAGGGCCACACCCGGTGAACTTTCTCGCCGTCGAAATTCAGGGTGGCGAACCTGGGCACGCGAATGTCGGTATGCCGAACTGTCCGGCCTGCCATCCATTGCAGGCGGTTGGATAACTGCAGTACGGAATCACCCTCAGGCACGGATGCTCAACCCCTTCGGGGTCAGTCGCGCACCGGCTGCCACCCAGTCGGTGGTGGCGATGTCCATTACCGACGACCCGTTGATCTTCTCCACGTTCACGGGGCTCAACCGTCCGGCACCGATGGCCTCCCGAATCGCCCTCACAATCAGATCTATCTGTGCAGCTGGGGTGCCCAGGGGTTCCGACGTGGCGTCGTTAAATTCGGGGCGAGCAAAAAGAACCAGGTTCTTGCCGCCGCGCGACAGATATGCCTCGGCGCGTCCGGCGGCGACAATGATCATCGCCCCAGCAGCGCGCGTGGGCGCCATTGCCGAACCGTTAGAGTGCGCGACCTCCGGCCACGGCAGCGTAGAGCCGAAGGGGTTCGCCGGATCCAGAACCGACAGCAACTGGGGTGCGGAATCGGTAACGGTGCGGCTGTCCTGGGAGCGCCGCAGCTGGGAGATCACGTCGCGCGGGGCGAACTGCGCGCCGCCGAGCCCCTCTACGATGTACCCGCGCAGCACCTCGCCGGAATCTTCCCATGCGCTAAGGGTGCGGTAGGCCTCTGCGAAACCTCCGTCGGATTTCTCTGTAACGACGGCCCCGCGGGTGACTACGGCGTAGCGGTCGATCCAGGCCTCGGAGCGGATCAGTGCCAGCTCGGTGGCGTCGGCCGTGCTAGCCCCAGCGTCTCCAGCACCAGCGTCCCCAACACCACCCGGCACAGCGCCAACCGGCACAGCACCACCCGGCACAGCGCCACCCGGTACCGCCGACCAGCGCCCCGGCACCGAGGAATGCGCGTTCATCGCCCGCCGAGCCGCCCGCGCAAACCCGCTGCGCCCCATCCGCACCCGGCGCGCCGAACCCCGCCCCTGGTTCCGCCGTGGCGCGCGGTGGGCCTGCTTGCCCGTCGAACCGGCCTCCACCAGCCGCGCCCGCAGAGCCGCAAAGCTATCGGGTACGACCAGCCCTGCATCGAAAAGCTCCCACAGTGCCGCGTCGACCTCCGCGTGATCCGCCCCGGTCGCCGACTGCAGCTCAGCCGCCAGGAACGCACCGCCGCGCTGCAGGTGCTGGAGGATCTGGATAGCGACCATATTCTGGACGCCACGCTCCAGCTCCTCCCCGTTCAGCAGAAACTCGGCCGTGTCCGCAGGCATGAAGCTCACCCAGGCGTCCTTGGCACCGGCCTGGCCGGAACCGACAGCCAGAACCTCGCCGGTGCTCAGGAGTTCATCCAAATCGCCCGGCTGATAGTCGGGAATGCGGGCGGGCAGCACCAGGGTTTCCCAGGCGCTGGCGGGGATCGGCACTCCCGCGAGTTGTTCCAGAACGCTGGCTAGTTCCTCGCGCTGCATCTGGCCCAGGCCGTGCCAGTCAGCCAGGAATTGTGCGTAGGTCTGCTGGGTCACGGGTTCCAGCGCGCCGCGGGCGGCTGCCAAGGTTGCCGAGCGTAGGCGGCGGAGCATCCCCGTGTCCACGTACTGCGTTTCCGCCTGCGATTCGGCGCCGGCACCGGCTGCAGGGGCGGAAGCGGTGGCGTCATTCGGAAAGTCACCGTCAAGAAAGACAAAGTGCCCCGCAGCCAAACGGCGCTGCGTGCCCTGTGCGCGTGCGCCTTCGGTCCACCGACCCAGCAGCGCGTCGGCGGTCGCGCGCCCCATGCCAAACTCCGCGGCGGCCTCGGCAGCGGTGGTGGGCCCGCGGTTCTTCATCCACCGCAGCAACAGTTGGTCGATGGCATTGTCCACCTGATCCACCTGCTCGGCAGCGATGACCACGCCGGGAGGGACGGGCACGCCCAGGCCGTCGCGCAGCAAAGCCATGTCCTCGACAGCGGCGAGCTTCAACTGGCCGCCAAAGTTCACTTCCATCAACCGGGCGGGGATCAATGCGCGCAGCTCAGCAAGGCTATCCTCCACCGTTCCAGCCCAGGGTTCGATGCGTTCGCGCACCCCGTCCAGGCTCAACGGCCCGAGGGCGCGCAGCATGTCCACAGCTTGTTCCACACTGCCGGCCTGGCGCCCTTCAGACTTCCACTGTGCGGCCTCGACCACGCGCCGCACCGCGGCCGGATCCAGGGCCATGCCTTCCTCGCGGGTGCCCAGGACCTTCGCTAACAGAGCGGGGTCCACGGCCAGGGCAGCGGCGCGCTCGGCGGAATCGCCCTCGTACATAAAGGCGCTGGTGTAGGTGAACAGTAGGGATTCGGCAAAGGCACTCGGGGATTCGGTGGTGACCTCCGCCAGGCGCACGCCGCGCTGGCTCCCCGCACTCGCGCCCTGCTGCCCCGGAGCGCCCTGCTGCCCCGGCGCAACCTGCTGGCCCAGCGCGACCTGCTGGCCCAGCCCCGCCACGAGGTTCTTCAAGAAGTCCAGGTTGTACACGTCGTGTACACACTCGCGCATGGTCTCCACCATGACGGGAAACTCCGGGTGTTCGCGGGCCACATCCAGCAGCTGGGCGGCGCGCTGGCGCTGCTGCCACAGTGGCTGGCGCTTGCCGGGGTTCCGCCGCGGCAGCAGCAACGCCCGGGCCGCGCACTCGCGAAAGCGGGCAGCAAATAGCGCAGAGGATCCAACTTCCTCCATCACATCCGCCAGAGTGGCCTCCGCCCGCTCGGAACCGCCATAGCCATGTTCACCGAGCAGCAGCTCCATTCCCGGTGGTTCGTCCGAATACGGCAGGCGCAGCACCATCCCGTCGTCTCCGGCCACGGCCATCGCATCAATGCCCATCCGGCGGTTCAACTCCGCTCCCAACGCCAACGCCCACGGGGCGTTCACCCCGCGTCCGAACGGAGTGTGTACCACCACTCGCCAGTCGCCAATGTCGTCACGGAAGCGCTCGATCAGCACAGTCCGCTCGTCCGGGATGATCCCGGCGGAATCCTTCTGTTCCTGGTAGTAGGCATCCAGGTTGGCGCGGGTGTGGGCGTCCATAAAATCGGCCGAGCGAATGTCCGACAGAGTGCCGGTGCCCCAGGTGCGGCGGTGCTCGCCGATGGCCTGGCCGAGCTCCACGGGGCGGCCCGCGGCATCGCCCACCCAGAACGGCAAGCGGCCAGTGTGGCCGGCCGCCGGGGCAACAATCACCTGGTCGCGGTTGATTTCCAGGATCCGCCAGCTGCTCGCACCCAGGGTGAATACGTCTCCGACGCGGGACTCATAGACCATCTCCTCGTCCAGCTCGCCAACGCGCCGCGCACCGTCGTTGTCGCCGGCAGCCAGGAACACTCCGAACATGCCGCGGTCCGGGATCGTGCCACCGCTGGTCACCGCTAGGCGTTGCGCACCGGGGCGAGCCTCCAAAGTTCCAGCGACGGGGTCGTAGATCGCGCGCGCCTTCAGATCCGCGAAGTCGGTGGAGGGATACCGGCCACTGATTAGCTCCACCACCCCGTCGAAGGCCTCGCGCGGCAGCGTGGAATAAGGGTGGGCGCGGCGGACAACGCGCCACCACTCCTCCACATCCAGCGTGCCTGCGCTGCCCGTGCCACCCGCGCCCGCCTGCACGGTCGCCGCCACCGTCTGCTGCGCCAGCACGTCCAGCGCATTATGCACCACATTCAGCGGCTCCAGCTCCCCCTTCAGCAGCCGATCCACCACGACCACCGCGGCTTCGGCGTCCTGCTTATGCAGCGGGTAGATCGTCGCGTGGCTGGTCGCACCCACGGTATGCCCGGCGCGACCACACCGCTGCACCGCCGATGCCACCGATGGCGGCGCACCGACCTGCACCACGTGATCCACCAGCCCCATGTCGATGCCCAACTCCAGCGAACTCGTCGCCACCACGCAGCGCAGCTCGCCGGATTTCAGCGCCGCCTCGATGTCGGCGCGTTCGTCCTTGGAAACCGACCCGTGGTGCGCCCGCGCGACACCCGCCCCGTCCATCCCCCGCACCGCTTCGGATTGCGCCATCATTTGTGCCGGATCGCGCCTGGTCGGGGCGGCCAGCGCGTCGGGGTCGTGTTCCTTGGCCCATTCCTCGTTCAGCGCCCCGGTCAGCCGCTCGGCCGCGCGCCGGGAGTTCACGAACACCAGCGTGGACCGGTTCTCCATCACCTGCCGGTAGATCGCGCGCTGCACGTGCGGCCATACGCTCTTCTGCTGCGGCAGCGCGGATTCTTTGTCCACCCCACTGGCCACGCGCGCGCCCGACCCGTTCTGGGTGCTGCCGCCCAGTCCTTCGCCGATGAGGCTAGGGCCGAGCAGCGCCTCATCTACTAGTGCCCCGTCTACTAGTTCTTCCTCTGTCTCTTTTGCTGACGCCCCTTCCTCCGCCACCTCATACTCCGCCAACGCAACATCTTCAGCCGCGGGAGGATCCTGGAAGTCCTCCACCACGCTGGTCACCTGCACATCCCACGACTTCGGCTGCTCGGGGTTCACCACCGTTACCGGTCGGTCGCCGCCCAGGAAGCTGGCGACCTTATCCACGGGATTCACCGTCGCCGACAGGCCGATGCGCTGCACCGCCCGGCCCGTCAGCATTTCCAAGCGTTCCAGCGACAGCGCCAGGTGTGTGCCGCGCTTCGTGCCCGCCACCGCGTGCACCTCGTCCACAATCACGGTGTCCACATTCGCCAGCGTGGCCGCGGCCTTGCCGGTCAGCATCAGGTACAGCGACTCGGGCGTGGTCACCAGAATCTCCGGCGGGTTCCGCAGTAGCTTGGAGCGCTCCGACTGCGGGGTGTCCCCGCTGCGCACGCCCACTCGCACCGGGGCGGCAGTCTCCCCCATCGCGTCGGCCACCCGCGCGATTCCAGCCAGCGGAGCTGCCAGGTTCCGGCTGACGTCTACACCCAAAGCTTTAAGCGGGGAAATATACAGAACCTTGGTGGGACTGGACTTTTCTGGCGTGGTGGCGTCATTAAAAAAAGATCCCCCAGATAATCGCGACAGCGACCATAAAAAAGCCGCCAGGGTTTTACCCGATCCCGTCGGCGCCACCACCAAAGCATTCTGACCTGCGGAGATAGCCTTCCACGCCTGCGTTTGCACGACCGTCGGCTCGGCGAAAACGTCCCGGAACCACGCTGCAACGGGGGCATAAAAGGAATCCAGCGGGTCAACAGCCATGTGACCATTTAAACAGACCGCTAAAGTATGAACTATGACGGCTGAACTCAATGATGCGACGCTGGCCCAGAGACTCGCGCAGGGCACCGGGGAGATCCTCAAAGGCGTAAGAAACGTAGGTCTGCTCCGCGGCACCGAACTGGGCAAAGCGGGCGACGCGCTGGCACAGGACTGGATCGCCCGATCCCTGATCCAGCACCGCCCGAACGATGCGATGCTGTCCGAGGAAGCCGAGGACGACCTCACGCGCCTCGACAACGACCGCGTGTGGATCATCGACCCGCTCGACGGCACCCGGGAGTACGCCGGTGGTCGCCAGGACTGGGCCGTGCACATCGCGCTGGCGGAAAAGGGCAAGATCGTCCAAGCCGCCGTGGGCATGCCAGACCTGGGGCGGGTGTTCAGCAGCTCGGAGGTTCGCGCCGTAGAAGGTGCCCGCACGAACCGCCTGGTTATCAGCCAAAACACCACCCCCGCAATCGCAGAGTTCATCGCCGAGGATCTGGGCATGGAGCTGGTGACCATGGGATCCTGCGGCGCCAAAGCCGTCTCCGTGATCCTGGGCGATAACGATGCCTACGTGCACGCCGGTGGCCAGTACGAGTGGGATAACGCCGCTCCGGTGGGCATCGCCCAGGCCGCTGGCCTGCACACATCCCGCCTGGACGGCACCCCGCTGCGCTACAACTGCGAGTCCCCCTACCTGCCGGATCTGGTGATTTCCCGCCCCGACCGTGCCGACGAGATCCTGGCCTCCGCCGCAAAGTTCCACGACAAGCACGGCGCTTATTCGCTGTAGCCCTTCGAACCCTCGAGCCTTCAAGCCAAGGCTGTATGCTTCATGCTTCCTTTTTCCTTCCTGACGCCCCGCCCGGCCGCCCGCAAGCAGCGCGAGTTGGATGCGGACGTGCCCGCCACGCTGCAGGGGCGCTTCATGCTGGGCGGGCCGGTCAACGACCCGCGGAAGGAACTGTCCGAGGAGCACCCCTATCCCCTGGTATTCATTCACGGCACGACGGATAATTCCCTGCGCTGGCAGAAAGCCGCGACCTACTTTTCCGCCCGTGGCTATTCGGTATGGGCTTTGAACTACGGCAAGCCGGAGGCCGGTCGCCCGGTGATCCCCGGGGTGTTTGCCGTGAATGACATTGACGAGTCCGCGGTGGAGATCGCCAAGACGATCGACCATATTCTGGCGGTGACGGGGGCCAGCAAGGTGGATCTGGTGGGGCATTCCCAGGGTGGACTGCACATTAAGAAGTACGTTGCGGAGCACGGCGGGCAGGATACGGTGCGCCGTGCGGTGGGGATCGCCGCGACGTATCACGGCACGACGATGACGGGCATGTCCTCCATCCTGCAGAACCTGGTGGATCGCAACCCGGACTTTGCAGACCTGGTGGCGGGCAAGGCCGCAGTGCAGCAGCTGAATAGTTCGGAACTGATCCGTCGGTTGAACGAGCTACCCGATACGCACCCGAACGTGATGTACACGAACATCTACACGTCAAAGGATCTGACGGCCACGCCGAATTCCACGTCACAGCTGGAGTCGATCGGCGGAGCAGATGTTGCGGAGGCCGAAGTCGGTGCGGTCTGTGGGCTGTTGATACCCCCGGGCCATGCGTCGCTGCCGGAAAACGATCACGTCATTGGCCTGGTTGAGTGGGGTTTAACCCGTGAGCAGGGCGATTGCACACCAGTGCATAACGGGTGTAACGGTGGACAACGCTGGAAGTTGGGCTATCGTTTCTTCCATGAAAACTAAAAATCTCGCTGTAAGGCGGGCGCGCAGGCCCGTCATCGCTGGTGCTGCTGTGGCGCTGGCTGTCGCTCTTTCCCCTGTTTCTACTGTTTCTGCCGTCGCTGCCCCGGTTTCGGACGCCGCAGTTCCCGATGGTCTCACGGGCCCCTATGTGGCCACCTCCCCGGTGAACGACCCCCGGTGTGTGCCTTCGCCGGAGCACCCGAACCCGGTCGTTTTCATCCACGGCACGACGGATAACTCCACCCGTTGGCAGAAGGCCGCCGTAGCAATGTCCGAGCAGGGCTTCTGCACCTGGGCTTTCAACTACGGCAAGCCTCGGGCTGGCCAGGTAGGGCTGCCGGGTAGCTATGCCGTGGCGGATATCGACGATTCCGCAAAGGAAATTGCCTCCACCATCGACTACATCCTGCAAGTTACAGGCGCAAAGAAGGTCGACCTGGTGGGGCACTCCCAGGGTGGGCTGCACTTGAAGAAGTACATCGCGGAAAACGGCGGTGGGGATAAAGTCGGTCGCGTTGTCGGAGTCGCGGCGACCTATCACGGCACAACGTTGAATGGGTTGGCGGACTCGCTGCGCCCGATCATCGGCAGCGTCCCGAAGCTGGCCGAGGCCCTCGCAAGCAAGGCGGGAGTGCAGCAGCTGGTCGGCTCGGATATCGTCCAGCGTCTCAATGCCCTGCCGGATACCGATCGTCGGGTGCAGTACACCAACCTGTACTCTTCCGGGGACACCACGGCCACGCCGAATGAGACCTCAAAGTTGAAGTCCGTCGATGGCGCGGATGTCGCGAATGTGGAGGTCGGCGCGACGTGCAAGCTCCCCATTCCGCCGAGCCACGCTGGCATGCCCCGCAGTAATCAGACCATCGGGCTGATCTATTGGGGTCTGACCCGCACGTCGGGCGACGACACCCCGAGCGCTGCTGACTGTTCCGTCCCGTCCAACCGGTCGGCGACTGGATCCCACAGTTCGCTGGGTTAGCTGAGTTAGCTGGGTTAGCTGGGCAACTGCCCCCGTACGTGCCACCGTTACCTGGCCGACGTAGACTGTGTGGGACTTTGCACCACGGTTAGAAAGGCAGGCGGCGCGTCAGTGGATACCCAGCAGCAGCCGAGTTCCATTCCCACCCCGTATGAGGATCTGCTTCGGCAAATCCTCGAAACTGGTACCCCGAAGGGTGACCGCACGGGAACTGGCACTACCAGCCTGTTTGGCCGCCAGATCCGCTATGACCTGTCCGCGGGCTTCCCACTGATCACCACGAAATCGGTCCACATAAAGTCCGTAGTGGGCGAGCTTTTGTGGTTCCTCCGGGGCGATTCCAACGTGCGCTGGCTGCAGGATAACGGCATTCGCATTTGGAACGAGTGGGCCGATGAAAACGGCGACTTGGGACCGGTCTACGGTGTGCAGTGGCGCAGCTGGCCAACCCCGAATGGCCAGCACATCGACCAGATCGCAGGCGCGCTGGAGATGCTGAAAAACAACCCGGATTCTCGCCGGAATATCGTCAGCGCCTGGAATGTCTCGGAGCTGGACAATATGGCTCTGCCCCCGTGCCACCTTTTGTTCCAGCTTTATGTGGCCGATGGCAAGCTCAGCTGCCAGCTATACCAGCGCAGCGCGGACATGTTCCTGGGCGTGCCGTTCAACATCGCCAGCTACTCTCTGTTGACCCACATGTTCGCCCAGCAGGCGGGCCTGGAAGTCGGCGAGTTCATCTGGACCGGTGGCGATTGCCACATCTACGACAATCACGTGGAGCAGGTTAAGCTGCAGCTTTCCCGTGAAGCCCGCCCGTACCCGCAGCTGAAGCTGAACAAGGCAGCGGACATGTTTTCCTATGACTTTTCCGACATCGAGTTCACCGGCTACGACCCGCATCCGGTGATCAAGGCAAAGGTGGCCGTGTAAATGAGTAAGAACGATAAGCCCCACCGCCCCACTGGCTACGAACCGGGCGACTACCCGGAGCTCACCGCCGCGGCGGTCAGCTACGCCCTGGAAGCAAAGGGAATCTCCCGCAACCAGGTGGAGATCGGCATGATCTGGGCGCAGACCACCGCCGGTGTGATCGGCGATGGTGCGGATATGCCCTGGTACCTGCCGGAGGATCTGAAGCACTTTAAGAACGCGACCACCGGCTACCCCGTCGTCATGGGGCGCACCTCCTGGGAGGCTCTCGACGATGGCTTCCGCCCGCTGCCGGGGCGCACGAACTATGTAATCACTCGGCAGGATGATTATGACGCCCCCGGTGGCATCATCGAGCCTTCTATCCCCAGCGCGCTGGCCAATGCCGCGGAGCAGATCCTCAACGAGTTGAAGGACGGCACCAGCACCGACGGCGCCGACGGCACTGAAGACGAGCGCACCCCCACCGTATGGGTACTGGGTGGCGGACAGGTGTACGCCCAGTGCATGCCTGTTGCTGACCGGATCGTCATCACGGAGATCGACATGGAAGCCCCCGAGCGCTTCCAGGTGTACGCACCACTGGTTCCGGAAGAGGAATTTGAAGAGTCGGCGCAGGACTGGCAGGAATCGGAAAAGGGCCACCCGGTCGACCAAGAAGTCGATACCGAGCAGCCCTTGCGCTACCGCTTCTGCACTTGGACGCGACGCTAGTCCAGGGCATCAGTTCATTCTTCGCCTGCTTCGCGCGGCTTTTGCTCTTGGGCTTTTGCCGCGCTTTCGCGGATGCTCTTGACGATCGCCTCTGAATCAAGGGTGCCATCCGCTTTGAAGAATCCGACAGGCTTTGCCACCCCCGACGTCGCGGCACGGTACGGGGCACCTGGCACCGTGCTCATTGGGCTCGGCTTGGAAGCCGTCGGCGTCCTTATCCTCGTCCTGCTTATGGTCATCGCCGCGCCGCTGAACCTGTACGGCTTGAGCCTGGGGTTCGCCTCCGCGCAGCTAACCGGCACGATGCTGCGGGATATTCCCGTCTATGACTCCAGGCAAGCCTCCGCAACGCAAACGACCGTGTGCCTGGGGCAGTGGTGTAGGCCTTAAGCGTAGGCATAGCCAACGCCGCGCAGTGGTCACTCGTAGCCGCTACCGTATTCTTCGCTCTGAGCTTTGTCGGTGCACTTAGGGTGCTCCGTGCTGCGGGGGGAGAAGGGTGCCCCCGCAAACAACGCCAATCTCGGTGCCCGCGTTAATCGCGTCCCGAATTGATTTTCCACCCGCGTGCTGCTTTGCGTTGCTGCCAGAAGTGACGGTAGATACCGGGGACATCGGAAAGCTCAGAATGCGTGCCCAGCTGGCTGACTTGCCCGTGTTCATCCAAGACTACGATTTGATCAGCAGATTTGATTGTATCCAGCTTATGGGCGATGACAATGAAAGTAGATTGCTCCCGTAGCTCGTCCATCGCAGCAAGAATGTTTGCCTCATTTTCTGCATCGAGCGCGGAGGTAGCCTCATCAAAGAGTACAATCGGCGCTTGTTTGAGAAGCGCGCGAGCTACAGATACGCGCTGGCGTTCACCACCGGATAGAAGCCGCCCGCCTTCACCAACTGGAGTATGCCACCCTAGGCGGTTGGCAATAGAAGTCACGCCTGAAAGATCAGCTGCGCGGAAGACTTCCTCATCGGAGGCGTCGGGACGACCAACGCGGATATTAGCGATTAACGAGTCGTCGAAGAGGTAGACGTCCTGAAAGACCATGGACAGTCTGGACATTAACTGTTCGGTTCCAAGCTCGCGGATATCTACGCCGTCAACCATCACCGCCCCGGAATCTACATCCCAGAATCGCGAAATAAGGCGCGCAATTGTGGTCTTTCCGGAGCCAGAAGGACCGACAATGGCGGTAACGGTGCCTGATCGAGCATGGAAAGCGACATCTACCAATACTGGTTTATCGCCGTATCCAAACGTGACATTACGCAGCTCTACATTTCCCGAACCATCGCCTGGGCGCGGAGTAGTGGGTTCTGGCAGGGAAGGAGCATCGGTGATGAGCTCAGTTTCTGCGAGCGCGATACGGCCGGCATCTAAACCGACGAAAGAAGAACCCAGCTCCTCAAGCGTGCGGGTAAACCTCAAGCTGATTCCGATGATCGCAATTGTTTCTAGTGGCGATAGGGCGCCTTCAACGGCAAAATCCGCGGAGACCATAATGAGAGCCACGATGAAGATCTGCACTACTATGCCGTTGAGTAGCAAAGCTAATGTGGATACCCATAGCTCGCGTAATCGTGCTTTATGGTCGATTTCTAGCGCTTGCTCTAGTGGCGCAAAAACTTGTGATTGTCCTGCCGCGCGCAGGGCTGGTTGACGGTTAGCAAATTCTACGATGCGCTGGGAGAGCTCTTTACTCGGCCCCAGTGTGCGGTTCGATGCTTTCTCACGAATCCATGCAGCCAACTGCATCACCACGAGCGCCAATGGTGCGATGATAAGAAGGACCAAGCCCAGCTTCGGGTTCCAGAAACACGCTCCTACTAACAAGGTGACAAGTGCCGCGCTATCGCGGTATACCGTTCCTTGAATATGCGCAATGGTCTCGGCCGCCACCATAAAGCGATCTGAAACGAGGCGAGATAGGCCGCCAGTATTAGCCGGTACGAACCAGCCGAGCGGTAGCGTTGCTAATTTATCGCCCACAGTCGTGTGCGCGGTTCGGATGAAATCCAAGGCCGTGTGGTAAGAGGCCATGGTTGCGAAAAATCGTAGCGCAAAAGCTACGAGCGCAATTGCCAAAAGCGTCCACATCCATGGTGCGATCGTCGTATCCCCATCGAGTGCCTTTGTAAGTGGCACGAGCGTGAGAACGGCGAGGCCGTCAAGCACGCCCACGATAAGGGATAGACAAGCATACCTTTTATTGAGCTTATGGCCTACAGGACCTTGCAGCTTTTTGACACTGCGAGTGAGTAGCGGATCACGAAGACGCGAACTAGCAGGCGTAGTGGCATTAGACATGAGAATTATCCTTCATAGGCTTGAGGCAGATTATTTGGTCTGCGCCTTGGATGGACTCCGGCTTGTGGGCGATGACTAAGACGGTCTTGCCTCTGACGAGTGTGGCTAGAGCTGCTTGAATTTCTGCTTCACAGTCAGGATCAGTTGCCGCAGTAGCTTCATCCAGGATCAAGATTGGGGCATTGGTAACAATTGCCCGGGCAATAGAAATGCGTTGCTGTTGTCCACCGGATAAAGAGATGTCCTCACCAACAACGGTGTCGAGCCCAGCCGGTAAAGCGCGAATATCAGCAGCTATGTGCGCAGCCTCTGCAGCTTGCCAGATCTCTTCATCGCGGGCTTCTGGGCGTGCAAGGCGAATGTTTTCCCGAATACTCATACGCAGTAAGTGAGGATCTTGTAAGACGAAAGCCACAGTGCGGTACAAACTGTCGAAAGTGAGATCACGGATATCCACGTGGTTGATAGTGATTGTGCCCGAATCTGGATCCTGGAAACGCGCCAGCATCGTTGCTGCTGTGGATTTGCCAGCCCCAGAGGGGCCAATCAATGCCGTGACAGTGCCTGCTTTTAGTTGCGCAGAAAAGTCTTGGAGGACTGGTGTGTCTGGGGCGTAGCTAAAGCTGACCTTATGGAACTCCACCTCCATGTCTTGACTATTGGCATCGAGGCTCTTTTGGCCTTCTTTCACGTGGGAAATTGTCATGACTTCATCAAGGCGCAACGCCGCATTGCCAGCGAGCTGGTAAGACCACATCATTTGGCCGACGGTTTGAATCGTGCCCGGGAGCACCAGCGCAATTAACGTTGTTGCGATGACTTCAGCGACCGTTACATAGTCACCAGCTATCAGCAGGGAACCGACTCCTACATTGATAAGGATGAGGACAGGAACCGCCACCACAGACTCTGAGATTGCGCTAACACGCAGAAGAGGACGTACCCACTCGTAATAGAATTCCGCGAATTTTTGGGCAGCTTCGCGATATCGAGCGTGGGCTTTGCCAACGGTGCCGAAAGCCTTGATGACGGAAATACCTTCGGAGAACTCCACCGCAGTCGCAGAGACCTCACCCAGATAATTATCCATTTCCGCAGTTTTTGTGCCCATATCTTTCATTGAATACGCTTGGATTGCTAGGAAAATGGGCACAGTGGCAATAGAAAGAAGACCAAGGCGCCAATCCAAGATAAAGGCATAAACCAGAAGCGCGAGGGGCGTAAAGATCGCGGCGACCTTCTCTACAGGAGCGTGGGCTGTCAGGGTGTGCAGAGTTAACGTATCGTCCTCGACGGCTTTGCGAACTTTGCCGGAATTAGTCTGGCTAAACCACGAGAGTGGTGCTTTCGCAATAGCGGTAATAATTCGGCGCCGGTTAATCCCCACCAGCTTTGCATCAGCGAAGTGGGTGATCGCAAGGGCAAGGAAATAGAAGAATAGCTGGCCCAAAAAAGTAGCAAGTAGCCATTTCACAATGGACGCGACGTCATCAGTATTGCCGTCGATTAGAGCATTTCCCAGTGCCACCAACGCGACGTAGGGTGCTACGGCGAGTATCGAGGATATAAGCGCGAGAAACTGTGCGAAGTAGATGGTTGTTTGCACTGGGGCCAGTAGCTTTTTTAGAGCGACCTGGCCGGCTTTTAGTTTTGCGCGAGCCTCTTCTTCCGGTGACGCACCGTGTGATTCTGGTGCGTGGGTTCCGGTTGATTCTGTGGAACTCTGTCTTATTTCAGACATTTCTTTCTCAATTCTTGTTGATGTCAGTAATATCGATGATTCTGGTGACTGATTCTTGGATGAATTCGTGGTCATGGGTGATGACGATGACCACTGCTCCGCTTGCTGCAAGAGATCGAAGCAGCGCAGAGATGGATTGCAGTTGGCGCCAGCCCACGCCAGAGGTAGGTTCATCGAAGATGTAGACCTCTGCTTGCTCGGCTTGGGCTGAAGCTATGGCTAAGCGTTGCCGTTGCCCACCGGACAGAGACTGCGGATGCCGTTGGGCCATTCCTGCCAGATCGAGGCGATGGAGAATCTCATTGACATCGATGTGGTCCCGCTTCTTCTTTGCCAGTCCGAGCGTGACTTCTTCTTCGGTGGTGGCTGCGAATAATTGGCGGCCAACATCTTGCATCACCATGTACGCGGCACGTCTGCGGGCAGCCGCTCCTACTCGTTTGCTGTTCAAACGGAGATTACCGCCGCGTTTGGGAGAAGCAAGACCACAAATGATCCTGGCGAGGGTGGTTTTTCCAGCGCCGTTGGGCCCGATTAAGGCAGTGACTTCGCCGCTGGGGAAAAATGCGTGGTCAATGTTTAGCACCTCATGCGTGCCATAAGAAAAACAGATGTTGCTTAACTCGAGTCCGCTCCGCTGGGGATCGGCGTTTTCGAGCGTGGGTGGTACCGGCACGCTCGCGGGCAGGGGAACGTGGTGTAAGCTGCGTAGTCCCAATTGTTTGCGTTCGGGTTCGTCTAAGCCATAGAACTCCTGAGCGTGGAAACTCCGCGTTATTTTTCCCTGAGTCAAGTAAATAACTTGGTCAGCGATATCTTTTAAGAAAAAGAGGCGGTGATCAGCGATAATGATCGTTGTGCCTAATTCCTTCAAGCGGTGTAGCACGCGTGCAAGAATATCGATGCTTTCCATGGAGAGATTGGACGTGGGTTCATCGAGAAGCACGAGACTGCCCGGGGACACAAGCGCGCATGCGCATGCCACGGTTTGTAACTGTCCACCGGATAATTCTTTGAATCGCCGGCCCCGAAGATCGTTAATGCCTAGTAGCTCGACCGCTGATTGAATCCTCGACTCAATTTCTGTGGGATCCACACCAAGGTTTTCTAGCCCGAAGGCCAATTCTGCATTGACGCTTTCAGTGAAAAATTGTGTCCTTGGATTCTGGAATACTGAGGCGCTGAACTCGATGGCTCGGGACAGCGGTTCTTCCGCAGGGTTAAAAGCCTGGTCATCCTTTATAATAGTGATGGCGCCTAGAAGCTCTCCTGGATTGAAATGGGGGATGAGTCCGTTGATCAACTTGAGTACCGTGGACTTTCCCGATCCGGAATCACCGGTAATCAGTAGACACTGTCCTGGAGAGACAGAAAAAGACACATCAGATACACCTTGAACGCCTGGCCGAGCGCCCAATGGATATGTAAAAGAAACGTTGTGGGCGTTTACACTGGTTGCGATACTGCGTTCGTTCATAAGTGGACCTCCATGGGAAGCCAGACAGAGGCAACAACGAGGCCCAACCCAGCTAGTGCAGTTGCATCGACAAGCTTGAAGGAAAGATCGGCGGTGGTGGTCGGGCGTATGGGGCCTCCCAATCCGCGGACAAGAGCAGAGGCAGCGAGCTCATCACCAGCGCGGACGACGGCGCCTAATAAGGGGATGATCAGCATCGCGGACGATTGTGTGGGCTGTGTGATCCAGCTTTTTACTCCAGGCTGGAGACCCCGAAGGACCATGGCATCGCGGATCGCTTTGGCTTCTGCCACGATGATCGGCAAAACGCGCAGGAAAACCGCCGGTGGAATGGTGGCCCAGCCTGGTAAACGCAGGTCCCGCAGTGCTGAGGTCAACGTGGATGGTGTGAGAGTGAGCAAGCCGAATGTGCCGATGGACATGCTGATGACAAAACGGCTTAGCCACGAAAAAATTGCCGCTGAAAAAGCGAAAAATGTGGAGCCAGGAAGCTGTAATAGGCCCCAATACCCTAGATAGGATAATGCAAAAGCGAACAGGCAAATAAGACCATAGTGTGGCTTTACTGTAGCTAGTGCGATGGAGCTGAAGGCGATAGAAATCAGCAGTGTCGGTAGGTGGCCGTGGCTGAGAGCTACCGCATTGATTACTAGAACAGAAAGCAGCACGGTCCGTGGATCGATCGAAGATCGACGAAGCACGCCCTGTTTTTGCAGGCTCACAGGAGACCAGCGCTTTCAAAGTGTTTGCGGCTGACGCGAACTCCGACCTTTCCTCCGATAAAGCCGACGATGAGCGCACAAATGGCCAGTACTCCAATGGTCCATGGCTGGAAGATATCCGACATAGCATCGGCGTATTCTTGACCCATTTTGTCTGCGATATCGACGTAGTATGAGTCCGTATCCAGAATTAGCGGGATAAAAGGCAAAGAAATCCAGACACAGAAGATGCCGTAGGCAATAGGGAAGGACTTGGCAATACTGAGGTGGCTTTTTGTAATAATCAAATCTGCGATAAACCCAAGAATTATGCTTCCCAGCAAGGTCCAGAAGTAGTGTCCGGTGAGCATGAATGCTAATCCGTTAATACCACCGACGAGGGTGAAAGCACCCATTTTGGACGTGCGGACGGCATAAAGCGCTAGCACGATTCCGTTTGCGATTGCCGCGATAAACCATCCAATAAACATGAATTGTGGTCCTGCGAATCCAATCATTCCGCTTATAAAGGTGATTACAAAGTAAAGTGCAGCAAAGATGCCAGCGTTGATGAGATCTCTGGTGTTTAAACGTGCCGTCGACCCACTGGATGAGCTTGTACTCCGTGCGGGCGTAGAGGACTGTTGGGTCATCGTAAACCTCGATTCATGAACAGCAGGAAAGGCAAGGCTTACCTAATACAGATAATACTCTTTATAAACTACTTCTAGTTTTGATCTGAAGATTCACCCTTAATGGGGGTGAATGCAGATAAGCGGACATCAAACCAGAGCACGACTACCGACTACGCACCGACAAAGTAGGCACCAACGGCAAGACAACCCTGCGATGGGGCAGTAAACTACGCCGCCTCTACATCGGCCGCCGATGGGGCGGGGGAACCAATCACCATGATGTCTGCATCGACAACCACGTCGACATCAAAATAACCGCCACCGGAGCACAAATCGCTGCCTACACACTTACCGAAGAAAAGATCTACTACAACAAGAAAGACAACGAACTCAACCCCAGTCGGGGCAACCAAAAACAAAAATCTCGAGACACCGACCGGAACGATGTCTCGAGACTTCCAGCGTGCCCCAGAGAGGAATCGAACCTCCGACACCGGCTTTAGGAGAGCCGTGCTCTATCCACTGAGCTACTAGGGCAATCGCATGACAAACGGCAACCAGCGCTCATCCGCCACCTGCCGACCATGCGAACTACATAATACAAGCCAGGCTTTGTTCCCTGTTAACCAGACCTTCAGCTCATTGACACTAGAGGCGTCAGCACCAAAATCGCCGGCGCTGCACCCGCAGCGAGGCTACGATTCATAAGCATGGGCGAAGCAGTATCTAAAGATCCCTACACACCGAAACAACGCACCCGCTTCCGCGAGCGCCTCAACGCCGAGCTGGAGGTCTTCGACAAGCACCTGCAGGACGCAGAGTTCATCAACCAGGGCACCATCGGCCTGGAGCTAGAGATGAACCTCGTCGGCGACGACATGCAGCCCAAACGCTGCAACGAAGGCGTGCTGGAAAAGCTGGAGGAAACCCACCCGGGCGAATACCAATCCGAGATCGGCTCGTACAACGTAGAGATGAACCATCCCCCGCTGGCCATCACCGGCCGCGGGCTCGAGCAACTGCAGGAAGGCCTCGACGAGCGCCTGCGTGCGGTGCAGAAGGCCGCCAAGCAGCTCGGCTCCCACGCCGTGATGATCGGCACGCTCCCCACCCTGACCACCGAGTTCCTCAGCGACCCCGCCTGGATCACCAACGAAAACCGCTACAAGGCACTGAACAACGCCATCCTGGAATCCCGCGGCGAGCTCGTCCGCATCGAACTCGAAGGTGCGCTCCCCGGCCGCGTTCTCGGCACCGTCGATACCTACCGCCACGACTTCGAGGACATTGCCCCGGAATCGGCCTGCACCTCCATGCAGCTGCACCTACAGGTCGCGCCGAACCTCTTCGCCAACGCCTGGAACGCCTCCCAAGCCATCGCGGGTGTGCAGGCGGCGCTCAGCGCCAACTCCCCTCTGTTTGTCGGCCACAAGCTGTGGCACGAATCGCGCATCCCCGTCTTCCAGCAAGCCATCGACACGCGCACCGCGGAGCTCGTCAACCAGGGCGTGCGCCCGCGCGTATGGTTCGGCGAACGATGGATCACCAGCGTATTCGACCTCTTTGAGGAAAACGGCCGCTACTTCTCCCCTCTCCTACCCGAAGATCGCCTGGAGGCACGCACACCCATCATGTCCGGCGACAGCCCGGGGCTGCACTACATGAACCTGCACAACGGCACGATCTGGCGCTGGAACCGTCCAATCTACGACCCGAACCTGGAGCGCTCTCACATCCGCGTGGAGAACCGCCTGCTGCCCGCCGGGCCGACCACCGCCGATATCGTCGCGGACGCTGCCTTCTACTACGGGCTGGTCAAGTTCTTGGGCACGCAGAATCGACCCGTGTGGTCGCGCCTTTCTTTTGAGGACGCCCACAGTAACTTCCTCGCCGGCGCCCGCGAAGGGCTGCGCGCCAGCATGCGCTGGCCGCGTGTGGGGACTGTTCCGGTCCGCCAGCTGATTACCGAGCATCTGCTCGAACAGGCCCGCGAGGGACTGGAGCTGCTGGACGTGGATTCCGAACTGATCGAGACCTACCTGGGAATCATCGAAGGCCGCGCCCGCAGCGGACAGAATGGCGCGACGTGGCAGCTGGATACCGTCAACCGGCTAGCTCCGAACAGCGAGCCGGATTCCGCCGAGCGAGCCGAGGCGCTGGCCACCATGATGCAGCGCTACATCGCCCACCAGACCAGCGGCCAGCCGGTGCACACCTGGTCTGTGGAAGGGCGCGACTAGCGGAGCCGGGGTCTAGCGCCCCCTGAACTGCGGCGGGCGATGCTCGGCGCGCGCCCGGCGCGCCTCCTGCACATCCTCGCTGGCCCATACGTCCACCATCATCTGCTGCAGCTCCGCATCCGCGTGCATGTCGGGGCTGTTAAAAACGCGCTTCGAATGCTCCATGGACAGCGGAGCCTGGCGCGCCACCCGATGTGCAAAGGCGGTGGCGTTGGGGGTGGCGTCATCAAGAACAACAGAAAAACCCGTCGCCCTTGCCTGGTCGGCGCTTACCCGGGCGCCTGCCAAGAACACGTTGCGGGCCAGCGCGCCGCCCATCAGCTCGCGGGCGCGGGCGTGGGTCCACAGATCCAGGGCGAAGCCGTGCTCGGCGACAGGCACCCAGCAGGCGCCCTTGTCGGCAAAAACGCGCAGGTCACAGGCCAGGGCAATCTGACAGCCCGCACCGACCGCCGGGCCGTGGATGTCGGCGATGACGGGCACCGGGGTGGTCTGGATGGCCGAGAGCATGCCCTCCATGGCGGACCAGAAATCATCGGCGTACACGCCACCGGAAAGGTCGGCACCGGCGCAGAAGACGGACCCCTCGCCGCGGATCAGAATGGCGCGCACCCCAGCTGCAGTGTGGGTGCGGACGGCCTCGGCTACGGCGGTGGCGATGGCGGCATTGAGTGCGTTGCGCTTCTCCGGGCGGTTCAGCGTGATCACGCCGACCTGCGGGGCGGCGGCCTCAGCCGCTTCGCCTTCGGCTGACCCGGTGGCCTCGATATGGGTGATGACGTGCCCTGCCCTCATGGCTAGCAATGTACCGCAGGGGCGGCGCCGTGCGCTGGTGTTTCGCCGGAACTGGCCTGCTGGCTGACTAGCCCTCCAGTCCAGCGTGGAAGGTGTGTGGATCGCCGCCGATGCGGCCGTCCTCCACGTCCAGGGCCTCAATGGCGGCGACCTCGTCGGCGGACAGCTCGAAGCCGAAGACGTCGAAGTTCTGGCGCACGCGCTCCACCTTGGAGGAACGCGGGATCACCACATCCCCGCGCTGGATGTGCCAGCGGATAATGGCCTGTGCCACGCTTACGCCGTGTTCGGCGGCGATCTTCGCGATCGTCGGGTCGGTTAGGTTCTGCCCCTGCCCCAGCGGCGACCATGCCTGGGTAACGATGCCGCGGTCGCGGTTATCCGCGCGCTGCTCAGCCTGGCTAAAGCCTGGGTGAACCTCGATCTGGTTCACCGCCGGAATGTGGCCTGCCTGCTTCAGCGCATCCAGTGCCTCAGGGTAGAAGTTGCACACGCCGATGCTGGTAGCGCCGCCGGACTGCTGGATCTCCGCCATCGTGTCGTAGGCCTGCACGAACTTATCGGCCTTCGGGCACGGCCAGTGCAGCAGGTACAGGTCTACGTAATCCATTCCTAGCTTCTTCTGGGACTCCGCGAAGGCTTCCTTGCCGCGGGCCTGGTCGGCGTTCCACAGCTTGGTCGTAACAAACAGCTCCTCGCGCTGCACGTCGCCGGCCTTCACAGCGTCGGCCACGGCGCGCCCCACGGCCTCTTCGTTGCCGTAAATCGCGGCGGTATCAATGTGGCGGTAACCGACCTCGATGGCGGCGCGCACCGAGGTGTAGGTGTCCTCGTCGCTGAGCTGCCACACGCCCAAGCCTAGCTGCGGGATGGTCTTGCCGTCGTTCATTTCAAGGGTCGGTACTGCGTTGATGTTTTCGCTCATGCTTTCCGTTGTACGCCCCTTGCCGGTTTCTCGCGACAGTGCGGGTAGCGACGGCCAGTCATGATGCTTTGGCTTATGAGACAATACGAAAGGCTCTTCTTTCGTTAAGAACAGATTCAAGGAATAAATGGAATCCCTCTATATCAATAACCTCAATAAGAGTTATGGGGACCATCAGGTCCTCCACGACATGACGCTCCACGTTCAGCCAGGCGAAATGTATGGCTTCGTCGGTTCGAATGGCGCAGGCAAGTCCACCACCATGCGCATCGCGCTGGGCGTGCTCGCGGCGGACAGCGGCGAAGTGCTCATGGGCGATAAGCCGATCGACGACGACTTGCGCCGCCGCATCGGCTACATGCCGGAAGAGCGCGGTCTGTACGCGAAGGAGAAGATCGGTGACCAGCTGCGCTTCTTCGCCCGACTACACGGCCTGAACGACAACGCCGCCAAGCAGAACGCGGAAAGCCTGCTGGAACAGCTCGGCCTGGCCGAGCGCGCAGACGACAAGCTGGAGGAGCTGTCGCTGGGTAACCAGCAGCGCGTCCAGCTGGCGGCCTCGCTGATCCACGACCCGGAACTGCTGATCCTGGACGAGCCCTTCTCTGGCCTGGACCCTGTGGCCGTGAACGTCATGAGCGATCTGCTGGTCGAGCGCTGCAAGGCGGGCGTGCCGGTGCTGTTCAGCTCCCACCAGCTGGATTTGGTGCAGCGCCTGTGCGACCGCGTGGGCATCATTTCAAAGGGGCGCATGAAGGCCGAGGGCACCGTTGACGAGCTGCGCACCCGCGGTCCCCTGGTCTACGAGGTACGCACCCCGGCTCGCGACTGGTACCCACTGGGCACGCGTCTGGTCGAGGATTTTGGCGATGGCGTGCTGCTAGAGGCCGAGTCCACCGACCAGGATCAGCAGATCCTGCAGGCCGCGCTCGCTGTCGGCCCGGTCCACTCGTTCTCCCGCCGCATCCCGCACCTTGCAGAGCTCTTCCAGGAGGTCGTCGAATCATGAGTTACTCTTCCCCCAACACCATCGCCACCGTCGCCAAGCGCGAAATTCAGGTGGCCTCCCGCAGCAAGGCGATCATGTTCTCCCTGATTGTCGTCATCGCCGTCATGCTCATCGGCGTGTTCGCTGGCGCATGGTTCGCCAAGAAGGACGACGGCAACGAAACCCCGAAGCTCGGCCTTGTAGGGATTGAAAAGGAGTTTGTGGACGCCCCCTCCGCCTCCGCTAACGGCACCTCAAAGGGGTCGGACAGTTCCAGTGGCGTAGAGGCCGAGACTGTGGATTCTCGCGACGCAGCGTCCTCCAAGGTGACCGACGGCGACCTGTCAGCAGCGCTGGTGAAGACGGATTCCGGCTACGAGCTGCTCACCGAGGGAGAACCCGACCCGGCGATCCTCAGCGCCGTTAGTGCCGCCATTAATGCGCACGCGCAGTCTGAGGCGCTGCACAAGGTTGGCGTATCCCCCGAGGAGTTCGCCAAGGCCACCCCCTCCACGCAGTTGGAGACGGTGGATCTGAAGGAAGAGGACTCGATGGAGGCCAACGGGCCGCAGATTGTCACCGCCCTGGTGGGCGTGATGCTGATGGCTTACTTCATCATCCTCTTCGCCGCTAACGTCGGCGGGCGCATCACTGAGGAGAAGTCCTCGCGCGTAGTGGAGATCATCCTGGCCTCCGCCCGCCCAATGGATTTCCTCGCCGGCAAGATCATCGGCAACACGATCTTCGGCTTCCTCGGCACCGCGGTGCTGCTGATCATCGGCGCGGTCGCTGTGTCGCTCTCCGGTCTACTGGGAGATGTGGACTTCGACTACACAGTGGTGGCTCTGATGCTGCTGGCTTTCTGCATTGGCATGCTGTTCTTCGGCAGCCTCTATGCCGCAGCGGGTTCCATGGTTTCTCGTACGGAGGATCTGCAATCCACTCAGGCTCCGATCCTGCTGTTCATCATGGGTATGACCTACGCTCCGCTGTTCGGCATCAGCAACATGGACTCCACGCTCATGCAGGTGCTGGGGTGGGTTCCGCCGTTCAGTCTGACGGTCGCACCAATGAACATGGCCGCGGGCACGATGGGGTTGCCACAGGTGCTGCTGAGCTTCCTGATTGCCGCGATCACGACGGTTCTGGTGATTCTGCTGGTAGCCCGCGTCTACCGCAACTCCATCCTGAACAATGGCAAGAAAATGAGCTGGGCGAAGGCGCTGAAGGGCGCCTAGTCGCCCAAATAAGTTCACGGCGATAAGGCGCCCTAGTTAAAGGCGACGGGGCGCCTTAGTTCACGCTGATCAGATCAATGATGTAAACCAGCGTGCGTCCAGATAGGTCTTGCCCCAGCTCGGCCGGACCATAAGCCTTCTCCGGGGGAATGATCAGCTTGCGGCGGCCACCGGTGCGCATGCCCGGGATGCCTTCCTGCCACCCTTCGATCAGGCCGGAAAAAGGAAACTCGATGGACCCGCCGCGATCCCACGAGGAGTCGAACTCCTCGCCAGTCTCGAAGTCCACTCCCACGTAGTGCACCTCAACCATGCCACCCGGCACGGCCTCCGCGCCGTCGCCGACCACCAAATCCTCAATCACCAGGTCCTGCGGGGCTCCCCCAGTCGGGATGTCGATCTGCGGTTTGCTCATGGGAAGTCTCCTTCGAAAACTGATAGCTTCTCGAGGCTCCACCCTAGCAAAACGCGAAAAGCCCCCTTGGGGGCATGCGCTTCGCGCAGCCACACCGAGGGGGTGTCACCAAAAAGGGTTTAGAGCTTGCGCGCGCCCTGGCCAGTGTAGATCTGACGCGGACGGTTGATCTTCGCGGTCGGGTCGTTGACTTGCTCCAGGTAGTGTGCGATCCAGCCCGGCAGGCGACCCATGGCGAACAGGACGGTGAAGAAGTCCGTCGGGAAGCCCATGGCGCGGTAGATCAGGCCGGTGTAGAAGTCAACGTTCGGGTAGAGCTTGCGGGAGATGAAGTAATCATCAGCCAGCGCGATCTCTTCCAGCTTCATAGCCAGATCCAGCAGGTGGTCGCCACCCAGGTGGTTCAGGATCTCGTGTGCGGACTCCTTGACGATGGCCGCGCGCGGATCGTAGTTCTTGTACACGCGGTGGCCGAAGCCCATCAGCTTCACGCCCGGCTCCTTGTTCTTCACGCGGTTCATGAAGTCGGTAGCGTCGCCGCCGTTAGCGTGGATCTCCTCCAGCATCTCCAGAACAGCCTGGTTAGCGCCGCCGTGCAGCGGGCCGGACAGGGCGTTGATGCCCGCAGCGATGGAGACGAACATGTTGGCCTGGGAAGAACCAACCATACGGACGGTGGAGGTGGAGCAGTTCTGCTCGTGGTCAGCGTGCAGGATCAGCAGCTTGTCCAGGGCCTTGGTGACCACCGGATCGTCCTCGAAAGGCTCGGTCGGGTAACCGAACATCTGGCGCAGGAAGTTCTGGCGCGCGTTCATGGAGTTATCCGGGTACATGTACGGCTTGCCCTTGGAGGCGCGGTAAGCGTAGGCAGCCAGCATCGGTACCTTCGCCATCAGGCGGTAGGTGTTCAGCTTCTGGTGCTCCGGATCCAGCGGGTTCAGGGAGTCCTGGTAGTAGGTGGACAGAATGTTCAGGGAGGAAGCCAGAACGCTCATCGGGTGGGCATCACGCGGGAACACGCGGAACTGCGCCTTGAAGTCCTCGTCCAGCAGGGTGTGCTTGCGGATGTTGCTGTTGAACTCTTCCGCCTGCTCCTCGTTCGGCAGCTCGCCGTTGATCAGCAGGTAGGAAACCTCGTTGAAGGTTGCGTTGTTAGCCAGGTCGGCGATGTCGTAACCGCGATAACGCAGGATGCCGTTAGCACCGTCGATGTAGGTGATGGCGGACTTGGTGGAACCGGTGTTCACGTAGCCGGGATCCAGGGTGGTCAAGCCGGTCTCTGCCAGCATCTTGCCCAGTGCCACACCGTCGTTGCCTTCGGTGGCACGGACAATGTCCATTTCGTACTCTCCACCTGGGTAGTGGAGAACGGCCTTGTCCTGATTATCAGTAGCCATTGACATCCCTTTCTGAAATGTTCACGTGCCTGCCCGCAGCGATTCTTAGCGTTTACTTTGGTAAAAGTCGCGCCGACGCCGTTGGAGCGGAACACAGATTCACGGTTTCACTTGTAAATTGTAGCCGCTTTGGAGCTTCCCCGTATGGCGTTACTAGCACAGTAAAGCCCGCGGGGGGATACAGCACACTCTAACGCCTGTGTGATGCAGGTGACAGAATAACTGCCGCCACCGGGGGTAACTCTCCCCACCGTTCAGTGCGGTTTCCGCAGCGGTTCTTATATTTTTGGCACTTTTTGGACATCACTCCATTCCGACCGTCTACCCTAAGAAATCAGATACTGACCAAAGGCAACTGAAGGTAACTGAGGTAAAGATGAACGCACCTGCCAACGACCAGAACACTCTGCCCACCATCCCCGCGGAGTTCATCCCCGCCGACGGCCGCTTCGGCTGTGGCCCGTCTAAGGTGCGCCCCGCGCAGCTGCAGGCTATCCAGGACAACGCCGCCATCATGGGCACCTCCCACCGCCAAGCTGGTGTGAAGGACGTCGTCGGTTCTGTGCGCGAAGGTCTCTCCGAACTGTTCAGCCTGCCGGAGGGTTACGAGATCGTGCTCTCCCTGGGTGGCGCTACCGCGTTCTGGGATGCCGCCTCCTTCGGCCTGATCCGCAACAAGTCCGCGCACCTGACCTACGGCGAGTTCTCCTCTAAGTTCGCAAGCGTTTCCAAGAAGGCCCCGTGGCTGGACGAGCCGCAGGTCGTCGCCGGCGACCCGGGCACCGCCCCGGCACCAAGCCAGCTGGATGGCACCGATGCTGACCTGATCGGCTGGGCGCACAACGAGACCTCCACCGGCGCAATGGTTCCGGTTACCCGCCCCAAGGCCGCTTCGGACGACACTCTCGTCGCCATCGACGCAACCTCCGGTGCCGGTGGACTGCCCGTCGACATGAACGAAGCTGACGTGTACTACTTCAGCCCGCAGAAGTGCTTCGCTTCCGATGGTGGCCTGTGGCTGGCTGCTTTCTCCCCCGCTGCCCTGGAGCGTGTCGAGGAGATCGCCGCGTCCGATCGCTACATCCCGGCCTTCTTGGATCTGAAGACCGCCGTGGATAACTCCCGCAAGAACCAGACATACAACACCCCGGCCGTCGGCACCCTGCTGATGCTGGATGACCAGGTGAAGTGGATGAACGCCAACGGTGGTCTGGACGGCATGGTCGCCCGCACCAGCGAGTCCTCCCAGGCTCTGTACAGCTGGGCTGATTCCCGCGCGGAGGCCACCCCGTTCGTCGAGGCTGCGGATTCCCGCTCCCTCGTCGTCGGCACCATCGATTTCGACGACAACATCGATGCCGCTAAGGTCGCCAAGATCCTGCGCGCCAACGGCATTCTGGATACGGAGCCTTACCGCAAGCTGGGCCGTAACCAGCTGCGTATCGGCATGTTCCCGGCCATCGACCCGGAGGACCTCAAGAAGCTGACCGGCGCCATCGACTTCATCCTCGACGGCGGCCACGCAGCAAAGTAATTCCGCTTTTGGCTATGGTTGGAGGGTGATGTTAATAACACGGCCGTCATTCGCCGTAGCTTTTTAGCGCATCACCCGCCACGTCACCCGTCAGGAGGCCAAGTTGCAAGAGCTGAAATTTGTCGTCGCCGATAGCGATGCCTCGTCGCTCGTGCTGCGCGCCGTGGATCCCGCCGTCGGTGGCCCTATCGCAGAGTACTTCCTGCCCGTCACGGACGAGCTTCGCTCTTTTCTTAGTGACGCCCCCACGGTCCGAAACAACGATGTGAACACGGCCGATGCGCCTGCCTCGGCGGGCGGGGAGGATTCTTCACCCGCTGCTAACTCCACCGACGCTGACAGCACGTCCGCTGACAGCAGCACTGCTGGCAGCACTTCCTCCGACAGCGCCACCACTAGCGACGCCGACGCTGCCAGCTCCAATGCCGGCGATGAGGCCGCGGAGGGCACGGAGGGCGAGGTGGCGTCGCTATTCCAGGGGCGCGACAAGGACCGCCCGAATGCGCGGCCACACCGCACAAAGATCGCGATGTCTCCCCGGATGATCCAGGATCGTATCCGCCAGGGTGCGACCGTTGCCGAGCTGGCAGACGAGGCCGACACGGACGAGGCACGCATCGAGCCCTATGCCTGGCCGATCCTGCAGGAGCGTGCCCGCATTGCAGAGTTGGCTCACGCGGCACTTCCGGTGAATGCCGACGGCGTATCGAATCAGCCGCTGTGGGAGGTTCTGGCAACCGCACTGGCTGCCCACGGCGAGTCGCTATCGGACGCCGAATGGGATGCCTACCAGAACGCCACTAAGCAGTGGATCGTCACTGTGGCCTGGGAAAAGGACTCGGCGGGACGGACGGCAACCCACACCGCAGAGTTCATCGTGGAGCTGCGCGGATCGGATAAGCCACTGGCGCACCCACACAACAGCATCGCGGGCGACCTGGTGAACCCGCGCTATGGGCAACCGGTGCGCAGCGTTTCGCCGGTCACCCCGCTACTGCACCCCACCCAGCGCCCGGGCGTGCAGGGCTGGCAGGATGCCCCTTTGGATCCGGAGAACGCAGCGCCGGAGGGTGCACCTTCCCCGGAGGAGAACACCCCCGTTGCAGGCTCTTCCCCTGCGGATCAGGGGGATCGTGCGGATAATGAATTCCTAATGCACCCGGACGCAAAGTCGGCCAAGCCGAAGCGTAAGCGCAAGGCCGTCACCCCGCATTGGGAGGACGTGCTCCTCGGGGTGCGCACCAACCCCAAGAAGAAGAATTAGGCGTTAGAAGGAGCCACTGCTGTGACCCTGGTGACCTTATGGTTTGTGAATGCGGCCAACCCAAGCACGGTCGTGCATCAGGAACATAAGGTCGACCGCGGTTTTGCCCGCAAGTACCTGGCGCAGCTGAATCCCGCCTGGCCGCTGACTCACATCGGCGACTTCGACATGACCCGCAGCGCAACGCCGGGCGTCGACGAGTTCTACATCGGCGGCTACCCGGGGCTCTCCGTAGTACAGACCGTCATCCCGGATCTGCGCAAGCTCTCCGAGCTTCCGGAGCGCTACCGCACGCTAGTCAGCGCAGCCGATGTCTACGCCTCCTGCGTGGTGGCAGATCCGGAGACCGCGGCATCCACGAAACCAGGTGACGGTGGGGATCCTGCGTCCACGGAGGTCGACGAGACTTTCGGCGGCTTCGCCCACTGGGCCGGGGGCACGCTCAAGCGTTCCTTCTGCGCGACACAGGAGACTGTGTTTGAAGATACTGGCCTGCCCTGCGAGTTCGAAGCCGACTTCTGGGCCGGCACCACAGAGGCCCACGGCATTCAGCTGCCCTTCATCCCCGCGGAGCTGGCCACCGCTGCCGTCGAATCCTGGCTGGGGTTCTCCCTGACAGAATCCGCCCCTGCCCTGCCCGTGGCGGCTTTCGCCGTCGACGGTCGTCCGGAGGCGAAGTCCTCCGAATATGACGGCCTCACGCACGGGCCAAGCCAGCCGGAGGACAAGGTGTCTGTCTACGACGAGGAGCAGGGCTACGACGATTACGCCGCTCCCTCCGGCGCCAGCGAGCCGAGTTCTGCAGAGGTCGCGAAGAACGTCCTGAACTCCCTGAGCAGTGGTGCCCGCAAAGGGTTCAGCGCCACCATCAAGGGGCTGCGCGGGGCGTCCAAGAAGATCGGCGACGAGGTTCGTCGCCGCAGCCGTGGCAACTAAGACTCAGCTGGCCCCCTAGCCAACTCCGTTAGCGCACGGCCTCGTAAAAGGCGATCGCCGCCGCCGTCGCAACGTTTAAGGAATCGGTGCCGCGAGCCATCGGGATCGCGGCCCGCACATCCGCGGCCCGCATGGCATGCTCGGTTAAGCCGGGACCTTCCGCTCCCACCATCACCGCAACCTTCTTGCCCCGTTCCCGAGCAGCCTCGGTTGCCTCGCGCAGCGTCGTGTTCCCCGACGGGGTCAGCGCCACCACCTCATAGCCACGGCTCTGCAGCAGCTGCAGATCCCTCTGCCACGTCGTAGTCGTGCCAGGGAATCTAGCCCACGGCAGGCGCAACACGTGCCCCATCGACACGCGCACGCTGCGGCGGTACAGAGGGTCGGCAGTAGCCGCACCGAACAGCACCGCATCCACCCCCAGGCCTGCTGCATTGCGGAAGATCGAGCCGATGTTTTCGTGGTCCCCCACTCCCTCCAGCACGGCAATCACGCCGCTGGCCCCCTCGGTGCCCTCAGTGCCCTCGGTGTCTTCGGTCGCCTCCAGCTGGTCCAACAGCGCTTCCACGGAAAGCTCCTCACTCTCCGGCAGGCGATCCGCCGAGGCCACCAAGCCCCTATGCATATCGAAGCCCGCTACCTCCTTCAAGACCTCACGGGAGACCTCGAATACGGAGAACGGGGCGTCATCCCCCGAAAAAGAGCTAGACAAGCTCTCCTCAATCGCCCGCAGCTTCCCCGGGAACCCCACGACCGCCCGGGTCGGATACGGGCTGGCCAGCAGGCGCGGGACGACCAAAGTGCCCTCCGCGATGATCAGCTGCTCGCCGGACTTCTTGTCGGACGCGTTGAGGTTCCGAAAGTCATCCAGACGCGGGTCGCGCGGATCATCGATGCGGATAGGCGAAAAATCAGCCACAGGCTAGCCCCGCAGAACGTCCATCACTGGATCGGCGGCAAAATAAACCACGAACATCACGGCCACCAGATACAGCAGCGGGTGGACCTTCTTCGCGCGGCCACCCACCACAGCCATGGCGACGTAGGTGATGAAGCCCACGCCGATGCCGTTGGCGATGGAGTAGGTAAACGGCATGACCACGATGGTCAGGAAAGCCGGGAGGGCAATGTCGAAGCGGGAGAAGTCAATGTCCTTGACCTGCGCCATCATCATCGCACCGACGATCACCAGAACCGGGGCGGCGGCCTCGATCGGCACGACCTCGTACAGCGGGGTGAAGAACATCGCCAGGATGAACAGCAGACCGGTGACCACATTGGCCAGACCAGTACGGGCGCCATCGCCGATGCCAGCGGCCGAGTCGACGTACACGGTGTTCGAGGAACCGGAAACGGCGCCACCGACGACCGCACCGCCACCCTCGACGATCAGCGCAGTGCGCAGGTTCGGCAGGCGACCGTCCTCGTCCGCCAGCTTGGCCTGCTTACCCAGAGCCGTCATGGTGCCCATCGCGTCGAAGAAGTTAGCCAGCACCAGGGTGAAGATCAGCATGCAGGCTGCCAGCACTCCCACGCGAGTGAACGCACCGAACAGATCCACGGCACCGACCAGGGAAAGGTCGGGGATTCCACCTAGGGAATCCGGCCCCTGCGGGACGGCCAGGTTCCAGCCCTTCGGGTTGGGCTCGCCGTTAACGAAAGACGGGCCGGAGTGCGTGAAGGCCTCCACGATCATGGCGATGATCGTGTTGGCGACGATGCCGATGAACAGGCCACCGCGAACCTGGCGCACCACCAGGGTGCCGCAGATGAGCAGGCCGAGGATGAATACCAACGTGGGCCAGGAAGCAATCGAACCATTAATACCCAGGCCAACCGGCACGGTCGTGCCCGCAGCATCGGGAATACGGCGAACAAAACCGGAATCCACCAGACCAATCAGGGCGATAAACAGGCCGATACCCACGCCGATGGCGGCCTTCAAGGAGTCGGGAATGGAGTTGAATACAGCCTCGCGGAAGCCGGAGATCGCCAGCAGCACGATGAGAATACCGTCGATCACCACCAGGCCCATCGCCTCGGGCCACGAAAGCCCTTCGGTGCCGACGAAAGTAACCGCCACCAGGGTATTAATGCCCAAGCCAGCGGCGATGCCGAAGGGGTAGCGGGCAATCACGCCAAAGGCAATGGTCATCACACCAGCGGCCAGAGCGGTAACGGCAGCCACGCGGGCCGTGCCCAGCTCGTCGCCGTTAATGTCCGCGCTAGTGCCCAGGATCAGCGGGTTTAGGATGATGATGTAGGCCATCGCGAAGAACGTGACCACACCGCCACGGATCTCGGTGCCCACCGTGGAGTTACGCTCCGAGATCTGGAAGTAGCGGTCTAGGAAGCCGCGATCCTCGTTTGTGGATTTCTTGTCCACCTTTTTCTCGGCCCTCGCGGCCTGTGCATCTGACATGCGGGATTCTCCCCTACCTGTACGAGTAGTTCGTGGGTACTGCCCCCAATCCCAGAACTGTAGGCAGTCACCACAATATGAAACGACAAGTAATAAGTAACCACTACGCAGGGTATTTTTGCAACTATTAAGCGCTACTCGAAGGCCATCAAGGGGTTACTCGAAGCGCGACAGCCCGCCGTCGACATACACGCCGTAGTTGCTGGTGCCTTCGCCCAGCTCCTCGCCGATGGATTCCTCTACAGTCGCTGAGTGCGCACCGCAACCATAATCTTCCTGCACCACACGGCCATCGGCGGAGTATTCGTTGGCGCATATGCCGATGCGGTTGTCTACGTCGTCGACGGGCAGGTAGAACGCGCAGGTCTCGCACTGCAGCTCCGCCTTTTTGGCAAATTCGGACCTCGGCCCATAGTCGCCTTCGCGCCATCTGCGCTGGGCCTGCTTCAGCCCCACGTGGGACAGGGTGTTTCCGGCCCGCGGGTTGCGCAGGAAGCCATCGCCGTCCTGCAGCTGCGCCCAGGCGATCAGCCGCTCGTCGTCGCGGCGCGGCGGCAGCGTGTCGCCGGGGCCGAGGTCGCCGGGCTGCACCCGGTCCTCGTAAGGCACCCACTCTGGCGCCAGGGAGGCCTGCTCCCCCGCCTGCAAACTCACCTCATTGATCGTGAGAACCCCACTGCCCGGCACTGTCACCAGCACCACGACCCACTCCCAGCCCCGATAGCCGGGGACGCGGCTGCCGAAGCGGTAGACCCCTACCCCCTCATCCTGCGTCGCGATGCCGAGGAACTCCCCCACCTCGTCGTCGCCGACCTCTTCCACCGCGGCGCGGGCCATGTCCTTTGCCTGTGCAGAAAAAAGTATCGGATCTGCCTTAATCTTCTTACTCACCTGAACCATTATGCCTGCCGTCCCCTCGCTGTGGTGCATGATGGTTGCATGTTCTCTTATCGACGCCACCCTCACGCATCCCTCCACCGATCCCAGAAAGGGCGTGTGTCGACCCAGGTCGTCGCAGCTGTAGGAGCTGCAGCCTTAGCGTGTGCGTTATCGGCGTGCGGTTCGGACGACGGGGCGTCCCCAATTAAACAAGGAGACACCTCCGAGCAGTACGGCAATGCCCCGCTGCTCGAAGCGACGGTAGAGAAGGTGCATCCGTGGGATAAGTCAGCGTTTACGCAGGGGCTGGAAACCGCCGAGGATGGGCGACTGCTGGTTGGGACCGGGCTGCGTGGCGAATCCCGGATCTACTACACCGACCTGGAAGGGCAGAAAGGCAGCGAGCAAAAGCTCAGCGACAACTTCTTCGGCGAGGGCGTAGCCATCCACGGCGATACGGTGTGGCAGCTGACATGGCAGGAACACACGGCAATCAAGCGTGATGCGCGCACGTTGGAGGAAACCGGCCGGGCCGACTACGAGACCGAGGGGTGGGGGCTGTGCTCCCAACAGGATCGACTTGTAATGAGCGATGGATCGGGCACGCTGACGTTCCGCGACCCCGAGACTTTCGACAAGACCGGCTCCGTCGACGTGCCCGGCACCGACCAACTCAACGAGCTGGAATGCACTGAGGATGGCAAGGTGTGGGCGAACGTCTGGCAGACCAACACGATCCTGGAGATCGACCCGGAGGACGGCAAGGTCACCCACGTCGTTGACACCTCCGGCCTGTTCCCCGCCGCCAAGCGCGACGGCGCGGATGTCCTCAACGGCATCGCAGTGGTTCCGAATAGCACCCCGGAAGATCACCGCTTCTATCTGACGGGCAAGCTGTGGGACGAAATGTACGAGGTGCGCTTCAAGGAACCGCAGGCCTAAGAAGCGTTCGCAGAACTGGTTAGGGCTTGTCCACGCAGTGAATTAGGATCGAAAACCGTGAGCGACCAAGAAGAATCCAGCACGAACACTTCCGAAAAGGCTAACAGCAAGGCCACTAAGAAGGTCACCGAAAAGGGGACCGGGAAGCCTGCACCGAAGCTGTCCAAGAAGCAACAACGCCAGCGTGCGCAGCGCAAGCAATTGCTGACCATGGGCGCCATCGTGGCCCTCGTTGTCGTGGTGATCGGCGGCGTACTTCTGTACAACCGCTGGCAGGACGGGAAGATCGAGACCCTGCCTAAGGACCAGCGAATCATTGCTGTCGTTGACGGCAAGGAGGTAGAGATCGCCCCGTATTCCGCCTGCCAGCTGGATGATCCGGACTGCCGCCCCAGCGAGCCCTACAAGCTAGAAATGGGCGATGCGAAGGAGGTCACCCTCAAGCTGCCGGAGGATGTGTACGACCATGATTGGTCCATGCTGCAGATCTTCAATGATCCGGGCGCTAACCAGGACAACTACTACAAGGGCAACGAACGCCAAGAGGTCACCCTGAAGACCGAGGCAAGCGTGAAGGCGAAGGACGGCAGCACGCCGCTACTGCGAGTCGTGGAGCTGCACTCCATGCTGGTCGGGCTAGATGACAACGACGAACAAACCCCCTACGCAACCATCTGGTCGATCGAAATCGCCCAGTAGGTGGCTGCGGTAGGGGGTTTGGAGTTCTGTTTTTAGGGGGTTAGCTGTCGAGCTCCCGCGCGATCGTGCGCAGAATCTCCGCCACCTGGCGCGCTTCCTTACGTTCCGGGCGGCGACCGGACTGCAGAACGGGCAGTACGCTGGCATCCAGCAAAGTGATCGTATCCTGCACCATCTGCTGTAGTTGCTCTGCATCGTACTTGTGCTGTGCACGGCGGGGGCCGTTGTCCAGCACAGTCATGGTGTGCACCTGCGGGCCACGGCGGCCGGCAATGAACTCATACTCGATGCGCTGGCCCTTGACCAGTTCGGTGACGCCCTCGGGCAGCACCTGGGAACCGACGTAGACGTCCTCGTCCCCTGGGTTGCTGACGAAGCCGTAGCCGCGGTCTGCGTCGTACCACTTCACTTTTCCGGTTGGCATGGGATCACCCTGTTCCTTTATTACTTCACGGGGAGCGCAGAAAAGATAGAGAGAATACTGTGCCTGCGCTCCGGCAATAGAATGACCTAGATTAGCGAGAATACTGAGGTAGAGCAAATCTCAGCAACCCCACCAGTTACGCCCAATTTGTGACGTTCATCACATAACGGAACGATAACAAAATGGTTTCAATAGAGTAAACGCCAGGTCAGAATAAGTTCTTATCCATCGCCTTAACGGAAGCTAAGATACGGATCTTGTCAAAAACGTGACACAACCGTGACAAACCAGTACGGTAACCCATGACCAAAAGGCGAACGAGCAAACTGCTCGACGTCAGAACCGAATAAAGTTCTTGTTTTTCAAGAGATAACGAAACAAAAGGCGTCAATACACAAACACCTGGCGCCCGAAGGGAAACTCAGCGAACATGGCACGTCACGCAAAGACCAGCTCTTTCTCCACCGCAGCCCGCCTGTCCGTAGCAGGCGTTGCTGTTGCAGCGACCTCCGCCCTGCTGGCACCGACCGCTTCCGCAGCCCCGGATTCCGACTGGGATCGCCTGGCTCAGTGTGAGGCTGGCGGCAACTGGTCCATCAACACCGGCAACGGTTTCCACGGTGGCCTGCAGTTCAGCCCGTCCACCTGGGCTGCCTACGGCGGTAAGCAGTACGCACCGTACGCATACCAGGCAACCCGCTCCCAGCAGATCGCCGTTGCAGAGCGCGTTCTGGCTGGCCAGGGTTGGGGTGCATGGCCGGCTTGCTCCGCCAAGCTGGGTCTGAACTCCAAGCCGACCCCGCGCAACGCCGCTGCTAAGCCAAAGGCTAAGCCGAAGGCAAAGCCGAAGGCAAAGCCGAAGGCAAAGCCGGTCGCACCGGCTCCGGTTGTTAACCAGGCAGTCCGCGACCTGTCCCGCAACTCCAACGCTCTGGCCATCGACAAGTTCTACGACGCACTGGTCAAGCGCATCGAGTCCCTGGGCTTCTCCGTTCCGAAGGAAGTCACCGACTTCTACAATGCCAACAAGTCTTCCTGGAACCACACCTACAAGAAGTACTCCGCTCAGCTGCAGCACGTTCTGCCTCACTAAGAGCATCTAGGCTTCACCGGGCTGGCACGCTTTCCGCGTGCTAGTCCGGTTTTTCTTTAACCACCACAGCTAGGCCACACACCTGCCCACAGAAAGCACAAAGGTGGTGTGCATCCCCCCTCTAGCACGGGGGACGCACACCACCTCGGTGTGAACGTTCAGTTACTTGTTAATAACAGTGAACGAGTGGACGTACGGCAGCTCGGAAGCATCGACCGGGAACTCGATGTCGCCGTAGGGGCTCAAAGCGCCCGCGGTATCAGCCACCAGCTCGGTAACGGCGTGGTGACCCTCTGGGATATCAGTGGGCCAGCCTGCGTCGACGTAGCCCTTCTTCTCAACGTTAGCCATAGTTGTATCTTGGCATATCAGAAGGCAAAAGGCACGCTGCAAGCTAAAATAGGTCGATTATGTGCCCCCATTCCGCGAAGTCGACCACCAAAGGCAAGTCTCCCGCCTCCACCCGCAGCGGGTTCCCCTCCTATGGGGACTGGCTGTTCGGGCAGTCGGACGAGGCACTCGCGGATCTACTTACCCGCCTGCTGGCTTCCAACCCCACGACCTTCGTGGAAAACCTCACCGGCAACAACGCCGCGCTGGATAACCTTTCTACCGCCGTGTCCATCCCCGGCAGCACGGGTAGCCACAGCCAGTCCGCCGAACTGTTCGGCGATGCCCCAGACCCGGCGCTGATCCATTTAAACTCCCTGGAATTGGCCGTTTGCCACGCAGCCTGCGAACTCGATGCTGTCCACCACCCGTGCACGGTGGCGGATCTGGCCGAGATGCTCACGGAACTCTTCGACATCGCCGGCACTCCCGCGCAGCAGCGCCCCAACGACCAGCAGGTACGCGGGGCCGTCCAGTCCCTATGCCACTGGGGGCTGGTCTTTGGACCCGATTTCCAACTCCCCTCCCCCGAACTGCCCGGCGCGACCACGCAGTTGAAGATCCCACCGCACCTCCCCCGCATGTTCGAGCCCTCCACGGAGCAGCTCTGGCGGCTCGTCGACGGCACTCGTTGCCCCATCCCCTCGGCCGAGCTGCCGGGAGTGGTCGACGAACTGCCGCCCCGCCAACGCCGCCTGTTATCCACCTTGGCCGCGGGAGGCGGCGTGGGGCACTCAACCTCCCTGCACGAGGGTGCGGATCCGTCGAAGCCGCTCCCCACCCTGGTCCGCCAGGGCATCTTGGATCAGCTGGACGATACGACCGCCCGCCTCACCGGCCGTGTGCAGCAACTACTGCACGGCACGCTCATCACCGATCCGGGTGGCCACTTCGCGCCCATCAGCGCGACCAGCCCAGCCGACTCCGCCGCGAACTCCCGCGCCGACGATGCCGGTGCCGCTCAGGCAGTGCAGCTAATCCAGGATCTCAGCCACCTCATCGAAGACCTCGGCCGCAACCCGATCGTCCCCCTGTCGTCCGGCGGCATCGGCACCCGCGAGATCAACAAAGTCGCCCGCCGTCGGGACGAACCCGCCGAGGCCACGCTGCATCTGCTCACCTGGCTCGCCCACGCGAACCTCATCGGACGCGGCCGCGCCACCCCTACCCCGGCCGGGCAGCCCGCGCGGGACTATTGGGCTCCCACGGAGCTCGCCCTCGACTTCCTGGAGGCCTCCCCCGCCACTGCCTGGGCGATCCTCCTAGTCGGCTGGGCCAACAGCGCTTACGCCCCCTGGTTCGTCGAGGAACCCGACACGCGCCCCTTCGAAGCCGGCACCGCATCGCACGCCGCCCGCGGACTGCGCCGTACCTTCGCCGCCCTTTTTGATGACGCCCCTACGCCCCAACCGAACGAACTTCACCGGGAGCTCTGGCGATTGCGCCCCGGTGAGGCCTGGCGCACCACGCACACCGCTTGGAATGCAGTGTGGGAGGAGGCGAAGGAGGTCGGAGTGTTGGCGTCCCTAAGAAGAGAAACCGTACCTACCCGGGCAATGGGCGCCTTGCGTGACGTGCTGAGCGGCAGCGCAGACCCCGTGGCGGATCTGGCCGACGCGTTGGCGGAAATTCTGCCCGCCCCGGTGGAGCAACTGATCGTGCAGGCAGATCACACGATCATGGCGCCGGGGCTGCTGCACCCGACCGATCAGGCGATGCTGGCCAAGTTCAGCGACCAGGAATCCGGTGGAATGGCCAGTGTGTGGCGAATGTCCAAGGAATCGGTAGAGCGGGCGCTGCGGTCGGGGCTCGGCGCCGAGGAGATCGAGGAGTTTCTGGAAGCCCGCGCGCTGGGCGGGGCAGAGAACGTGCCGCAGGCACTGCGCTACATGCTGCATGATGCGGAGCGCAGCCAGTCGCAGGCCACCGCCGGAGTGGCGCAGATGTACCTGAGCACCAAAGAACCTGCGGCGCTGGACCGTATTCTGGCGCTGCCGGATATCGAGGGTCTGCGGCTGCGGAAGATTGCGCCGACGGTGGCGGTTTCCGCAGCTCAGCTGTCGTTTGTCACTGACCGGTTGGAGGCCATGGGCGTGCAGCTGCGCCTGGAAGGCGGCCAAGCGGTCGCCGACGCGCCAGTGCTGTCGCGGGTGGCCACCCCAGCGCGCCCGGGGCTGCGCTGCGCTGTCGATGGATCAGTCGATCGCAGCGCCGATGGCATGGCCGACGACAGCGAGCAGGTTATCGCGAGTGCGATCGAGGGCTTCCGGCGCAGCCACGAGCGTGCCAACGCTGCGGGCACGACCAGCACTCCGGATGCGCAGGGCCAGCCCGACGGAACGCGAGTTGTGCATACGCCAGAAGAAATGATGGCGGCGATCTCGCAGGCGTATTCTTCCGGAACCATCGTGCGGATCAGCTACGTTAACAACGACGGCCAACAGGCCAGTGACCAAGTTTCCATTGTGATGATCCGCCCCTCGACCATCGCCATGGTTTCCGAAATCAGCGGGGAAAGCTTCACCGTGCAACCGCACCGGCTCAGCAGCGTGGAGTACTAGCGCCACTGGTGCGTACGCGGGAGACTACAGTGGAAGGTTGTCCCAAAAACAGAGCTAACCAAAGCTGCCCCGAGACCCGTTAGGAGCGCCAGCTAGTGAGTATCGGCACCGGCCCATTGATCGTCCAATCGGACAAGACTGTGCTGCTGGAAATCGACCACGAGCAAGCCCAGGAGGCGCGCACCGCGCTGGCGCCGTTCGCGGAGCTGGAGCGCGCGCCCGAGCACGTGCACACCTACCGCATCACCCCGCTGGCGCTGTGGAACGCCCGCGCGGCCGGGCACGACGCGGAGCAGGTCATGGACGTGCTGGAAACCTACTCGCGGTTCCCCGTCCCGCAACCGCTGCTGATCGACATTGCCGACACGATGGATCGCTACGGGCGGCTGAAGCTCATCAAGCACCCGGCGCACGGGCTCGTGCTAGAGACGACGGACAGGGCTGTGTTGACGGAGATTCGGCGTCACAAAAAGATCAAGCCCATGTTGGGCACAGAGATCGACGAAGACTCGATCGTTGTGCACCCTTCCGAGCGCGGCAGGCTCAAGCAAGAACTACTGAAGGTCGGCTGGCCTGCAGAGGATCTGGCGGGCTACGTCGACGGCGAGGCGCACCCCATCGAACTGTCGCAGGAACACGAGCAGTGGCAGCTGCGCGATTACCAGGAGATGGCGGCCGATAGCTTCTGGGAGGGCGGCTCGGGCGTGGTCGTCCTGCCGTGTGGCGCGGGAAAGACGATGGTCGGCGCGGCTTCCATGGCAAAAGCGAAGGCCACCACCCTGATCCTGGTGACGAACACGGTCGCGGGCAGGCAGTGGAAGGACGAGCTGGTGCGGCGTACTTCCCTGACCGAGGACGAGATCGGCGAGTACTCCGGAGAGAAGAAGGAAATCCGCCCCGTAACCATTGCGACCTACCAGGTGGTCACACGGAAATCGAAGGGCGAATACCGGGCGCTGGAGCTGTTCGACTCCCGCGACTGGGGGCTGATCATCTACGACGAAGTGCACCTGCTGCCCGCACCGGTGTTCCGCATGACCTCTGACCTGCAGTCCCGCCGCCGCCTGGGGCTGACCGCCACCCTGGTGCGCGAAGACGGACGCGAGGGCGACGTATTTAGCCTGATTGGGCCGAAGCGCTACGACGCCCCGTGGAAGGACATCGAAGCCCAGGGCTGGATCGCCCCGGCAGACTGCACCGAAGTGCGCGTGCAGCTGACCGAGGCCGAGCGGATGGTCTACGCCACCGCCGAGCAGTCCGACAAGTACCGCCTGGCCGCCACCACCCCGACGAAGACGAAGGTGGTGCGCAAGATCATGGAGATGCACCCGGACGAGCCTACGCTGATCATCGGCGCGTACATCGACCAGCTGGAGGAGATCGCCGAGGAGCTGGACGTGCCCGTCATCGACGGCAAGACCGGCAACGCCAAGCGCGAGAAGCTCTACCAGCAGTTCCGCGATGGCGAGTTACAGACGCTGGTGGTTTCCAAGGTGGCGAACTTCAGCATCGATCTGCCCGGCGCGTCCGTCGCCATTCAGATCTCCGGCACGTTCGGTTCCCGCCAGGAAGAAGCACAACGCCTGGGCCGAATCCTGCGCCCGAAGCCGGACGGTGGCGAGGCGTTCTTCTACTCCATTGTCGCCCGCGACACCCTGGATGCGGATTATGCCGCGCACCGCCAACGCTTCCTGGCCGAGCAAGGCTATGGCTACCGCATTGTCGATTCCTTCGACCTTTAGAATCTTTAGTTACTGCCGTTTTTAAGGAGCACCCCTATGTCTGCAGCCCAGCAACCAATGCAGGTCGACTTCAACTTCGACGTCGACGAGGAATACGCCCGCAAGCACAACGAGTTCCTGCGCGATGCGAAGCGCATGCAGGTCTCGGCGGGTGTGTTGGCCGCAGTTCTGGGAGTGATCGTGGCGGTGCTGCTTCTCACCGCAGGCTCTAACTGGTGGGCCATAGCCATCAGCTTTGCCCTGGGTGTGTTCGCGCTACTGTGCCTGGCCTTGATCCCGATCTTGCCCCGCAAAATGGGATCGCCACAGCAGTACTTTGACATGTACCAGCTTGCCCCGGCGATGATCGCGGAGGTCAACGCCCGCGACATGTCGCTGTTGATGCTGGTGGACGCCTCTGCGGATCCGCAGCGCACCGTCCCCGCCCTGGCGGTCCGCACCGTGACCTCTGTGCCGGGTGTTCCTCGCGAGGTCGGTGCGCGGGTGCCGTCCATGGCAGTGACCGGCTACCGCCCGACGCGCGGCCCGAAGGTCTACGAGGAGATCTCCCCCATGCCGGTGGCGTGGGGCACCGGGGATGTGAAGGTCTGGAAACGTGCGGAGCGGGCAATTAGCACGAATCTGTGGAACCGTCTGGACGGTCTACTGGATCAGGTGGACAAGGCCAAGAAGGCCAATCGCAGCGTCTACGTACTGGAACAGCCCACGGGCGGAAAGCCGAAGAACTAACGCAGATCACTATTGCGAAAAGCCCGTGATTGATTTCACAATGGTTGTGTAGGTCACTAGACTGGCACCCACATTGTTGAACAATCCGGCCGGTGGTGCCGCTGCTTCGCACTCCGGCCACGCGTCCGACTGCGCGTCCAATCACGCAAGGAGTCGATCACATGTCCCCATCCCGCAGCCCGCTTTCCATAGACCTCAACGCCGACCTCGGCGAAACGACCGGCGGTAACCCGGTCAGCGATGATGCGGCGATGGTGGCCATCGTTTCCAGCGCCAACGTCGCCTGCGGTTTTCACGCCGGCGACGCGCACGCGATCTCTAACACTCTGGCGGCTGCCGCGGAGAACAACGTTGCCGTTGGCGCGCACGTCGGCTACAACGACCAGGCCGGTTTCGGCCGTCGCTTCATCGACTACTCCCCCGCCGAGCTAGCCGACGAGGTCCTCTACCAAATCGGCGCCCTGGACGCGCTGGCCAAAGCCCGTGGCACCCAGGTGCGCTACGTCAAGCCCCACGGCGCCATGTACAACACGATCGTCCACCACGAGGCCCAGGCCAAGGCCGTCATCGAGGGCATCAAGGCCTTCGGCGCGGATCTGCCCGTCATGCTGCTGCCCGGCGCGGTTGCCGCCAATTACGCGGAAAAGGCCGGCCTGCGCGTGATCAACGAGGTCTTCGCCGACCGCGCCTACAACCCGGACGGCACACTAGTTTCCCGCCGCGAGAACGGCGCCGTGCTACACGACCCGGAGGTTGTCGCCCGCCGCGTGGTACGTATGGCCGAGGAAGGCACAATCGAGGCCGTCGATGGCTCCACGATCCGCACCGCCGCAGATTCGGTGTGCGTGCACGGCGACTCCCCCGGCGCGGTCGCCATGGCGGAGCGCATCGCCGCTGAGCTTAAGGCCAACGACATCACTATCGGGAGCTTCCTGTGAGCCACTCCGTTTCCCCCGTCGGCACCCGCGCCGTCATCGTCGACCTGCCCGACCTCGTCACCGTCATGGCGTGGCATGCCTCGCTGGTCGCCACCCCTTTGCCGGGGCAGGTAGAGGCCATCGCCGCGGCGCGCACTGTTCTGGTTTGTTTTGACGCCCACTCCTCCGCCATCGCCGGTTTGAGCGCCCTGCGGGACTTCCACCCGCAGACCTCTGCCGAAGCGAATCCGCGGGAAGTCACCATCGACGTCGTCTACGACGGCGAGGATCTGGCGGATGTCGCGACCCTGATGGGCATTTCCACCGAGGAGCTGATCCCCCGCCACACCCAGCAGCAGTGGCTGGCAGCCTTCGGCGGTTTCGCCCCGGGCTTTACTTACTGCGTACCGGCAGAAGGCGATCACACTTACACCTGGGATGTTCCCCGCCGCAGCTCCCCGCGCACGGCTGTTCCGGCTGGCGCGGTGGGACTGGCCGGGCAGTTCTCTGCCGTCTACCCGCGCACCTCTCCCGGCGGCTGGCAGTTGCTGGGACACACCACGCAGCCGATGTGGGACACGAACGCCGAGCAACCCGCGCTCCTGCAGCCGGGCGATACGGTGCGCTACCGCCAGGTGCGGGAATCCATCAGCGCCGGGGCTGACTCTTCCACCGCTTCCGGCGACTCAAACGCAAAAGCCCCACGGGAAAAGTCGGCCGGTGGGGGCGTGGGGGCGTCCACAAGCAACACACCTATCGTCCCCGCCCGCCCGAGCGTGAAGGTCATCGACGCAGGGCTGCAGACCCTGTTCCAGGACACGGGGCGTGCGGGGCACGGCGACATCGGCGTGAATAGCTCCGGCGCCGTCGACCGCGCAAGCGCCTGGGCGGCCAACGATGTGGTGGGCAATGCATCGTCGGCCACTGTGCTGGAAAACATTGGTGGTATCGGGCTAGAAGCGCTGGTGGATACCGCAGTGTGCGTTACCGGTGCGCAGGCAACCGTTTCGATTGGTCGGCGCACCGTCGAGCTCGGCTCGCCGGTACAGGTCAAGGCCGGGCAAACGCTGCAGGTAGAGCCACTCGGCGGCGCCGGCAACGGCCTGCGCAACTACGTAGCCGTGCGCGGCGGACTGGTGACCGACAGGGTGCTGGATTCAAGCTCCACCGACGTGCTGTCCGGGCTTGGCCCGCGACCCGTATCCACCGGCGACGTGCTGAAGGCCGGGCGCCGCACCGCCAAGGCCTCCGTCAGCGCGGCGACGACCAACCCCTTCGACGGCACCAACGTGTTGCGCTGCGTTGCCGGGCCGCGCGAAGACTGGTTTAGCAGCGAGGAGCTGCAGCGATTCACAGAGCTGGAGTGGACAGTGACCGGACAGTCCAACCGCGTAGGTCTGCGCTTAGCGCTGCCAGAAGACGAAGACGGGGCCGCCCCCACCCCGCTGCAGCGCAGCCGCGACGGCGAACTTGCCAGCGAGGGCATGGTCAGTGGCAGCATCCAGGTGCCACCGAACGGCCTGCCGGTGGTGTTCATGGCCGACCACCCCGTCACCGGCGGATATCCGGTCATCGCCACGGTCATCGACAAGGACCTGGATAAGGCAGGCCAGTTCGCACCGGGAGACACCGTGCGTTTCGAGCTTGTGGATTTCGACCCGCCTGCCGCAACGACCGATCCTGCCCGCTAACACACCCGACACAACACTGAAGAACCAAAGAAGACGAGGAACCTAACACATGAGCCAAGAGACCTTCCCCCTGCAGACCGTCCTTATCGCCAATCGTGGCGAGATCGCAGTGCGCATTGCACGTACCGCACGCGACCTGGGCATTCGCTCCATCGCCGTCGTCTCTGAAGCGGATGTGGACAACCTCCACGCAAAGATTGCCGATGAGGCCTACACCCTGCCCGGCAACACCGCCGCGGAAACGTACATGAACATCCCGGCGCTGTTGGATATCGCCCTGCGCGCCGGCGCGGACTGCGTGCACCCCGGCTACGGCTTCCTCTCGGAGAACGCTGACTTCGCCCGCGCCGTCACCGAGGCCGGCCTGACCTGGGTCGGCCCTGCCCCGGAGGCCATCGAGACCCTGGGCAACAAGGTTGCCGCCCGCGCCTTGGCCACCGAGGTCGGCGCCCCGCTGGCTCCCGGCACCCCGGATCCGATACCGAACTGGGAGCAGGCTCGTGACTTCGCCGATCAGCACGGCATGCCCATCGCCATCAAGGCCGCTTTCGGTGGCGGTGGCCGCGGCCTGAAGGTCGTGCATGATTACAACGACATCGAGGCGGCCTTCGAATCCGCAGGCCGCGAGGCCAAAGCCGCCTTCGGCCGTGGCGAGTGCTACGTGGAGAAGTTCCTGACCAAGCCCCGCCACGTGGAGGCGCAGGTGCTGGCCGATACGCACGGCAACGTCCGCGTCATCGGCACGCGCGACTGCTCCGTGCAGCGACGCTTCCAGAAGCTCGTTGAAGAGGCCCCGGCGCCGTTCCTCACTGACCAGCAGCGCACCGACATCATCGAGGGTTCCCGCTCCATCTGCCAGGCTGCGAACTACACGGGCGCAGGCACAGTGGAGTTCATCGTCGCCGAAGACGGCACCGTCAGCTTCCTGGAGGTCAACACCCGCGTGCAGGTCGAGCACCCCGTCACCGAGGTGGTGACGGGCGTAGACATCGTCGCCGAGCAGTTCCGCATCGCCGCCGGCCTGCCGTTAAGCTTCGACGAGGATCCTGCCAGCGACGGTCACGCCTTCGAGTTCCGCATCAACGCAGAAGACGCTGCCAATGGCTTCGTCCCCTCCCCCGGCACCGTCACCCAGTTCGAGGTGCCGACGGGCCCGGGCATCCGCGTGGACGCGGGCGTGCGCGCCGGATCCACCATCCCCGGTTTCTACGATTCCCTCATGACCAAGCTAATCGTCAAGGGCCCGAACCGCGAGGTTGCTCTGCGCCGCGCCCAGGCCGCCCTGGCGGAGATGCGCGTCCAGGGCGTGCGCACGGTACTGCCCTTCCACAAGGACATCGTGACCCACCCCGCTTTCTGTGGCGATGACCTGCACGTCTACACCGACTGGGTGGACAAGGAATACGAGCCGGGCATCGGCGCGGGCTACGCCGGTTCCTCCCCCGAGGACGTCGAGGATGCCTACACCGAGCGCACCACCCTCACCGTCGAGATCGACGGCCGCCTGCACCGCGTGAGCCTTCCTTCTTCTTTCGGCGTTGCTGCTGCCCCTTCTGTTGGTACGGACGCCCCCTCGGCCTCCCCCGCCGCCGGTTCCAGCGCGGCCGCCGGTAACTCCGGCGCAGGTGGTTCTGCAGGTGGTTCTGCCGCCGGCAACGCCGTGGCGTGTCCATACACTGGCGTGCTGGTGAAGTGGCAGGTTGCCGACGGCGACTCTGTGGAGGTCGGCCAGCCGATCGCAACGATCGAGGCGATGAAGATGGAGTCCACGGTGGAGGCCAAGTCCGCCGGTACGATCACCCTGGCGCAGCTAAACCCGGGCGACAATGTTTCGAAGGGCGACGCGCTGGGCCACATCGCGTAATAAGCTGTACTGCTATGCACTCCCAGTCGGCTATCGCACATTCAGCTCTCCTTGACGGCATTGCCTCCGGCGCTTATGCGCCGGGCGAGAAGCTTAATGAGGTGAATGTGGCCCAGTCGCTGGGGATTTCCCGCAATACCCTGCGGGAGGTTTTCGCCACCCTGGTTTCGGAGGGTCTGCTAGAGCGGATCCCAAACCGGGGTGTTTTCATCGTTGAGCCTACGCGCCAGGATTTAAGCGACATGTACGCAACCCGGCTGGTTTTGGAACCCGGGGCTCTGCTGTGGGGTCGGCGGGTAGGGCTGGACAAGCTGGATGGGATCGTTTCCGCAGCGGAGAACCTACGGGATTCCGCCTTGCCACAGACGACCGACGAGGATATCCGTGCGATCGCTGATGCCAACCAGGCTTTCCACCGTGCGATCGTCGCCAGCGCCGGCGCTGAAGGTCTGAACCAAACAATGGATCGCATTTCTGCGCAGATGCGCTTGGGCTTCGCCCGAGCCAACCGCCTGAACCACCAGTTTCACATTGAATTCATCGCCCAGAACCGGACGGTGACGAACCTGATCGCGGAGGAGCGCTGGCAACAGGCCGCGGATCAGCTGGCCGAACACCTGCAGCACACACGGGACAACATCGAACGCTACTTCGGCTAGCCCGCCCCCTGCAGAACTCAAAGCATCTGGTCAGGGCACTTGGTATTGCAGGTCGCGCGCGTCGGTAATCAGCATGTGTCCCGGCGCGTGGCAGATCGCAAACTCCGGCTTGGATTCCATCACCACTGATTGCGGGGTCACACCACAGGCCCAGAACACCGGAATCGTGCCTGCGGGAATGTCCACGGCCTCGCCGAAGTCGGGGTGGTTCAGATCTTCAATGCCGATGGCGGCGGGATCGCCCACGTGCACAGGCGCCCCGTGCACCGCCGGGTAGCGGGAAGTAATTCGCACCGCATCGGCCACCTGGGCAGCCGGAATGGGGCGCATGGAAACGACCATGGGGCCAGAGAATACTCCGGCCGGGTTCGTCTGAATGGTCGTACGATACATTGGCACGTTCTTGCCCTGGGCGATGTGCTCCACCGGCACGCCGTTATCCAGCAGTGCAGATTCAAAGGTGAAGGAACAGCCGATGATGAAGCTGACCAGGTCGTCGCGCCAGATGTCGCGCACATCTGGTATTTCGCTTTCCAGCTGGCCGCCGCGGTACACGCGGTACAGCGGAATATCGGTGCGGATATCCCCATCGGCTAGCAGTTCAGAGGAAACCTGACCGGCCTCTAGCACTCCGAGTAGCGGGCAAGGCTTAGGGTTGCGCTGGGCGAAAAGCAGGAAGTCGAAGGCCTGCTCTTGGGGCAGAGTGATCAGGTTCGCCTGTGCATATCCCCGCGAATAGCCCGAGGTGTGGGTAACAGTTCCTGCCCGGAAAATCTCGCGCGCCTGCTTCGGCAGCAACGCACCGCGGTCATCTGCCCTCTGGCTGCCTGCGCCCTTCGCCATGGTTCACTCCTTTATTCCCAGACTCTTGTGCCCAGGTCTTATGCCCAGATTTCCGGCAGCTTACTCAAGGAACTCCAGCTCAGGTACAACGTCAGCAGCCAGGTGATTACGCCGAGAACCAGCAGCCATGCCGGGTACTTGTAGTTCTGCATCAGGTCGCGGCGGCGCCACGCCACCCACAGCACGACGGCGAAGCCGATCGGCAGAATCAAACCATTAAACGCACCGGCGAAGATCAGCAGTTTCTGCGGCGCCTTGTTGACCACCAGGTAGATCGTGGCACACACGATGATGAATCCGACGACCAACCAGTTGAAGGTGGACTTCTTCATGGACTGCGGGGTGACGAAGGTCAGCGAGGTGTAAGAGGCGCCCACCACAGACGTCAAGCCTGCAGCCCACAGCACCACGCCGAAGAAGCGCACGCCGATATCGCCTGCTGCGTGGCGGAACGCGTCTGCTGCCATGTTGTTGCCGGCCAGCGTCACACCCGATGCGACCACACCCAGGATCGCCAGGAACAGCAGCACACGCATCACACCGGTGACGATGATGCCGGAGATAGAGACCTTAGTAATCGTGCCTACGTTTTCCACGCCGGTCTGTCCGGAATCGATCATGCGGTGCGCACCGGCGAAGGTGATGTAGCCGCCCACGGTACCGCCGATCAGGGTGGTGATCACTAGGAAGTCCACCTCGTCCGGCATCACGGTATTCTGCAGTGCTTCGCCCAGCGGCGGTGAAGAGACAATCGCGACGTAGATCATCAACAGGATCATGATCGCACCCAGACCAACGACGATGCGGTCCAGAGCCATGCCCGCGCGCTTAGATAGGAAGATGAAGATAGCGATGAGCGCCGAAACTCCACCGCCGATCAGCGGACTCAGGCCAAGCATCGCGTTAAGCCCCAGGCCGGTACCGCCGATGTTGCCGATGTTGAAGATCAGACCGCCCACAAACACGAAGGCTGCCATGACCCAGCCAAGGCCAGGTAGGACTTCGTTGCCCAGTTCGTTTGCTCGTTTGCCGGATACGCCCAGTACGCGCCACACGTTGAGCTGAATCGCGATATCCACCAGGATCGAGACCAGGATCGCAAACGCGAACGCCGCCCCCAAGTCTACGGTGAAGTTGGTGGTTTGGGTGATGAATCCCGGGCCGATGGCGCTGGTGGCCATGAGGAACATTGCGCCCAGCGATGCACTGAACGTGACTGCGCGGGTGGCAGCCGGCGCGCCGGCTGCGGTCTGGTCGGTGGTGGGCTCGTTAGCTCCGGACATGTCGCCCGCGTGCTCGTCTGTGTTCGACATTAAAGCACCTTTCTATCAGTGATCCATATCACCTTAGAATGTTGTTCAACAATCTGCAACTACCTGGTGCAACCACTCCGCCAGTTCGTCTACCCGCTGCCGCCACACCGCGGGAGCTGCGATGATGTGTTCACTGTCGTACTCGAAGAGCTGCACCTCGGTGCCGCTGTCTTCGAAGTATTTCTTTACGACGCCCCCTCCGGTTCCCCGACTATCAAACTTCGCCAGGGATACTGCCGTGGGAACCCCTGCAATATCCACCGCGAACCCCTCCGGGATTCGCGGGCTGAGCGCCGCCAGGAAATCCAGCCCACAGGCCGCACCCACAACCTGGCTCGCTGCCACCAATCCACTGCCGAAGACGATCAAACCAAAGGCGTTAGGCTCCAGCTCCTCCTTGACCTGCGCGATCGCCTCCGCAACATCCTGCTGGGTGAGGTCCCAGGCTCCGTAGCCGGGAAGCGGGTAGGTCAGATCCACAATGGTCACCCCAGAGCGCTCTGCGATGGAAGCGAAAAGCGGCAGCCAGAACTGGTCGTGACTTGCACCGTCACCGAACCACCCTGGTCCGCCGTGCAAACTCACGGCTACAGCGCCGGTGGGATTAGGGGGCGTCAACACCGTGCCTGCAACCCCATCCGGCAGGGCGCGATACTGCTTCGACCAGGGTTCGGCCCGCACCTGAGAAGTGTAGGCGACGTGCGGCATGCGATGGTCCAGCCCAGCGCCCAGCACCAACAGGCTGCTGTGCGCCAACAAGTCAGGGACGCGTGCCCACATCCGTTCGGTATCGTCGACCAGTTCGGCGGGAACGGGGCAGGATTGCTCCTTGTAGCGGGCTCCCTCATCGGTGACGAGGGAGCTAAAGATCTCCGGGTAGTTGTCCTCGAAGAAATTGTTCAGCTGCTCCAGCTGCTGCTTCGCCGTCAGTGGCTCCACACCAGCCTGAACATCGCGATCTGCTCCCGGCAGGTTGACGATGTCGGAGTTCGGGGTCTGCTCGCTCATGGTTAACGATTGTAGTTGTACGCTTCGCCTTAATCGGCGATCGCTTCCAGCGGGGAGGTTTTCGCCGCCTTGTGCGCCGGCCAAATCGCGGCGAGCACACCCACTATGCCGGAGCCGACCACCATCCCGACCAGCAGCAACCATGGGAACACCACGCTATCCAGTCCCTCGGAAGCCAGCACCTTTACGAATACCCAGCCCAGGCTCACGCCGATGAGTACGCCGAGCAGCGCACCGTAGATGGCGATCTGCACGGCTTCGAGGGTGATCATCCGGCGCACTTGCCCGCGGAACGTGCCCACCGCGCGCAGCATACCGATCTCCTGCTTCCGTTCGATCACGTTCAGCGCCAGGGTGTTGATGATGCCCAGGATGGCTACCAGGATCGACAGCGCCAGCATGGCATTGAGGATCATGAGCAGCTGATCAATGCCGGAGGAGACGGTGCCCGCGTACTCGGCGGTGGTCAGAACATCCGCCACGATGAACGGCTCTACCGATTTGCGCACCCTCTCCTGCAGTTCCTTGTCGCGGACGCTTCCGTCACCGTGGACGAAAACTTGCATGATCCTCAGGTCCCCTACTTCAGACAGGGGCTTGCCCTTGCCCGAGTAAGGCGCCAGTGCAGCCTCGTTGATCAGGATCTGGGGCTGGATCGGCTCGGTGTAGATTCCGAGCAGCTTCACGTCACCCATCTTCCCCTGACCAACGCGATACATCGGCACCATGTCGCCGACGTTCCATTTCATGGATTTAGCCTTGTTTTCGGAAGCGTAGAAGCCCGGCTCGTCGGTCTTCAGGCCTCCCCCCAGGGACTTAAGACCCATGGATCTACCCAGGTCACCTTTGTAGTAGAAGGCGTACATACCGCTGTATGAGACATTGCCTTCGTCCATGGGTTTGCCCATGCTGATGGGCGCCGCACCAACCGTGGAGGAATATTCCACACCTTCGGTCTCCTCCACGGCCTTCTCCACGCCCTTGGGCAGCGGGAATCCCTGGTTCTGAGGACCACTGACCACGAGGTCGGACTTGATCGTATCGCCGATCATGCCTTCCATTGCGCCCTTCATCGTCGCGCCGACCATGCCAAATGCCGCCACGAGAGCCACGCCCAAGGTAAGGGCAAACGCCGTCGTCGCCGTCCGTCGCGGGTTCCTTCGCGAGTTTGTGGACGCCAACTTTCCAACCGCCCCAAAGGGAGCGCCAATGACGCGCCCGAGTGCGGGGACAACTGGCATTGACAGCGCCGGAGAGATCAGGAAAGTACCGACGATCACCAGTAGCGCGCCGACTCCGAGAATGACCGCGCGGTTCTTCGTGTCGGCGTCATTTAGCAACAGCGCAGCTACCGCCGCAGCCACACCTGCAAGGCTCACGATCAGCCCCGCGATCGTCCGCAGCTTCAGTGGCGAGGCGCTGGAAACATCGCCGGAGCGCATAGCCTCCACCGGGTGCACGCGACCTGCGCGGCGGGCGGGCGCCCATGCGGAGATAACCGTGATGAGCACGCCGATGACCAGAGGAAGGATGATGGCCTGCGGGGTCAGGCTAAGCCCGCTGCTCGGCAGACCGAAACCGGCCATGTCCATGAGCGCGAAAATGCCCTTGGATAGTCCCATGCCGGCGAGGATGCCGAGGAGCGAACCGACCACACCGACGAGCACGGCCTCGAAAACCACGGAGGTCGTCAGCTGTATACGAGAAGCGCCCAGGGAGCGCAGAAGTGCGAACTCGCGCATGCGCTGGGCAACCACCATGGAGAACGTGTTGGCGATGATAAAGGCGCCGACGAGGAGGCTAACCAGTGCAAAGGCAAGCAGGAAGTAGTTGACGAAGCTGAGGCCTTCCTTGACCTCCTTGGTTGCCTGTTCAACGATCGAGTCACCCGTGGCGACCTTGAGTTCCGGGAATTGCTTCTGGATCGAGTCTTTAAGCTGATCCGGAGTTACGCCATCGCGGGCGGCGAGCCAGAAGCCATCGGGGAAAGTACCGTCCGTGTAGCGCTCGATATAGACAGAGGGCTCGATGGCAAGGCCGAGGTAGCCGCCGACCGAAAAGTCGGTGTTGTAGATACCGACGACTTTGTATTCGTGGCTATTCCGAATGTCGATGGCTTTCAGGGTGTCACCAACGTGCACTCCATGTTTCTCAGCGGCATCGCTGTTGATCATGGTCTCTTTGGCACCCTTGGGCGCGCGACCGTCCACCATGGTGATTGACGGGCCCGGGGCATCCTCGTCAGTGTCATTGGGAAGCACCACCGAGGGGGCGCCGCCGGTGCTTAGCTGCTTACCGTCCTTGGCGACGACGGCTGTCGTTTCGGATGCCATTGCAACGCTTTTGACATCCTGGTTAGACTCCAGCTTCTTCCTGGTCTCCTCAGTGATCGGCTTTGTCGGATCCTTCTGGGATACGTCGACATCTACAGCGGAATAAACATTCTCGAATACTCCGTTGAAGGACTTCTGCATCATGTCGGTGAACATGAAGGAGCCCGAGATAAACGCGGTTCCGAGCACCACCGCGATGATGGTGAGGGTGAAGCGGATCTTGTTAGCGAGCACACTGCGGTACGAGACCTTCGCGACAGCACGAGTATGACTGCTGCGGGATTTACCTGCGTCTGCCGATCCGCGGTGTTTGTGGGCACGAGTGGAGTTGGGCATGACTAATGCTCCTCCAGCTTGCCCATGACGCCCAGGATTGCATCAACGTCAGGCTTGGTGAGCTCGTCTGCGATTTGTCCGTCGGCGAGGAATACGACACGGTCGGCGTAGGAGGCGGCCTTCGGATCGTGAGTGACGATGACGACTGTCTGGCCGTCCTTGTCGACAGCGTTGCGCAGAATGCTGAGGACTTCGGCGGAGCTATTGGAATCCAGGTTGCCGGTGGGTTCGTCGCCAAAGATGATGTCCGGCTGGGTTACCAGTGCGCGAGCGCAGGCGACGCGTTGTTGCTGACCGCCGGAGAGCTCCGAGGGACGGTGGTTCAGGCGTTCCTTCAGGCCGAGGCGTACAACAACCTCGTCGAACCATTCTTGGTTGACCTTGCGGCCGGCGATGTCCAGCGGCAAAGTGATGTTTTCCTTCGCGGTGAGGGTAGGGACAAGGTTGAAGGACTGGAAGATGAATCCCAGCCGATCGCGGCGGAGTGCGGTGATCTGTTTGTCGTTCAGCGTGGAAATATCCGTATCGCCGATCAACGCCTTACCACTGGAGATTGAGTCGAGGCCGGCCATGCAGTGCATGAGGGTGGATTTACCGGAGCCGCTGGGTCCCATGATGGCGGTGAACTGTCCGTCGGCGAAGTCGATGGAGATGCCGTCGACTGCCCGTACCTCTGTCTCTCCGTGGCCGTAGATCTTCTGTAGGTCTACTGCCCGAGCGGCGCTGTGTGTTTGGTTTGTATCTGTGTGCTTCATCAGCGTTGCTCCTTAGAGGTTCCCCAACTTGCATGGGGGCCTGTATGCGGGTTGTTGTCTGGACGCCGAGGGCGGCCTCCAAAAGTAAACTGTTTAAACAAGCTAATTATAGGCTCTTCCTTCACAGTCTTCCCGACAACAAGAAAAAGACCCGAGGGGCTCCAGTAAATCGGAGCCCCTAGGGTCTTTCTCTTTAGTTTTAATGCCGGCGGTGACTTACTCTCCCACACCCTCCCAGGTGCAGTACCATCAGCGCAGGTAGGCTTAGCTTCCGGGTTCGGAAAGGGACCGGGCGTGACCCCACCGCTAACAACCACCGACAAACCAATTCAGAACAAAACACACACCCACAACAAACCCCAACCAGGGTTTCAGTGGTGTGCCGTGCCGTTCCAGACACTGCATAACAGACGCGAGCAACACTCAAACTTATGCGACATTCAAAATCGTCTCAGCACACACATTGTGTTGAACATCGGCTAATT
>NZ_KV799249.1:0-348 GCF_001809885.1 Corynebacterium sp. HMSC058E07
CTGTAGTTCGCCTTCTCCTGCTGCATTAGTTCGAACTTTTCTGCTCGCGTTGCTTCGCGGCGAAGAAGGCTGTCGCTTTTGACAAAAACTCGTTATCCATCTTGGCTTCAGCCAACTCACGGCGCAGGCGAGCATTCTCAGCACGAAGATCAGCCTCACTCATCCCATCCGAGGCTCCTCGGCGTTTACGCTCGAGTTTGACCCAGCGGCCTAAAAGCCCGGCGGAAACACCGATCTCCTTAGCCACATGAGCGATCGGCCGCTCCGATTCGATTACCAGGTTCGCAGCTTCACGCCGGTACTCCGGCGTGTACTTCTTGCGCTGTTGACTCACAATGAACATCCTCT
>NZ_KV799250.1:0-4646 GCF_001809885.1 Corynebacterium sp. HMSC058E07
GGTGGTGGTGGACGGTGCCGGGGTGGTGGTGGCGGTGGTCGGCTGGGTGGCGGTGTCGGTCGGCTGGGTGGCGGTGTCGGTGGTGGAGGTCGGCTCGGCGTTAGCGACCGGGGTCAGCAGGGCTGCGGAAGCCAGAGCGGTAGCAGCGGCGGTAGCGGTGATCTTCTTAGACAGCTTCATGTTTTTCTCCTGTGTTCTCGTGTGTAGCCAAACCATTTGGCTTCGAGGTGAAACGTCGGACATTCTTAAGCTAATCTCTGCTTTTTGGTTTGTCAGCGTTAGAAATTACAAAAACGCCTGTCCAGGGCATTTATTGGGTACTTATTGATAAATCAAGAGGTCAAAGCCATTTTTCAGCTGTGCGCAAGATTCACATCAGCCCCAGAGGGATACCCACATATAGGGGTGCAGCGGTTGTGACCTGCGAATTCATGCGAAGAAAAATGGATCGAGCGGTGCCGAGTTTCGCGTTTCGAATTCCCTTAGAGGGGCGGGAAAGGTGGCGTCCCAAAGCCTTCAAAGCACAGTAAACCCGCAACAAGGGGGTAGAATGGATAGGTCTGAAGGCTAAACAGAAAGGCTTCTCAAAACAGTGAGCGACGACAACAACGGTAGCGACAACCTCTTTGATCGGGTTACCCCCATCGATCTGCAGGAGGAAATGAAGTCCAGCTACATCGACTACGCCATGAGCGTGATCGTCGGACGCGCCCTGCCCGAAGTCCGTGACGGTCTGAAGCCCGTGCACCGGCGCATCCTCTACGCGATGTTCGACAACGGTTACCGCCCCGAGCGCAGCTACGTGAAGTCCGCCAAGCCCGTCGCCGACACGATGGGTAACTACCACCCGCACGGCGACAGCGCGATCTACGACACCCTCGTGCGCCTGGCACAGCCATGGTCGATGCGATACCCGCTGGTCGACGGCCAGGGTAACTTCGGTTCCCGCGGCAACGACGGCGCGGCCGCCATGCGTTACACCGAGTGCCGCATGACGCCCCTGGCGATGGAGATGGTGCGCGACATCCGCGAAAACACCGTCGAGTTCCAGCCCAACTACGACGGCAAGACTACCGAGCCGACCGTACTGCCGTCCCGCGTGCCGAACCTGTTGATGAACGGCTCCGGCGGCATCGCCGTGGGTATGGCCACGAACATCCCGCCGCACAACCTGAACGAGCTGGCGGCGGCCATCTACTGGCTGCTCGACAACCCGGAGGCCGAAGAGGCCGACGCGTTGGAAGCCTGCATGGAGCGCGTGAAGGGACCGGACTTCCCGACCGCCGGCCTGATCGTCGGCGACAAGGGTATTCAGGACACCTACCGCACCGGCCGTGGCTCCATCCGCATGCGTGGCGTGACCAGCATCGAGGAAGAGGGCAACCGCCAGATCATCGTCATCACCGAGCTGCCGTACCAGGTCAACCCGGACAACCTGGTGGCCTCGATCGCAGAGCAGATCCGCGATGGCAAGATCGCCGGCATCTCCAAGATCGACGACGAATCCTCCGACCGCGTGGGTATGCGCATCGTCATTACCCTGAAGCGCGACGCTGTGCCGCGCGTGGTGCTGAACAACCTGTACAAGCACTCCCAGCTGCAGACCAGCTTCGGATCCAACATGCTGTCCATCGTCGACGGCGTGCCGCGCACCCTGCGCCTGGACCAGATGCTGCGCCATTACGTGGACCATCAGATCGACGTAATCGTGCGCCGTACCCAGTACCGCCTGGATGAGGCCGAGAAGCGCGCCCACATCCTGCGTGGCCTGGTGAAGGCACTGGACATGCTCGATGAGGTCATCGCCCTTATCCGCCGCTCCCCGACGGTGGATGAGGCCCGCACCGGCCTGATCGACCTGCTGGATGTCGACGAGGTTCAGGCCGACCACATCCTGGCCATGCAGCTGCGCCGCCTGGCCGCCATGGAGCGCCAGAAGATCATCGACGAGTTGGCAGAGCTGGAGGAGACTATCGCTGATCTGAAGGCGATCCTGGAATCCCCGCAGCGCCAGCGCGACATAGTCCGCGCCGAGCTGGCAGAGATCGTGGATAAGTACGGTGACGAGCGCCGTACCCAGATCATCGCCGCTTCCGGCGACGTATCCGAGGAAGACCTGATTGCCCGCGAGAACGTGGTCGTGACGATCACTTCCACGGGCTACGCGAAGCGCACGAAGGTGGATAGTTACCGCAGCCAGCGCCGTGGCGGCAAGGGCGTGCGCGGCGCCGAGCTAAAGCAGGACGATGTGGTGCGCCACTTCTTCGTCTGCTCTACGCACGACACCATCATGTTCTTCACCAACTTCGGTCGCGTGTACCGCTTGCGTGCCTTCGAGCTGCCGGAGGCCACCCGCACCGCTCGTGGCCAGCACGTGGCTAACTTGCTGGAGTTCCAGCCGGGCGAGCAGATCGCCCAGGTTATCCAGATCCAGTCCTACGAGGATGCCCCGTACCTGGTGCTGGCTACCGCGCATGGCCGCGTGAAGAAGTCCCGCCTGACGGATTACGATACGGCCCGTTCCGGTGGCCTGATCGCCATCAACCTCAACGAAGGCGACCGCCTGGTCGGTGCGCAGCTGTGCACCGCCGAGGACGACCTGCTGCTGGTCTCCGAAGAGGGTCAGGCCATGCGCTTCACCGCTGACGATGAAACGCTGCGCCCGATGGGTCGCGCCACCGCTGGTGTGAAGGGCATGCGCTTCCGCGAAGAGGACCAGCTGCTGGCCCTGACGGTCGTGTCGGAAGGTTCGTCCCTCTTCGTGGCTACCTCCGGTGGCTACGGCAAGCGCACCCCGATGGAGGAGTACCCGACGAAGGGCCGCGGTGGCCTGGGAGTGGTTGCGTTCAAGTACGACAAGAAGCGTGGCAAGCTGATCGGCGCGCTGACGGTTAACAACGACGACGAGATCCTGGCCATGACCTCCAACGGCGGTGTGATCCGCACCGAAGTCAGCCAGATCCGCAACAGTGGCCGCGCGACCATGGGCGTGCGTCTGGTGGATCTAGCCAAGGGCAACGAGCTGGTTGCCGTGGACCGCAACGTGGAGGAAGAGGCTGAAGAGTCCGCCGAGGCCACCGCGAAGGCAGAGGCAGATTCCAAGTAGTCCAGGTAGGCCCAGCAGGCGGAACAAGCCGAGTAAGCCTGTTGGGTAATCCCTAACTCTAAGTAGCCTGGCGGTCGATACCGCTAGGCTACTGTCGTATAAGGCACAAAAAAGCACCGACGAGTACGAACAAGTACGGAGATGCGATGACGCACAAAACGCCCCCGCCGACCGGCAAGCCCAATACCGGTAAGGCTGGCAATACCAAGAACTCCGGTAACGCCAAGAATGCCGGTAAGCCCGCGGATAAAGCAGCGACCGAGCAGACTACCAAGGCTCAGCAGGTCGCTCAGCCTGCGCAGCCTGCACAGTCTCAGCCGTCGCAGCCTGCGCCCCAGGCTGACACCGCCGGCACCGCCGGCACCGCAAGCAACGCCGTTAACACAGCGAACGCCGCTCAGGACAAGAGCACCACGGACAAGCCCTCCAAGTCCGGCAACCCGGCCAAGCGAGGCGTACAGCGCACCGTCACGTACATCGAGCCAATCAGTGCCCTCAAGATGGCCCTGATCTTCAATCTGGCGCTGTTTGCGGTGTGGTTTGTGGCAATGGCGTTGATCTACATCATCCTCGGCGCTGCGGGCACGTGGGATCGCCTGGATTCGCTTGTCGGTGACCTCACGAACTCCTCCGGGTTCTCTGCCGGTATGTACTTCGGTGGTGTTGTTGCCTTGGGTCTTTTCGAGGTCGTTCTCTTCACCCTTCTTGCGCCCATTGCCGCGCTGATCTACAACGCGTCGTCCAGCATTCTTGGCGGTGTGCGCATCCAGCTGGATCGCTAGTCTTTCTAGTATTTCTGACGCCCACTTTCCAACCACAAAAACCGCATCTAACCAGGCGATTTGGTGATTGGCTGGAATGGTGGGTAATGTTTCTACTCGTTCGAGGGCCTATAGCTCAGGCGGTTAGAGCGCTTCGCTGATAACGAAGAGGTCGGAGGTTCAAGTCCTCCTAGGCCCACCATCGAACACTTTTCACTAGAGACTTGAGCGTCTGATATAGTTTCGGAAGCTTGGTTCGATAGTCAAGGGGCATTAGCTCAATTGGTAGAGCATCTGCTTTGCAAGCAGAAGGTCAGGAGTTCGATTCTCCTATGCTCCACAACTAAAAACGCAGGTCAGGGCTTTGCCGGGAACACTCCTAGCAAAGCCCTGACTGTTTTGTTTCACACTGGTTTTACACGGGGATTCTTTTACGCCGCTTTCTCCGGTCTGATTGAAAGACCCGATCTCCTGGTGCTTTGTTCTTCGTCAACTCTCGAAGCTCCGGTACGAGAGTGCTCGGAAAAGGTACAGTACGCCGTTTGTGGTTTTCTTGGAGTGCCGTCCTTGTACTTTCCACCATCGTGTTCATCCGTGCGGTGAATATCGAAGCGGCGAGTATCGAAATCAATGGAATCAATGCGCAAGGCGGTCATTTCGGCCCATCGAATGCCCGACGAGCTACGTGAGGATAATCTTTTTGAGGACCTCACCCACGCCAGGGTCATGCTTGACTGGTGATCGCGTCGGTACAATTCTGAACATCCGCACTCGGTGTT